>NZ_AUFI01000009.1:0-215644 GCF_000426425.1 Bifidobacterium thermacidophilum subsp. thermacidophilum DSM 15837
GTCTGGGATAAGGAGCGGACGTTGGCTGCGGTGCAGGTGATGACGACGGATGAGGAGTTGCAGCGGTTCGAGCAGGAGCTCGAGTTGGATGTGTCGTTCGCGATCGGTGACCTGGTCAGGTTCCGTGTGAACGTGTACCAGGATCGTAACGGCGTGTGCGCGGCGTTGCGTACGATCCCGTTGGAGATCAAGACGGTCAACCAGTTGGGCCTGGACCAGAGGATCGCGGACCTGGCGCTCCTGCCGCGCGGCCTGGTGCTGGTGTGCGGGCCGACGGGTTCGGGCAAGTCGACCACGCTGGCCGCGATCGTGGACAAGGCGAACGCGGAGCGGCACGACCATATCATCACGATCGAGGACCCGATCGAGTTCGTGCACCGGCACAAGAACTGCGTGGTCAGCCAGCGTGAGGTCGGCACGGACACGTTGAGTTTCGCGGAGGCGCTCAAGCACGCGTTGCGTGAGGACCCGGACATCATCATGGTCGGCGAGTTGCGTGACCTGGAGACGATCAGCACCGCGTTGACGGCGGTGGAGACCGGTCACCTGGTGTTCGCGACCCTGCACACGCAGGACGCGGGCTCGACGGTGGACCGTCTGATCGACGTGTACCCGGAGAACCAGCAGCAGCAGATCCGCGTGCAGGTCGCGTCCACGTTGCGGGCGGTGATCGTGCAGACGCTGCTGCCGAAGGCGAGCGGGCACGGGCGTGTCCCGGCGACCGAGGTGATGTACGCGACGCCGGCGATCAGCGCGCTGATCCGCGAGGGCAAGACGCACCAGGTACGCACGCAGTTGCAGTCGGGCGGCGACCTGGGCATGCACACCCTGGACCAGGACCTCGCGCGGCTGGTCAACCGCGGCGACGTGCAGCTCGACGTGGCCGAGCAGCGGTGCCAGGACCGCAAGGAGTTCGAGAAACTCGTCCAATCCCGCGTCGCCTACTGAGCCGCGGCGGTAGGAGCCACGTGTCTCCTACCGAGCCCCGGCGTCTGAGTCCCTAGCGGCGCCCAATCCGGTTTCGGCCCCCGTCCACACCATGCGGGCGGGGGCCGAACCATACCCCCGGCAACCCGGACTGCCATCGTGCGAGCCAATCCTCACAAACCGACGCCCGGAACAATATCGGGAAATTAGCGCATGTCCCCACATACGCAACACGACACAACGGCCATCCAACCATCGCCAACCATGACAAACCGTCACCACACGCATGCCACGGCATACGGAACTCGACAGAACCCACCATCCGCAGCCCCAATACCACATACGCCACCAGGCCACGCACGCGCCGGCATGCGCAACTCAACAGAACCCACGCGTGTCACGCCCACCATCATGACCAACCCCACGACACGCATGCGCCGGCATGCGCAACACGACACATCACCCGCCCGGCCACCGCCGGCCACCGCCGACCATGCCAATCAACGCCAATCAACACTGACGACCAACACCGGAGCAATCAGTCGTCGACATCAACTGATATCGACGACCATCCCTTTCGGCGCCTCCTTGTGGAACACTTTGCGATACACATCGCGACGCATATACACGCTGCACGTCGAGGCTTTGTACTGGTCCTTCCATGGACGTACCAAGTGCACGTACCGTACCTCAATGTAATCGGCACGGTTGTATCCCAGATCCTTAAAATAGAAGGGCTGATATAGCGTGAAATACAGCGCCGGCTCTTCCTCGTTCTTCCACGTTTCGAGGTCTTTCTTGGCTTGTCCCGCAGGCTGATACCACAACAGATAGCTTGATCCGTCTTGCGAATTCGATATCAGATTCTTGCTGAAATACGGATTCGCGACAATGAGGTCGGCCGGATACCATGTGGTGAAATCGATGCACTTGTCTCCGCCGCCGCAGTAGGCGCCCTCCCATTTCTGCCTTTCCTCTTTCGTCGCCTCCAATCGCGTCCATCCGGACATCATTCTCTCGTTCTGCAGGTTTCCACGCTCAATCAGCGAGCTCAAGGCACGTGCCTGGGAATACGGGTACAGCACATCCGTAACGCAGGCGTAGACATTCCAGTAGACGCTGATGCTGAGCAGAAGCACTCCCACGCATTTGCCGGCATTAATTACCAGCGCACGATCGTGTTCACTCATGTGTGCGAATGCGCGGGCTCCCAGGGCCTTCATCCATGCCGGAACATCATCCGTATTCAAAGGGCTGTCACGGTATAGGACACACAACATCATGATGAAGAACCCAAGTATGATTCCTTCATGATGAGCGGCAAAATATCGAGCTCCCAGCACACTCATCATCGCATATGGGAAGAGCAGGAGACCAAGTTCCTTGCGTCGATAGGCAAGATGGATAAACACCGCCCAGACGAGACTGGAGATGACGACCATCATTACCCACTCCCAGATGGATGCGGAAATAAAACTCATCATGGCATCTGAAAACACTGAAGTGAACATCATTTCTGAGGGCAGGCAGAACCAGAAGCGCAACACCATCTGCCACGCACTGGGCAAAGGGAAATCCACAAGCATGTCCAAACCGCTGTCGTACATGTTGGGTCTCGGCCAAACAGGGGCGGCAATCCCAAGACCGACAGCAACCACACATCCACGGCGGCGCAAGGCGACCGGAAGACAACCGTGTCAGCGCCCCGGGGAGCCTCAGCGCTGTCAGCAACGCCTGGAAAAGACCTACGTCATTCGGACTCGGCAGGACATACGTAACCTCTTAATATTATCCGGAACCCTGAACCTCAGCGGCGTGCAACCTGCACGCGCCAATCCGCCCTGAATCCACCCCGTGTCCACGGGCATCCATACGATGACTCGAGTAATCCAATGCAGGGGAGCCCGCCGCAAGGCAAGGCTGAGAAAGGCACCGTGCCTGACCCTTAGAACCTGTTGGTTAGAACCAGCGTAGGGAGCAATGATGAGCACAGACGCATCACCAGATATCACCGGCAGTACCAGCGCAGCCCTGAACGGAACACCGTTGTCAGCGGACGACCCCGAGCGCCAGCTGATTGCGAAGGCTGTGCGTGAAGTGAAGGAAACCACTCCGCTCGCCCAATCATTCACGAACTTCGTGACCGTCAACCTCGTCGCCAACGCGCAGCTCGCGGCGGGCGGCACCGCGGCGATGAGCTACCTGCCGGACGACATCATCGACACCGCGGCAATCGCCAAGGCCACCTACATCAACGTCGGCACCCTGCTGCCGTTCTTCAGGGACGTGCTCGGCAATATTGCGCGGTCGTTGCAAGCCATGCACCACCCGTGGGTGCTTGACCCCGTCGCCGCCGGCATCGGGCGCACCCGTTCTGCCATTCTGTGGTCATTCCGCTCCGCTCCCCCGACCATTGTGCGGGGCAATGCATCAGAAATCATCGCGTTGGCGGGAATCTGGGATCTTAACGTCCCATCCGCAGGTTCCGATACAGGAGCCAAGAAGGGAACCACACGACCGGCAGGCGTCGAAGCCGTAGATGACGTGGACAGCGCCACAAATGCCGCAATCGTGATGGCGCGATATTTGCGCAACTACGCGCCAAATCACCGTGCCGCTGTCGCCGTGTCCGGCGCCACGGATCTTGTCACCGACGGAGACACCGTGTACCGGTTGCCCGGCGGCAGCTCGATGATGACGAAAATCACCGGTGCCGGATGCTCGCTCGGCGGGGTCACCGCCACCTATCTCGCCGTAGCCGATCCGCTTACCGCCGCGCTGGCTGCGAGCGCATTGTACAACCGTGCCTCCGAGCAGGCTGCGGAAGGCTGCACCGGACCGGGAAGTTTCCAAACCCGATTCCTTGACGCGCTGTGGAACGTCACCGCCGAAGACATCGCCGCATCGCCAATCATCGTGTTGCAAGTCCCTGCGTCGCAAAACAGCGTATCGTCAGACACCGCGGGCACGGCCTGACACAAGTCGCAATCGAACCGCGCCAAGAATGTAGACGTTGCTCCACCGTCAAGAGGCACGCCCGGCATGCCCGCAACACCGACGCGGTGAGACCAGCGGCGAGCAACGATTACGCAAACGTAATCATCCCACCGGCATATTTTAGTGAGATATTGCTGATATTGAACGAATGAATCGTTTGCATAGTATCTATACATTCGGCAGTATGCCCCAGTACGATACTTCGGAACTTCAGAACCAAGGGTCACAATCGGCCCAATAACAGAAAGAAACACCATGACCAACTACCCCTACGTCTCCATGCGCGATACCTTCGACTTGACCGCCTACTGCATCCTCGGGTCGCAAGATACCAAGGGACGCCCGGTCGGCGATATCGTCGACGACGCGCTGCAGGGCGGCGCCACGTTCATCCAGTTGCGAGACAAAACCGCGGACGCCAAGCAGCTCACCGAAACAGCACGGGATATCGCGCAGATTATCGAAGACAACGGCAAGTCCGACACGGTCGCCTTCGTCATCGACGACCGCGTGGACGTCGTCTGGCAGTGCCGCAATCTGGGTATCAAGGTCGACGGCGTGCATATCGGGCAGGACGACATGGACCCGCGCGAGGCGCGACAACTGCTCGGCGACGACGCCATCATCGGCCTGAGCGCGGAAACCGAAAGCCTCGTCAAACTCATCAACGAACTGCCGAGCGGCTGCATCGACTACATCGGCGCCGCACCGCTGCACCCCTCCACCACCAAGCCTGATGCCATCGTCGTCGAGGATGACGGTAGCAAGCATTTCCTGAGCATCGACTTGATCAACACCATCTGTACTGCCAGCGATTATCCGGTCGTTATCGGCGGTGGCGTGACGCTTGCCGATATGCGCGATTTGGCCGCATCCAAGGCAGCCGGCTGGTTCGTGGTGTCGGCGATTGCAGGGGCGGACGATCCGAAAGCCACCACACAAGCCATGGTGGATGCATGGCGGAGTGTTCGCGGGAGCGGACATCACGGGTATGCGGCGCGTACGCTCTCGCATGCCCCGGCAGCGGGGACATCATCCGTGGGGAACGCCGATGAGGTGCCCGCAGTACTCACCATTGCCGGCAGCGACTGCTCCGGCGGGGCGGGAATTCAAGCGGACCTGAAAACCATGCTCGCGTGTGGGGTCTACGGCATGAGCGCCATCACGTCCATCACCGCGCAGAACACGCAAGGCGTCAGCGCGGTCGAAGATGTGAGCCCGGATATCCTCGCTGCCCAGCTGGATGCGGTATACACCGATATTCCGCCGGCAGCCACGAAAATCGGCATGGTTTCCAACGCACGACTCATCGCGGTCATCGGTGATGCATTGCGCAAGTACCAAGCACCGAATGTGGTGCTCGATCCGGTCATGGTCTCCTCCAGCGGCACGCGCTTGCTCGACGCGAATGCCGAGAGCGCGTTGACCGGACTGTTTGGGTTGTGCCGGCTCATCACCCCTAATATTCCCGAGGCGGAAGTGCTGTGCGGGCAGGACTTCGGCGAGGGTTCCATCAGCACACCGGATGCCATGGCTCATGCCGCCCGGCATCTGGTTTCGCGGTATGGATGCGCTGTGCTCGTCAAAGGCGGGCACAGCGTTCAGGGTGCAAGCGACGTACTCGCCGACACGGACGGGAATTTGGTGTGGTTCCGTGGCGAGCATATCGACAATCCCAATACGCATGGCACCGGCTGCACGTTGTCCAGCGCGATTGCGAGCGCTTTGGCGCGCGGAGAGACGCTGGCATCGGCGATTCGCGATGGTAAGGCATATCTGACCGGGGCCATCGCCGCGGGGCTGGACCTCGGGCACGGGTCCGGGCCGATGGATCACGCGTGGCGGTGGCGGACGCGCTGACCTTCGTCCGCAGGACGCCGAGTGACTCGTCATTGTGACCGGCGATAATCAGAAAGTAACATCAGGTAATCCACCATATGAGGCATCGACGGAGGGATCCCGCGGATAGCACGGATGCCTCCTGAGCAGAACCCAACAGAAAGGAACACTATCACTATGACCCTCGATCGCAACGCGGAACGTCAGGAAGTGCCGGTCGACCCGGAAACCGGCAAGCCGTACATCAACACGGTCGCAGCTGTCGCCATCAGCCCGGCCGGAGCGAGCCCTGAGAAATCAACGTATGTGGCACAAGCGGTTGATGTGATTCGTCAGTCGGGACTGCCGAACGAGACCAACGCCATGTTCACCAACATCGAAGGCGATCTTGATCAGGTGCTCGCCACCATTCGCGATGCGACGATGAAGCTCGCGGGACAGGGCTACCGCACCGACGTGGTCATCCGGCTGGATATTCGCCCTGGATTCAGCGGGCAGATTCACGCCAAGCAGGAGCTGGTCAACGAGATTCTCGACGGAAAGCAGGACCAAGGCAAGTGACGGCCGAGCGTCGGCGCCAGGAAGCCATATCCCGCTGTTGTGCGACGCCATAGTCGCACAACAGCGGGCCACCATCTGTGCCGGAGCGGGCAGGATGTCACAGGTCGTCCAACACGTGGTCATCATACGAAACTCCGCAGGATTCTCCATGCTCCCTCTCGGAATTTCAGTACAATAGGACTGTGGTAACAATCAAAGATATCGCAGCAAAGATGCACACATCGACATCGACGGTGTCGCTTGTGCTGAATCACCGCTACGACAAGCGCGTGCGGCCTGATCTGGCACGCGATATCCTACGTACTGCCGAGGAAATGGGATACCACTACAACGAACTCGCGGCGTCCCTACGCAAAGGTGCCACGCATACTATCGCCTTCATCAGCGATCAAGTCGCCACTACGCCGTACGCCGGCGAAATCATTCACGGAGCGCAAGATGCCGCACGCCAGCTCGGCTACATGATGTTCATCATCGACGCGGACGGCAAACGGAATCTCGAACAGGACCTCAGTCACATGCTCGGTTGGGGCGTCGGCGGATACATCTACGCGAAATTCGCAAACCGACTGGTATCCGTTCCCCATGCTCTCAACGACCGGCCCGTGGTCGTTGTCAACGCTACGGAATGCAACGGCGCACATCCAAGCATCGCACCCGATGAGGTCGGCATCGGCTATAGCGCAACGAAATATCTACTCGACGCCGGTTGCCGGCGCATCGCCTACATCGGAGTCGGCGTCGGAACGCTTGCACAAACCGGTCGGATGACTGGCTACGAGAACGCGCTTCACGACGCGGGAATTCCGTTTGACAATCGACTCATTGTCCGGGTATCGCAGGGCACGCCAGCGTTCGGGGCGGTCGAACGGCTGCTTGATGAGACCGAACCTGATGGCGTGTTCGCATTCAACGATGCCCGGGCGGTGTACGTGTACGACTATGCGTTCAAACATGGACTCACCATCGGCAGCGACCTGTCAGTGATTGGTGTGGACAACCACGAAGTCATCTGTGACACCACGGTGCCTGCGCTGACCAGCGTGGAACTTCCCCACTACGAGATGGGGTTCTGGGGAGCTTGCAAAGTCATATCCATGATCGAAGGCGGCGACCCGATTACCGAAAATCGCGCAACACCCGCTTACCATGCTGTCACCATCCCGACAGTTAGCGGGGACAAATCGCCGGCGCTCATCCCCTGCGCAATCATTGCCAAACAGTCGGTTGTCGGAGAAGTCTCGTAGGGCTTGGTTTTCTAAGGGTCTGAGGTGTCATACGGAAGTTTTGGATTTCCGGGGCATGCTGGCGAGAATTCCCGGAACCTCCAAATCGCGCGATCCGCCGGTCCCATGTTCTCAACGATTCGACGAAATCACCGTCCCACGGCTTGCGCTGGATGCCCGACACACGCCCCTTCACAAACCAGCTACGCTCAGGCACCGCTTAACGTAACCAGTTTGTGAGAGAGAACGCCGCAGCTTACTTCTTTACCCCGCCGAACCGGCGATCGCGGTGGATGTAATGGTCGATTGACCGCCAGAACGCTTCACGCCCATAGTCCGGGAACAGTTCCGGCACAAAATCGTATTCCGCGTAAGCCGCCTGCCATGCCAAGAAATTCGAGGTACGCTGCTCGCCCGACGTACGGATCACCAAATCACAATCCGGAATATCCGGGTTGTACAGGTGCTCGGCGATCATCTTCTCGGTGACGCGATCGCCCTTGATTTTGCCGGCGCGCACCTCACGCGCGATATCCGCGCACGCATCAGCTATTTCTGCACGCCCGCCATAGTTGATGCAGAACACCACGTCGATGACCTTGTTGTTCTTCGTGCGTTCCATGGCCATTTCGAGTTCGTCAATCACCGACTTCCACAGCCTCGGACGACGGCCGGCCCAACGCACACGCACGCCCCACTCGTCCATCTGGGCGACGCGGCGGTGGATGATGTCACGGGAGAAGCCCATGAGGAACCGCACTTCCTGCGGCGAGCGCTTCCAATTCTCCGTGGAGAACGTATACAGGCTCAGATACCGCACCCCGCATTCGATTGCAGCAGCGATGGTGTCAAATACCACCGGTTCGGCGGCCTGATGACCATCGGTGCGGATCAATCCGCGTTGTTTGGCCCAGCGGCCGTTGCCGTCCATGATCACGCCCACGTGACGCGGCACTTTGTCCTTCGGGAAATCCGGGATGATTGACGGGTCTGAGAACGGAGCCGCCGGCACATCCAGCGACTTGTAATCCACATGTTCGAAAGCCATAGTTATGAATCTAACAAGCGCAGCGAACGAATCGGGCGTTCCATGTAGTATTCACCCCATTCCTCGACAAGTTTGCGCGTGTCGGCACGCTCTTCGACCATGTCGAGAATCGCCCAATCACCTTCAACCAAGGCCTGGAGCTGTTCGCGGGTGTCGAGCGTAATACGCTGCGAGCCGGGGACATGGTCTTTCACGCACATCACGCCGCCCGCGGGGACGGAGAAGAAATCCAGATTGTCACGTTCACCGCACACGACGCACGCGTCAAGCCGCGGTGTCCAGCCCGCATGTGACAACGCACGCAGCACATACGAGTCGCCGATGGCCGCGCACGGGTGCGCATGACGGGACAATGCGTTCAACGCCCCCGCCAGCAGCAGATACTGGGCGGGCGAAGGCTCATTTTCCGTGGAGATCAGGCGGTCCGCGGTCTCGACTATCTCGCACGCCGCAGCATACGCCTCAAAATCGCCGACAATGCCGGCCGCATACGCTGAAATCGAAGCCGCTTGCGAAACGACATCAAGCGAACGGCCTTCAGCAATCAGCAGATCGTCGCGCATGAACGGCTCGAGTCTGCCGCCGAATCTTGATTTCACGCGACGGACACCCTTGGCTACCGCCCGAATCTTGCCGTGATTACGCGTGAGGATGGTGACGATGCGGTCCGCCTCGCCGAGTTTGATAGTGCGCAACACCACGCCCTCGTCACGATACAGCGGCATGTTGGCGACCTTTCAGCGTTCGGCAAGCGGCGCGCGCCCGCCCGCTCGGGCGATAATCAGCAATCTGTGACATCTCAGTAGATGAACAGTCCCCAGAACGCGAAGAACAGCAGCACATGGAACATGGCGAACGCCGTCACCCAGAACAACACGCGCGCGAAACGCGTCGAGGCGAGCACCGGTTCACGACCGCTGACGACATCACCGATTGCGCCCTTGCGGGGCGGAAACTGGGCAAGACCGCGGGTTTGCATGACTTCGATAAGCCGCGTGAACACACGGGACCACGCCCACACAACCAACGTACACACCACTTGGATGACCGGCCAACTCCAAAACATCATGCCCGGATTCTCCGCCGGAGCGCCGCCCCACGCGAGTTGCACAATACCCATCACCACTTGGCCCAAGCCGCCGCAGAACAGGAGGAATGTGGCCAGCGTAGTGATCGTCAGGCTCAGCAGCGCCCCGCCGAACCCGTATTTGAAGCCGAGCGCCGGGCCTTTGCGGCGGATCATGAACACGATTTTACGCACCAACGCCGCCAGAGCAATGATCAGTGTAAGCAGCAAGGTGATTAGCATCGCGATGTGAATCCATGCCCCGTAGATGGTCAGTCCGCGGTCAGCGTGCAGGTCTTTCGGCACCGCGATCGACTGGTACAGCATCGAACCGGCTGCCCGCTCGCTGGTCTGGTCAAGCCCGGCGGCGGTTCCGACCGCCCACGAGACCATATCGTTGACGTAATCGTCAGCGAATCCGGTGCCCGAATCTGCCTCGTTGCCTAATCGCAGCACATGGTTCGCCACAGGGTAGCTGCGGATGGTCACATCCCAATTGTCTGACTTATGCGCCAAATCAAGAATCTCGCGCGCGCCTTCGACCTGCGCGGTCATCACGTCCTTCGAACCGTACGCGACGAAAGTGGGTATCGAATAGGCTGCGGGTTTCTCAATGTCAAGGTCGAAATTCGTCAATCCGAACACCGTACCGTCCATATCGAGAACCCGCCGCACAATCGACTGATACCCGTTATGCGCGCCCACCAGCGTGAAGTCCTGCGATGCGAGGAAGCCGAGAGATTGCCTCGGAGAGAACACCATTGGGCTGAGCAGCACCTGGAAGGCGACCTTCGGGTCCTGCTGCAGCAGGTACGAGCTGATCCATGTGCTCTCAGATGTCGCGTAAATCCCGACTTTGGCGGCATCGACCTGGTCGAGCGATCGCAGATAATTGATGGTCTGGTCGTATATCCTCGCAGAAGCGGGGTAATCCCTGGTGATGTCGGTTGTCGACCAGACGGGCTTGTCGATGACGGCGGTCACAAAACCGGCTGATGACAGCGCATAGGCGACATCGCCGAAGGAGTTGTCGCACGTGCCGTAGCCGGCGCCATGCATGAACACGACTCCAGGACGGTTCGATCCGGCGCCTTTCGGTTCGCGGATCAGCACGCGGATGTTCTGGATTTCGCCGGTGGACGGCCGCTTCGCTCTGATGGTGATGTAATGCTTGGTTACCTTGTAGGTGCCGACGGACGGCAGGGCTTTGCCTGTGGTGTTGTTGAAGGTGACCGATGTGTCGCTGGTCAGCATGGACATGGTTTGACCGATGGGCTGTATATTCGCGCTCACTGCGGTGATATGGGAGACGCCTACGAGAATGCCGAGAAGAATGATGAAAATGGGAACGCTGACGGCGAGACGATGCCCGCGGGACCATGCGACGGGCTCCTGCTTGGGCTGGCGGGCGCGCTCGGCGGTTGTATCGGTGGGTAGCGTGTCGGCGGGTAGTGTGCCGGTCTGGCGAGCAGTCGGTTCAGCGGCATGCATATCGGACCGATGGACGGCTTCTTGGCCGGTTGCGGAGCTGCTCTGGCGTTCTTCCTGATTCGACACATCGACTATTCTAACGAGGACCATGGCCGTTCAGCCGGTCGCAAGAACCAGACCGGAATCACCTAAATCGGCAATCCCGCGCTCCCCCTCAGCTTCTGCCGACGCTCAGCAGTGCCTCAGTGTCGGCAAAACCTTCTACCGACACTCGCAGCACCCTCAGCGTCGGCAGAAACAGAACCACAACCCTCTGCCGACACTCACAGCACACTCAGTGTCGGCAGAAGCCTCCACCGACACTCACGACACCCTCAGCGTCGGCAGAAGGTGGGGGTCGACGGTGTGTTGGGTATGCGACCGGGACGCTCCATTCACTTACGCGTTAGGGTGGGTCCCGCCGGTAATCGGGATGACGACCGGGCCGCTTTTCGCGACGGGCGTGCCGCTTGCCGCGCTTTCGCTCTCCATCCGTCCGGCGATCTCGCGCGCATGCTCGAGCAGTGTGGGAACAATCTGGTCTTCCGGAACGGTTTCGATGACCTTACCTTTGATGAAAATCTGACCCTTGCCATTGCCGGAGGCCACGCCCAAATCAGCCTCGCGCGCCTCCCCTGGGCCATTGACGATGCAGCCCATGACCGCCACGCGAATCGGCGCCTTGATATCTTTCAGCCCTTCCGTCACCTGCTTGGCGAGCTCAATCACATCGACCTGCGCGCGCCCGCAACTCGGGCAGGAGATGATGTCGAAATGCCGTTGGCGAAGACCAAGATACTCAAGAATCTTGCAGCCAACCTTGACTTCCTCGACCGGAGGCGCGGACAGAGACACGCGAATCGTGTCCCCGATGCCTTCAGCGAGCAACGCACCGAACGCAAGGCACGACTTGATAGTGCCCTGCCACGCAGGCCCGGCCTCGGTCACGCCCAGATGCAGCGGCCAATCGCCCTTGCTGGCGAGCAGACGGTACGTCTGGACCATGGTGACCGGATCATGGTGTTTGACGGAAATCTTGAAATCGTGGAAACCAACATCCTCGAACATGCGGGCTTCCTTCAACGCCGAAGCGACGAGGGCCTCAGGGGTCGGTCCGCCGTATTTCGCATACAGCTCCTTGTCGAGCGACCCGGCGTTCACACCGATACGCAGCGAAATGCCCGCATCCGTGGCCGCCTTGCAAATCGAAGGCCCGACCTCGTCGAACTTGCGGATATTGCCCGGGTTGACACGTACCGCGGCGCACCCGGCATCAATCGCCTGGAAAACATACTTGCTTTGGAAATGGATGTCGGCAATCACCGGAAGCGGGGATTTCGCGACGATGGCGGGCAGCGCGTCCGCATCATCCTGACTGGGCACGGCGACGCGGACGATGTCGCAACCCGCCTGCGCGAGCTCACCGATCTGGCGCAGCGTGGCGTTCACGTCCACCGTCGGGGTGTTGGTCATCGACTGCACGGAAATCGGGGCGCCGCCGCCGACGGGCACCGGACCGACCATAATGCGGCGGGACTTGCGCCTCGGATGCAACGGGCTTTCGCTGATATCAGGGGCGCCTGTCTTGCGGAACCCCGTCTCGCCGCTTGCGGTCAATTCATCGTCTTGAATGCTGATGCTTTCCTTCACACCTGCTTGTTTATCAAAACATCGGCACGTTGGCGCGCTTCATGCTCAACTTGCCCCATTTCCTCCACGGATGCGAACAGCGGATCGCCGCGAAGCTCCGCATCCATCTGGTCGATCACCGCCTTAACCGTGTCCACAATGCCCAGATACGGCAGCCGGCCGTCGAGGAACGCATGAACAGCCTGCTCGTTCGCCGCGTTCAGCACCGCGGTATGTTTCTCGGAGGCGGCGAGGCACTGCCGGGCAAGGTTCACCGCGGGGAACGCCTCGTTGTCAAGAGGTTCGAAAGTCCATTGCGCGGCTTGCGTCCAATCGCACGCAGCAGCCACGTTTCCGAGACGCTCGGGCGCGGACAGTCCGAGCGCAATCGGCAGGCGCATGTCCGGCGGCGACGCCTGACAAATGGTCGCGCCATCACAGAATTCGACCATGGAGTGCACGATGGACTGAGGGTGTACCGTCACCTCGATGCGTTCCGGCGGAATATCGAACAGCCGGCTCGCCTCAATGACTTCCAGGCCTTTGTTCATCAGGGTCGATGAATTGATCGTCACCACCGGGCCCATATGCCACGTGGGGTGGTTCAACGCCTGTTCAGGGGTGATTTCGGTCATATCCTCGCGGCGCATCCCGCGGAACGGCCCGCCTGAAGCGGTGACGATAAGCTTCGAGACTTCGCTGTGGCGCCCCGAACGCAACGACTGCCAAATCGCAGAATGCTCGGAATCAACCGGGTTGATCTGCTGGTCACGCACCTGGGCGCTGAAGAGCAGATGCCCGCCTGCGACCACGGATTCCTTGTTGGCCAACGCCAGTTGCGATCCCGCTTGCAATGCAGCAATGGACGGCTCAAGGCCAATGGATCCCGTGATGCCGTTGAGTACGGTATCGGCTCCGCACCCGGCAAGTGCGATAACCGCCTGACGCCCGGCGTGAATGGCCGTATTCGAGGCACCAGCCTGTTTGAGGGCTTCACGCAGCGCCCCGACCTTGGATTCGTCCGCGATCGCGACCTGCGGGACGTGGAATGCCGCCGCCTGCTTGGCCAACAGGTCGATATGACCACCTCCTGCGGCAAGACCGGTCACCGTAAACCGGTCCGGATGACGGGCGATGACGTCAAGCCCCTGCGTGCCGATCGATCCTGTTGACCCTAGCACGATGACAGTGGATTGTCTGATCACAGTTGGTGCTTCCTACTCCTCATGACCGGCTAGAAGCTCCATGTTCGGCGCCAGCAGGTCGGTATTCGCCTCCGGGAGTGCACGACTCCCCTACCGTTTCACATGATACACTCAGATGGCCATCAATCAAGGATTTCCAACGGCGGCGCGGGATGGTGGGCATGGGATTTCGAACAACGCAGTCAGTCCATCACCGCACGCAAACCAATCCAAGGATGTGTCATTCCTGATATTGTCGATCAGAATGCCCCACCCCTGATTGGCTCACGGTATCTCCGCAATGCATCGCAGATCGCCTTCACTTCACTTGCGACGAATATGGATTCCTGCGCACCCGGTTCGATGAACGAATCCGGCGATTCTCGTTACTCCTGCTTGCTTCCCGGCTGGTCGTCGTCACCCAAGGATGGGAACGACAAATCGGGGATATCGAAGCCGAAACCCGATGCGGGTGTAGTACCGTGGGAATTTTCTTCACCGGCATCCGGGAACAGATTCACGGAAGGCGCAGGTGTCGCGGTTTCAGCGTGGTCATCGGTTTGAGGCGCTGCAAACGATGCTGGAGTCCCAGCTGCGGGCGCCGCGGAAGTCTGTGTCGGGGCCGCAGCAGCGGTCGGCGCGGGTTCGAACGAGGAAGAAGGCGCGAATGAAGGCGCTGCCGACGCTGGTGTCGAAGCGGCTGCACCGGAGAACACACTCGGCTGTGCAGCAGACTGCGATTGGGTTCCTGCTGAGAAATCCCCTACCGGGAAAGCCGGAATTGTGGAGGATGATGCACTTGCGGATGCCGGGGCAGCGGCGGGAGCACCGCCGAAACCGGAGGCATTCCCGGATGGGAATATCGAGGGAGCCGGCGTGGGCTGTGCGGCAGGAACCGAACCTGCTGCAACGGCATATGCATCAGACGGCTGGACAGAGCCAGAGGTCTGCTGGGCAAACTGAGCCGCCAACGGCGACGTCGGTTGGAATGACGGCGGTACGACTGCCGGAGAATCGGTATATGCCGGTGCCGGATTGCCCTGCTCGGCGGGCGCCGCGGCAGGGGCTGTCTGCTGCGTGTTCTGGGAGAAAATCGACTGGTTGCTGCTGGCCAACGCCGCCAGTGACGGGCTGCCTTGGGCGTTCACGGATGCAACGGCTTGAGACGCAGGGCTTGCCGTCGCACCGAACAACGAGCCGTTGGTCTGCTGCACGCCCGCCTGCTGCCCTGCACCGGTAGCGCCGAAGGATGATGCGCCGAATACCGGCAGATACTCCGTACCTGAATCGGCGAACGCACCACCGGCCGGGGTGTTCTGCTGACCCTGAGGCGTGACCGGGGACACCGGCGTTGCCGATGCTCCCGCGCCGAAAGCCGGCTGATCAGTCTGGCTTGGGGTGAAAATAGCCTGTTCGGCCTCATGCAGCGCGTCAAACGACTGCGGGGTCGCGGACGCGGCGGCATATGCTGCGGCGCCTGAGCCGGGGACGAATTGCGGCAGAGCGGCATCACCCTGCTGCGCGAACAACGGCTTGACCCCGCCATCAGCTCGCGGCTGAGCGGCCTGTTCTTCCGGTCCTCCCACATAATCCGCGACACGGGCATAGGATTCAATGCGGCTGAGCAGCTGAACGCACGCGTTGATGTAATAATCCACCTGTCGCTCGTCATACCCGCGCTTGCCGCGGCGCTGGGTGAAAATCACGTTCGCGACACGCTGGGCGTTCAAATCGATGTCTTTCTTGGGCTGATCACGATCGGCACCGTCAACGCCAAGCTCTGCGGCGGCTTTGTCGACAATCTGGTCGACCAGACGATCCACCTGCTTGCGGTCATAGGACGGCTGCTTGCCTTCCCCCGCAGCGAAACGTTTACGCTCAGGCCGCTGCGCATGCGTGGCGATCTGGCGGTACAGATCTTCTGTCTGGGCTTTCCATGCCACACGACCATGCTGGGTGATTTCCCACGTCGTCTGCTTGTCCACAACCGCACGCTCAAGCCTCGCCAGCGCGGCGTCCACCTGGGCGATCGCATAGCCGCCCTTGCGCATTTCGAAGGATACGTTCTGAATGTCCTTCTGCGTCAGCTGCATGCCTTCACTGTCATACAGCTTGTGCGCACGCTCAAGAAACTCGTCGACCTGGGGCACGTCATAGCCCCACTTGCGCTTGCTTACGAGCGCAATACCTGACGCACCCTGTTCGGTTTCAGGTTTCTTAGCCATTGACTACCGACCTCCTAGACGTATATTCCTAGGCTCAACTGTACGTGATTGTTTAGACTCTTTTGCTGGGAAAACCCATAAACCATACCGAAAAGCGCGTTGTTTCGGCACGCTCCCAGCGGTGCGTCCGGACGGGAACACGCCGGGATGCGGCACTCGCGGCGTGTCATGCAGTAGAGTGGAGATTTGCGGGCGATTAGCTCAGTTGGCTAGAGCGCCACCTTTACACGGTGGATGTCGGGGGTTCGAGCCCCTCATCGCCCACTTTCCCGCAGCCATTGCAAACATTGGGATTGCATGATTTACGGATTTCCGTCTCCTCGCGTCGGTAGAGCTTCTGCCGACGGTCAGAACGCTCTCAGCGTCGGTAGAAGCAGGAGGAGAGGCACGGGCAAGCGCCCGGGAAAGGTCAGCTGACAAGCAATTCCAAGAGCAGGACACGCACCCACGTCTCATCCGCCACTTCCACAAACTAGCTACGCCAAGGACCTCGCCAGCGTCACCAGTTTGGATATGACCACGAACCAGCTATGACTAAGACGCCGCTGGCGCAGTTGCTCGCTAGGAATCAGTGGGAGGAGCCTTTGCCGAAGGCACGCAGCTGAATGCCGTTCCAGTCCTTGCTGACCGTCAACGGAGTAGCGGCATTCATGCCCGCGGTCTGCGCTGCGGACTGCACCGTGCTTGCATTCGGAGCGCCTTCACGACCTGGCTTCGGGCTCAGCACCCACATCGGGCCGTCATCCCCAAGCACCGCGTACGCATCGACAATCGTGTCGGCGAGCTCGTCCTCGTCGTCACCGTCACGCCACCAGATGATGACCCCATCAACCGCGGAATCATAATCCTCGTCAACGAGTTCCTCACCCGTCAACTGTTCGATCTTCTCACGAATCGAATCGTCGACGTCATCATCCCACAGCCATTCCTGCACGATGTCCCCGGAACGGAACCCGAATTCTTCAGCGTTTTGAAATGCCGTTTCAATCACGTTGCACAATATAGCAAGACACGCGAACTTATTGGTTACTTACGGCTGTTTTTGGACACTTTACCTACCAAGTCACCTGCCATGTCACCGCACATCGCAGCTCACACCGTGCAATGCGGCAGGCTGTTCCCCTTGCCTTCACCGATGGCGACAAGCGCCTTGTACGCCTCGTCGAGTGTGGACACCTTCACATCGCGCAGCCCCGACGGCACATGGCCGACAACCTCGTCACAGTTGGACGCGGGAGCAAGGAACCACGTCGCGCCGTCACGCTTGGCACCCTGCATTTTCAGCCGGATTCCGCCAATAGCACCGACTTTGCCGTTACTTTCCATGGTCCCCGTCCCCGCGATCGTCTTGCCGACCGTCTCATCGCGGGCTGTCAGCTTGCTGATTACACCGAGCGTATACATCATGCCGGCGGACGGACCACCGATATCGTCAATATGCATATCAACGTTGACGCCGGAAACATCCACACCGAGTTTCTTGGCATACGCGAGCGCCTGTTTGGTGGCCGCTTTCTGCGACGAGGACATCTCCTTATTGGCTTCCTTATCGTATTCCTCGGAGGTCTGGCCGGGAGTGAACACCGCCTCGCTTGGTAGCACGGTCGTGTCGGGGCGGAAATACATGACAAGCGTCGCGATATTGGGTACCGGATACCCCGGCACGCCAGAAGCGTTGACCGTTACCATGAGTAGTTTGCCCGACTGCTTGTGTGTGCGAGCGCCGGATATCGCGATGATCTGCTTACCTGACGACGTGCCGAGCACGTTACGTGTAGGACCAGGCGTTTCAATCACATACGGACTGGGCATGAGCAGGACAAGCCCGCACAGCAGAACGCAGAACGCGCCTACATAATAGCCGAGGCTGCGTCGGTCGAAATCGTTGCGTGCGCGACGCAGGAACGCTGCGGCGGCTTGAATGGCGCGTGTGAAACTCATACCGCCATACTAGCCAGTCACCTGCCGTCATTGCCATATGCGGGCGGCATGGCAGGCAATTGCCATTGCCAAACGCCGGCTCCTCCACCGACCACCATGAATTGCTGTCCATCACCATCCGCATGGCGGCATTTCACAGCTCTCGCCGCAATCCCCTCACCATCAGCGAACAATGAGGCGGCTGACTGTATCATTAGGGATACTTACGCGCCCACTCTCAACCGAAGGATGGCAGGTCATGGACGAACACGCGATACACCAGTGGCTCATCGATTGTTTTGGCCCGATCCAGGGAGAGATGGCTTGGCAGCAGCTTTCCCAACTGCCGCAGGAGATCCGTGACCAACTGGCGCAGCAGGATCCACAGAAGCTGCCGAAGCCTGACGAAGTGCGGGCGATGATGAAAGCCTTCACAGAAGGCGGGCTCAATTCACTGGCCGAAATGCAGCAGACCGTCGAGCGCGGACCGATCAATGTGAAGCTCGCGGCCACCATCGCGCTCGACCGCGCAAACGACGAATCATCATGGCAATCCGTCAACGCGCAAGACGCCGCCAGCGTTCGGCGTGCCGCCAGCGAGGCGAACCTGTGGCTGGACAGTGCCTGCGCATTCGACCCCGCTCCGGGCGAAACCGAAGTGCTCACCCGTGCCGACTGGGTCAACGGCACGCTTGATTCATGGGCGAAATTCGCCGGGCCAGTCGCATCCGCGATGAACGAGGCCCTGGCATCGGTGGTTTCCGAACGGCTCGGGGACGCGTTCGACGGCGATATCGCAGGCATTTACGCGGGCCCGATTCCGCTGCCGATTCCAGAAAATCTCAAGAATCCGTCACAAATTGTCAAACTACTGGCGAATACGTCATTCGCCATGCAATTGGGCCATGCCGCCGGCGATTTGTCGCATGAAGTCCGCGGCAGTTTCGACCAGGGCGTGCCGCTGCTCAATAATCCGGCGGGCGGGTTGATCGCGCAAAACGCCATTGAATACGCGCGTTCGCTTGATATCGACCAAAGCGAAGTGCTCGCCTTCCTCGCGTTGCAGGAAGAAGCGCATGCCAGGCTGTTCGCTTCGGTTCCTTGGCTTATGCCTCGATTCGAGGCGCTTATCGGCAAGTACGCACGCGGAACACGCATTGATTTGGACGCGATGGAGGAGCAGCTGCGCGATGCGGAAATCATGAACCCGGATTCCTTCTCCGGCGCGGTGAACCTCACCAACGTGGCCATCCCCGATACACCGGAGCAGCGTGAGGCGCTGGCAAGTCTCGAGGAGCTGCTGACGCTCGTGGAGGGCTGGACCGATTGCGTCACGTGGAAGGCCGGCATGGCGCACCTGCCGCATTTGGATCAATTGCGTGAAATGATGCGTCGCGAGCGCGCGGTCGGCGGGCCGGCGCAACGGACTTTCGAATCGCTGCTGGGATTGCAGTTGCGCCCCAAGCGCATCAGGGAAGCGGCGGATCTGTGGGCGCGAATCGACGCGGATTTCGGTATGGAACGCCGTGACGCGAAGTGGTCGCACCCTGATCTGCTGCCGAAACTGCCCGGCGAGCATGCCGGCGACGAAGTTACGTCGGGTGCCACGGCTTCCGGCGCTGATACGGATGCTGCAGGACAGACGGGTGCTCAAGGAGCTGAGAGCACAGGAATCGATTGGGATACGGAACTGTCCAAACTGTTGGATGAGGACGCGCGCAGCCAGAACCAATCCGAAGCGGGGTCGGACGCGGAATCCGCCCAGAACAATCAGCACAGCCCAAATGGCGAGGATGGCCAGAATCCGGGGCATCCGGCCCAGGACAACGGCAATCACATGGATGGCGCCGGTGAGGGGGGCACTGCTCAAGGCGGTGATGCTCAAAGTGGTACCGCTCAAGGCGGCGCCGACAATGGGAATGACACCGGCGAGGACGACTAATTCCTAAGACTCCGGCGACCATAACGATAGACGGGATGATGTTGTCACTTGCGGTCACAGCCCACCGCTTGACCGTTCGGCGGCATCATCCCGTCAAGTCTTGAGGCGTCATCAACCTTTACCTGCCGCAGCTGGTCAGCCGCCGGTCGTCTAAATGCATATGTCGGCAGTCAGACCAGAAAACGGCTCGGGTGTCGCCGTGCGCCCGTATCGCTCGACTGCCGAGCTGCAAACGACAAGTGCAATGTATCCTCAGCACGAGTGACCCCCACGTACATCAACCGGCGTTCCTCCTCAAGCGCTTCACCGGGCGCCGGAGACCCGTACGGCAACAGCCCCTCCGAGCAGCCGACAATGAACACGTGCGGGAATTCCAGACCTTTCGACGCATGAATCGTGGACACCGTTACAGCGGAGGAATCCTTCACAATCCCCTTGGCCTCAAGCAGCGCCGCTTGTTCCTGCGTTTCATCGGCAAGCGGCGACGACTGCCAACCGGCATCA
Source organism: Bifidobacterium thermacidophilum subsp. thermacidophilum DSM 15837 (assembly GCF_000426425.1). NCBI lineage: Bacteria > Bacillati > Actinomycetota > Actinomycetes > Bifidobacteriales > Bifidobacteriaceae > Bifidobacterium > Bifidobacterium thermacidophilum. The sequence goes on from NZ_AUFI01000009.1 coordinate 20,539, forward strand.
CGTCGTACACGGAACCGCAATCCTTGCGCTCGCAACGCGGCACATACATGCTGCTGTTGGGCGTTGATGCGCGTCAGCACCGCGATATCAGACGCCGACACGCCTTGCGCGACAAGCCTTGCAATCCGGGCGGCGACACCCTGGGCTTCCTGCTCGTCGTCATCGTATTGGGTACGAACCACGCGCACCCCCGCACCACGGCCGGATTCCAGACGCAAGTAGTGCTCGCGTTCGGGAGAAGCGGCAAGAATCCGGTTCGCATACCCCACAATCTGCGGGGTCGAGCGATAATCAGTGCGCAAACTGATATCCGCAGCGACAGGCGAGAATTCCTCGGTGAAATGCAACAGGTCATAACTGCTCGCCCCGGCGAACGAGTAGATGGTCTGCGCCGGGTCCCCCACCACGCAGATGTTCCGGTTGTCGCCCAGCCAGCGGGTCAGCAGACGATGCTGAAGCGGCGAAACATCCTGATATTCGTCAACGGTCAGCCACCGGATTGAACGGCGGATGGCACGCGCGGCATCCGCATCATCGTCAATCACATGACACGCCATGAGCAGAATGTCATTGAAATCAATATGCCCTGTCGCCGATTTCTCCTGTTCATACGCTGTATATACGTCAGCGAAACGGTCAGGTTCCAAGCCGATAGGCGGCTGCCGGTGAGTGGCGGCACAAACCCTGCCATAATCGTCGGGTGCGATGAGCTGCACTTTGCACCAGTTGATTTCAGCGAGCACATCGCGTACTGCGGGCAATCCGGTCTGGGTGGGGTCAAGACCTTCCGGATTCACCGTGCGACGCAACGCCCGCGCGGTAAGCTCCTGCGGACGGTCGGTGACATGAGGGAACGGCGCGCCGCAGACATCCGGCCATACGCGACGAAGCTGGTGGAGGGCAGCGGAATGGAATGTCGCCGCGGTCACGTCATCGCCGACACCAAGCGTGCCGAGCCGGGCACGCATCTCGGCGGCGGCTTTCACGGAGAAGGTGACGGCGAGGACTCCTCGGGCATCCCAGGCGCCCGTTCGGCAGCCGTAGGCGATGCGCCGCGTGATGGTGCGCGTTTTACCGGCGCCGGCGCATGCCACGATCCGCACCGGGCCGTCCAACGCCGTGGCAGCTTCGCGTTGCGCATCATCGAGGCCTGCGAGCGCATCATCCTCAACCGAACCATTCATACCTCGCTATTGTGTCAGCCGGCGGGACCGCGTGCAAGCTTGACACGGATGGCGGGATGGTGGATGGTGTCCCTGCTTGGTGTTGCGCATGGCGATTGCGAGCTGGCGCACGGCGGGCGGTGGGAAGCCAAGAGTTGAAGCGGCGCTCAGTTGGAATCTTGGACTATACCCGTTGTCGAATGCCAATCAGCGATTCAGTCCGGGCAGCAGGGCGCAAATCGTCGGATATGGGAGCGCCGACCCCAGGAAATGGCGGAATACCAAGAGATGAGATCCACCGGCTATTCCATGCTAGGACATGTGCCAGGACCAAATCCGAAATCGGCGGCCGAACATGAATCCAGTCCGAGAGACCCGCGGACACGGGAGTACAGGACCATAAGGAATGGCGGAATACCAACAGATGAAGCCCGCCGGCCATCACACGGCAGGGCATGCGGCTGGACCAAATCCAAAATCGAGGCTCGAATATGAATCCAGTCCGCAGAACAGGACACAAACCAGTATGCGCGAGAATGCCGGGCATAGGAAAACGGCGGAATACCAACATATGAAGCCCGCCGGCCATTCCGCGGCAGGACATGTATCAGGACTGAATCCGAAATCGGCGGCCGAACATGAATCCAGTCCACAGAAACAGAACGGAACCCATACATGTAAGGCATCCGACTTGAAAAAAGCCGGAATACCTAGGGAAAGCCCAGCCGAATGACAATCATCGATGCATACCCGGCCGAGCCGGCAGACCGCAATTGAGCCATACCACGCCAAACCGGACTTTACCGACAATCGCCATCAAGTCATTCCATCCATGCCGCGCCCGCATGCCCGTACACGGTTTTTCCGCCCAACATGCCGAATCCTGCTCGATTCAGGCGATTGCCTGTATTACTGTGGAACTGTGAATCAGCGAAGCGATTTTATGCTGGCGGCCTTGGCGTCGGCCGTCATGCCGGACATTTCCGTGGCAGGCGTACGCGCCAGCAACCAAGGCAACGCCACCGACGAAGCCCGAGGCATCGATCATGCCGTCGTACAGGACTCCTCAGGACGCCTGTATGACGTGCATGCCAGCGACACCGAAGCGGGTCGCAAGCATCTGCGCGGGCGTATCAAGGCAGCTCAGGCGCTGCAGCGGGCGAAGGAGCCTGCTGCGCTCGGTTTCGCCGTCGACCGTGTACTCGCCAGCTCCGACGGGGACGACGAGCATGGCCCGACCGGCACGACCGCGGTCATGGTTTCGCCGCATTTCGATGGCATGTCACGGCCACTTGACCTGCTGACCTTGGATGATTGCGCCAGCGTCGGCACGGCGATTGGCGCGATTCACCGGCTCAATCCGGCGTTCATTCCGCAAGAGCATTATCCAGCGTATGCAACCGGCCAAATCAGGGCGCAACTGGTCGCGTGGATCAAGCGTCTCAGGCAAGCCGGGCATATCCCCCAGGAAATCACGTCAAGCTGGACGGCGGTACTCGATACGGATGGCCTGTGGTCGTTCTCCACTTGCCTGGTGCATGGCGGCTTCCATGATGGTGACATTCTGTTCTCCGGCTCGACGATCACCTCGATCGTCAACTGGCAGGATATGCAAATCAACGATCCGGCACGCGATCTTGCATGGATTTTCGGCAAGCTTGACGAACCGCATCGCAATGCGGTGTTGGCGGCATACGGACGGATACTCGGTTCGCGTCTGGATAGCCTGATCATGTTGCGGGCCAATCTGTGGCTGCAAATGGAGCAGGTCGGCGAATTCATTCAGGCGCTCAGCGATGCAGATAGCCAGAAAATCATCCAGTTCAAGGCTCAAGTCGAGCGGCTCGCCCACCAGCTGAGCCTTGCGACCGGATCACGGTCCCCTGCCGCGTCGATTCACCGTTCCGATGGCAAGCCGCCGAGCACCATCACAGTCGGCACTCTGCTGGATGCGGGGGAGCGGCGTGACGCGATGCTGCGCGAGGAAGCCCGACGCAAGGCGGCTGCGCAGGAAACGGACAACACCAATGATGCTTTGGCACAAGCCGGGAACGCCGGCAACGGTGAGCCAGGCGACCAGACCAATGAGACCGACCGCACCGGTTCAGCGCAAATCGCGCGTGCGACCATCAAACGCGACGAGACAGCGGACAGCACGAAATCTTCACCGGCACACGCCGGAAACGCCAGAAACGGTAGCGAAGACACCGGTGACAGCACGGCAAGCCGCCCTGTTACCAACCCGCACAGCGAGGCACCGACGATTGCCATCAAACCACCGAGCTTCGCAATTCGCGGCATCCAGGTGAATAACGCGTCGGGCACCATCCAGACCATCGACGACGACACACGCAGCGAGACAATCACGGTTGCAAACGCCCAGGGCACGCAAAGCGTTGCCCGAGACGATGTCCAAGCCGGAACTGCACACCAGACGAACGATGGCGGCACTGATGCAGCACGCCCGGAGGAAGGTCGTGGAGGGCAGTTGGCACAGCCCTCCGCACGCAGTGCGCAATCAGCGCAGTTCCAAGTGCAGGAAGCGACCCGGCACATTGGGCAGAACGGCAATGTGATCAGCGAAACGCAGTCGTATGTTTCCGCTAGCGTCCGGGTACGCAAAGACGGTGATGCCAACGTCGAAAGGTTCGCCGACAGCGACGCCGAAACCGTGGCGTTCCGGCCCGCCGGGCAGCAGTCCAACGGGCAGGATGACAGGCAGAACGGGCAGTCCGACGACGATGAGCATGCTCCGGAAACCATTCTCATCCCCCTGCTTGAGCGTGAGGAGCGCGCGATGCGGGACGCCCGGGAAAGCCTTGAGGCCGCGTCCCGTCAGCAACGCCACCGCGACGAAGCATCCGATGCTTCCGACAAGCCGCAAGATGCCGGCAATCAGGTGTCTGATGGGCGATCGGACGCTCACGACAACGGTGACGATCACAGCGAACCCGTTATTTCAAGCGGCGCAGACGACAGCCATGGCCATGCCGACCAGGCAGACAAAGCTGATCAGGCCGAGCAGGAACAGCTCAATCAGCAAGACCTCCCAGCCGGGCAACCGACCGATGCCAACCATGACGAAGAGGCTGCCGCCGGGCAGTCCGACACCACGCCGAAAGCGTAACCGCACGCCAACGGGCACAATAGAACACAAGAATCACAGGACATAGCCGCACGACACCCCGGTTTCCTTCCGGGAAGGCACAGGATGGGCGCGCGGATCAACGACAGGAGCAGACATGGACATCGAACTGGGCATCCAGAACGTGGCACGGCCGGTGAGCTTCACTTCCGATGACACCGCCGAGCATATCAGCGCGATCATCGACGACGCGGTCGCCAATGGCAAGATCATCGACCTCGTGGACACCAAGGGACGGCATATCGTGGTTCCGGGCGCGGCGCTCGGCTATGCGCTGATCGGTTCCGAGACCAAGCACGCGGTCGGTTTCGGCGCGCTGTGAGTTAGCGCCGAGGCATGCGGCGCGCATAGTTTCTGGATATACGTGAGCTGCGCAAGGTACGTAATCACACAATTCAAGTAGGCATACGGTACGCATTCTGCTGCAGGGCTGGGCTGCAGCGGGGCCTGTGCGGGGCTTCGCTGATTGTGTTATGCGACCCCCGTTGCGCGGACGGTATTGCGCAGACCGTGGTTGCACAGCAATGACAACAATGCCCGACCTCCTCACCGGGAGGCCGGGCATTGTCATTACCGTACGTTGTCGCCTCGCATCATTGCGTTACGTCGTTGTTTTTCCGCCATCCTGCCGTCGAATTGAATCGGACGTTGGACTTGGGTCGCCACGGACACAGGCACGCCGCCATTGCCCCCGACACTCTGGGCCACGAATCAAATCAACGGAATCGCGCCTCGCTCAACGATGCTCCTGACTGTTTCATCATCGGTCAGGTTCTCCCCCAATCGGTTCGGTTTGCCACCTTGCCCATGCCAATCGGAGCCGCCGGTGACGAGCAGATGGTGGCGTGAGGCGATATCCAGCAGCCGCCGACGCTGCTGGGGCGGATTGCCGCGATGCCACACTTCAAGCCCGTCCAGTCCGGCATCGATAAGCTGCCCGATTTGGTCGTCCGACAACAGCACGGGATTACGACTGGGATCGCCGGCATGCGCGATGACACTGACTCCCCCAGCTTGCTTGACGGCACGAACCACATCGACGGCATCCGGCGACGGAGTGGGAATGTAGTAAGGGCTGCGCGAACCGACAGCGCCGTCGAACGCCGCCGAGCGATCCGGATACGCCCCCGCAGCGACCAACGCATCCGCGATATGCGGCCGGCCGACTGTCGTCTCATCGCCTTCGCGAATCTGAGCGAGCACATCATCCCAAGTAATCGGGTAATCCTTGGAAATCAGCTCGACCATACGCTTCGTGCGCTCAAGTCTGGCTCGACGAAGTTTGGCGAACAATCCGCTGATTTCGCGATTGTGTGGATCGTACTGGTATGCGAGCATATGAACCGACACGCCATCCGCATCCGCCGTCACTTCAGTGCCCCGCACCAGATGCAGGCCGTACTCCGTGGCAGCCGTTGCCGCATCATTCCAACCTGCGGTGGTGTCATGATCAGTGATCGCAACCCCGTGCAGCCCCAATGCGCACGCTTCACGAACCATATCCGCAGGTGTCTGCCGCCCGTCGGAGAAGACGGTGTGACAGTGCAAATCCCACCCCTCGGATGGCGGATTATCAGCGATATGTGCAAGAGTCATATCACCATCGTAAGCTGGATATTCGCAACCGGCCAACGACACGCGCAGAAGCGCGGCGCGCACGGCACATCGGTAATCAGCGTAACCAGCGAGGAAGGCGGCATCGTGAGCGAACAGACGACACCAAAGCCACAACAGCAGCGGAATTCGAGCGCTTCGGCAGAGCAGGACGCGGTGATTCCCGGCTGGCGACACGGCAGCACATGGACGTATCTGATCATGCTGATCGCTTCTGCGTCGGCACTGTTTGTTTCGTTCATGCTGTCCGCCGAGACGCTTCGACTCGCACGCCGGCCGAATCAGCTGCTCGCCTGCGATATCAACAATGTGGTTTCCTGCTCGCAGGTCGCGCAATCCTGGCAAGCGGAGCTGGTGAAACTGGGCGATTTGAGCTTCCCGAACGCCTTCTTCGGCATTGCGGCGGAAAGCGTGTTCGTGACCATAGCAGTGATTGGTCTGGCTCGTGTGCGCGTGCCGCGCTGGTTCGCGACTTGCACGTGGCTCGGCGGGCTTGCCGCGCTGCTGTTCTCCTACTGGCTGACCACGCAGTCGTTGTTCGTGATCCACGCGTTGTGCCCGTGGTGCTTGGCTCTGATGTTCTCGACGACCATCCAGTTCATGGCGTTGAGTCATGCGACGGTTACGGTGCAGGATATCCCCCATGACAAACGCGGTTTGCGCACCTATTACCGTCTGAATTATGACCTGATGGCGGATGTCGTGTGGGTGCTGGCGATTATCGCGCTGATTTTGGTGAAGGACGGCAGCGCAATTTTCAGGTAAGCTGAGCCGTATTCGGCAGTATCGCACGGTTGTCGTCGGGCACATGGGCTGCCCCAATCTCAAGCGTGCGTGCTGAATGCGCCCTATGATTGCTTCCGCTCGTTGCGAGGATTAGAGGAGCACACCAGGCGAGTTACAGCAGATTGATGCGACCGACCAGCGTCGCCGAACCGGTGAGGAACACCCGGTCGTCGTGGACATCAACTTGCAGGGTGCCGCCGCGCACGGTAATCGTCCAATGGTGGATGCCGGTTTTGGCCAACAAGGTGATGCCTGTGGCGCACAACCCGGTTCCGCATGACAGGGTCTCCCCTACTCCGCGCTCGTTGACGCGCATAGTGGCCTTGCCGGTATCCGTACCGGTGTCTTGGGAATCGATGCCGACGAATTCAGCGTTCTGATCGGACCCCAGCACCGGAGCCACCACCGGTTTGGTCGCAAGATCCAGCACTTCAACCGCTGGCAGGGTGGATTCCCCGTCTTCAAGCACGCTGACCACGTGCGGATTGCCCATATCCACGAATGTTCCGCGGGCGGACCCGTCAGTCCCCGGAATCATCACGTTGAAAGCATCCGTCTCCCCGCGTTTCCACGGGCCCATGTCCACGCGGAACACATCGTGACCGCATGGGGCCATATCGCCGAGCGAGACGAGCGTTTTCACCCCAGCACGGGTTCCCAGACGAAATGGCTCGCCGCCTACACCTTGCGCATATCCGAGCCGTTGCGCGAACAAGGCCGTAGCACGCGTACCGTTGCCGCACATTTCAGCGAGGGAACCGTCCGCGTTGCGGTAGTCCATAAACCATTCAGCGCCTTGGGCATGAAGGTCTGCGGCGGTATCAGCGGAAACGTCTCCCACATGCTCGGGGTGGGTCAGGCGCAGCAGGCCGTCTCCGCCGATGCCGAAATGCCGGTCGCACAGGAAACGGATCTCGTCTGCCGTCGGCTCGAATTCACCGTCGGGATCGGCGTATATAACGAAATCATTACCGGTGGCGTGCGCTTTGTATACCGTGTGTGGAATGCTCATGCCATCACTGTAGCGTTTCGACGCGAGGATTGCTGACAGCGCATCGCATGGCGGGCGATGGGGATGTTAATGAGCATAGACAGACGAGAAGCACTGCAGCGTCGGGTGTCACAACGGTTGCCAGTCGGTAATCTCGGATGACGTGAATTTCATTCACAGTCCCTGTGCCCCGCGCCCATCGCAATGGTTGCCACAATCCAACAATCGAGAAGCGAGCAACTTCAGGAATACGACATACCGCTTATTCATGGTTGGCAAGTTTCGCCTTGAATTTGTACACAATCATGACGACTTCGGTGGCCCCTGCCGCAGTAACGGTCATCGCCGTGCCGTCCGGGAACAGCGAGGCAGGCAACCCAGTCGCCTGGACACCCTCGACGCACCAGTCCTCCTGAAGAATGGTATGGCCGGAGCCATTGGCATCCTCCACCCCGATACTCACCGGCTTGTTCATGGTCTGTTTGCACATGAACACCGCGTAATACATTTCATCGTCGGCAACGTCTTGCGAAAATCTAATGGAACCGTTGCCCCGGAACTTGCGCGAACCGACCCCCCGGGAGCAGACGGTCCAGCAGTCATACCACAGTCACGCGTGTTTGAGCTCGCCGTGCTCCTTGCTTTGCGCGTGCATCACACCGATCTTGCGCGCGTACCAGATGAGTGCAACCGCGCCGGCGAGCGCTACAACGATCAGCACCAGCACTGATGCACTGATACCAGTTTTCGCCAAAACCCCTGCGATGCCACCGGGCGTTGATGTGGCAGTCTTCTTGGCATCGGAAGACGCAGCACTTCTCTTGCCGTTGCTCGTTGTGGCGGAAGACGGAGCAGCCGTCGCAGCGGCGTTCACCGTGCCTTTCGATGATGTCTTATTGTTTGGCGCGTTTTCGCGATTGACCATCGCGTCAGCGGCGATCTTGTTTGTCGCCGCTTGGGCGAGCGCGGCTTTGGCCTTCATCAACTGTTCCTTGCTCTGCGCTAATGTCGCAGCACTCTTGACAAGCTTGGCATCGGCATCGGCCTTTGCTTTGGTGGCATCTGCCAGTTCAGCTGCTGCCGCACGCAGCGCGGGCGCGTCGGCGTCCCTCTGGCTGTCCGCAGCGCGCTTGGCAGCCAGTGCCACATCATTGGCGGCTTGTGCGGAATCACGATTCTGCGTTGCCTGCTGCAATTGGGTATCCGCCTGCTTGACGGCATCGCTGTCCGCGGCATTGTTCCGCCTGACTGCGGCATCATTGGCCAAAGCCCTCGCATACGCAGCTTCGGCACTTTGTAATGCTGCAGCCGCGCTTGCCAACGACACCGCGGCTGCGGCGGCCTGCCTCTGCCCTGCGCTCGCGCTGGCAACCGCTTTTGATGCGGCAGTCACACGCTGTTGCGCGGCATCTGCGGCTTGTTTCACATTCTTGTTGTCAGTAACTGCTTGATCATAGGCGCTCTGGGCCTCGGTCAAGTCATGTTTCGCAGATTCATAGGCGCTGTCCGCGGCTTTGGCGTTGCTCTTCGCATCTGATGACGTGCTCTCCGACGACACACTCGATAACGGCGGAACTTCAGAGGTTCCCTTGCCTGCCTTCTCTCCGAATCCCGCTGCGAACGCAGTTCCCGGCAGCATGCACGCCATGGCCGCGACAACCGCGATAACGTACCTGATGTGCTTCATCTTTCCCCCTATCACTTGCCGGCGAGAATGTCTTCACCTGGCAATGTCCTGCTCTGCCACTCATTATGGCCCGGATACGACGACATCCGAAAGCCGATAATTCGACATTATCAATGCGACACGCCCAGAGTTTCACTGTATCGAAGGTATTCTCGCTACATGCGAAGCCGGGTTCACCCATCTGCGCATATCCATGCGCTATTGTACCGAGCGGCACCGTCCAATCCGCCCATATCATCAGACGTCAATTACAACACGCCGTTGGGGAACGATGCTACTATCTGCGGTAGCGCGTGCAGTTCGGATTGCGGACACGCGGCATCGTCGTTGAATGAATCGTTGAGGAGGAACCATGACTTCCACTGCACCGATCGGCGTGTTCGATTCCGGGTTGGGCGGCATCACGGTTGTGCGTGAAATCGCGAAAGACCTGCCAAATGAGCAAGTCCTGTATTTCGGCGATTCCGCAAACGCCCCGTACGGCACGAAAACTCCCGAACAAGTGCGGAAACTCGCATTCGCCATTGTCAACAACTTCATTCGCGAAGGCGTCAAAGCCGTGGTCATCGCCTGCAATACGGCGACATCCGCCGCGGTCGATGCGCTGCGGGAACAGTTCGCCATCCCGATTATCGGCATGGAACCGGCGTTGAAGGTCGCATGCGACCGTGGGCACGGCGTCCCTCAGCATGTCATCGTTGCCGCCACCCCACTGACCTTGCGTGAACAGAAGTTCGCCAAACTCATGGCTCGGTTCAACTCGACCAACGTCATTTACAAACAGCCTTGCCCGGCGCTGGTGGAGATTGTGGAGCACGGGCAGCTTGACGACAGCGAGCTGGTCGAACGCACGCTGCACGGGTATTTTGACGGATATGACCTCGAGACGATTGATTCCGTGGTGCTCGGCTGCACGCATTTCCCGTTCTTCCGCGATTACTTCCGTCGGCTCATGCCCAGCAGCACGGCGATCATCGACGGAAACGTGGGAACCGTGAACCATTTGCGCGTGGTGCTCGAAGCGCTCGGCCAGCTCGCCCCCGAAGATGCGGAAGGCACAATCGTGCTGTCCAATTCGGACCCAAGCGAACGGATGACCACGTTGATGCATCAACTGTTGACACGGTAGTTATCAACCAGTGAGCCGCATGGCGGCCGGATGGCCGGATGGCCGGGGCAGTTGCCCAGTCGTATCGGACGGGCCGCAACGGCTGTCTGTCTGCTGAACGAAGCATCTGTCCGCTATGCGATCAGGCAGTCGCACCACGGGCAGATAGCCCGGGCAATCGACGAAACCGCCGCCATATCACCCGGCCGTGCAACCGCGCAGCCGCACCACAAGCAGATAAGCGGCGACACCAGCCGCAACACCGTGGTCATCAGTCGGCCCACCACATACATCCCGATGCACCACGTGCACCTCCATGCGCTCCTATGCGACACTTCAGTATCATCTGCCCGGTTTCCGCCATCGGTCGTCACTTTGTCCACGCGTCACCCGTAAGCTCGCCAATATGCGCGCATGTCAAGCATGCGCCCGGTGAGATTACCAGGTGTGAGGGAGACGAAATGGCAAAAACGGCGCTTATCGATGTCGGCGGAGGGTATCGTGCGATTTTCGGGGCAGGCGTCATGGACCGGCTCATGGAAATGCACATCGACTTCGACCACTGCTACGGCGTCTCCGCGGGAAGCACCAACATGGTCGGGTACATCGCGCATCAGCCCTACCGCAGCCACAAGTTCTACACCGAGTACGCCAATCGCAAGGAATACGCAAGCGTTCAAAACTTCAGGAAGAACCATAATTTCGTCGCGCTTGACTACGTGTACGGCACGCTGTCGAACCATGACGGCGAGTATCCGGTGGATTTCGAAGCGTTCGAGGCGAACCCGACGGGTTTCACCGTCGTCGCATGCAACGCCGAAACCGGTCAGCCCAAGTATTTCGACAAGTCCGATGTCCATTTCGATGATTTCGACATCATGAAGGCCTCTTCTGCCGTGCCTGTGGCCTGCGAACCGTACGTGATTGACGGGGTCCCCTATTTTGACGGCGGCATCGCCGACCCCATCCCCGTGCAGAAAGCCATCGACGACGGGTACGACCGGGTCGTGGTGATTCTCACCCGGCTCAAGGATGTGCTGCGCGAGCAGAAGAAAGACATCATGCCCTCGCGCATCTTGGAACGCACCTACCCGGCCGCAGCCGACCGGCTGCTCAACCGGTACCAGACGTATAACGACGAGGTGGCGCTGGCCAAACGGTACGAGCAGGAAGGCAAGGCGCTGATCATCGCACCGGAATCCCTGTACGGGCTGTCCACGCTGACCAAGAAATTCGAGGGGCTGGAACGCATGTACCGTGCCGGGTATGCCGCCGCCGAGGCAATTCCGGAGTTCCTGGAGAGCTGAGCGCTGCGAATCCTGATCACGCCCGGCTGATGGAGGCCGATTTGGCGGGTTGGTGACGAAAAATCCTGACAACCCGCCAGCGCAATCTGGAAGGCGAGGCACCGGAATCAACAACCATGGAATCGGCCGCCCCGCAATCAGCTGACCCGAAATAGGCGCGAGCGAGGCGCCGAGTCTGACGCGGCACACGCCGGCACACACCGATACACATGAATCGGCACACATGACAAGTGGCGGGTTCCAGACATCACAAGCGTCTGGAACCCGCCACTGGCAAGGAATCCGCGTCGCGCCCGAATTTGAGCGAGGGCGCGGACATCCGTGCTCTGCACTAATTGAGCGGAGCCATACCGGCCGGGCGCGCGGAAGCCGCTGCCGTGGACGCAGCAGCAGCCGCATCGGACGGGACTTCGCTGGCGGTGAGCATGGCCTTGGTGACCTGCTCATACAGATCCTGATATCCGCCAGGTGTGGAGGCAGGCAGCACCACGGTCTTCGCGTTGCGGGACTCAGACAGCGAGCGCATCACGTCGAGGTACTGGTTGAACAGGACCACATTGTTGACATCGGCGATATTCATGCCGACGGCCTGCAGGCTCTTGATCTGGTCGACGATGCCGTTGGCGATTTCACGGCGGTAGTTCGCCTGGCCCTCGCCCTGCAGGCGGGTCTTCTCGGCTTCTGCTGCGGCCTGGGTTTCGATCTGGATGCGCTGTGCTTCGGCGCGCTGGCGGGTGGCTTCCTTCTCACGCTGGGCGGCGTTAATGGAGTCCATCGCGTTCTTGACCTGCGGGCTCGGGTCAATCGCGGTGATGAGGGTCTTGACGACGGTGAAGCCGAAACGGCTCATTTCCGTGCCGACGGTCTTCTGCACGTCGGCGGCGACATCGTCCTTGCGGGCGAATGCGTCATCAAGGGTGAGCGCCGGAATTGCGGAACGCAGGGCGTCCTCCATGTAGCTGCGCAGCTGGCCGGCCGGATCTTGCAGCTCATAGTATGCCGTGGCGACGGATTCCGGAGCCACACGGAACTGTGTGGAGGCGACCACGGTGACGAACACGTTGTCAAGGGTCTTGGTTTCCAGCTTCACATTCAGCTGGCTGACCCGCATATTCGTTTTCATGGCGATGCGGTCGACAAACGGGATTTTCATACGCAGGCCCGCATACTGCACCTTATGGAACTTACCGAATCGTTCGATGATATAGGCCTGCTGCTGCGGGACCACGTACAGCGCCGAGCACAGCAAAAGCAGCACGATGACAATCAAAGCGATAGCAAACGGCATGGGGGATTCCTTTCATCCGATTCCGCGCAATCTTTGCGCGAACAGCCGTCTCCATCGTATCAGAAACTGAACAGAATGCCGGAATCCGGCCATTTTCAAGACACGCTTCCCAAAAGCTGAGAGCCGGCTATCGATTTTTGCGAACGCAACGCCACCACACGAAAGCGTGCAGGTTGTTAGGGTCAAAGACAATCAACGCATTCACACTGACTGCAGCCATCTGCGGTCACACAGCCATACCGCACTGCCGGATGCGGCGCGCATCATCGCACCGTGACGCCGGCACGCCGCATGTCCCATCCAAGGAGGTTCCGCATGCCACGTATCTTCCAGGTCAGCGTTCCGTCCCTGCGGGTCACGCTGTCCTCCATTTTCCGCAAGCAAGGCTTCAATTCGACTGACGCCTTGTATCTGGCCGGCACGCTCATCGACGCCGACCAGAGGGGGATCAGCTCGCACGGCACGCAGCGCATGGCCATGTACGACGCGAAAATCCGACATCGGATCATCGACCCGCACGCACGCCCCGGCATCGTGCGCAGCAAAGGGGCTAGCCTGCTCATCGACGCCCACGCGGCCATGGGCCAACTCGCCATGCGTGAGGCGACCAATCTGGCCATCGGCCTGGCACAATCGCACGGTGTAGGTCTGGTGACCGTGCGCAATTCAAACCATTTCGGCACCGCCGGGCAATACGCGCGCAAAGCCGCCGATTCCGGGTTCATCGGTATCGTCTCGACGAATTCCAACCCGATCGTCGCGCCAACACACACCGCCGTCCCCGCCCTAGGCAGCAACCCAATCGCCGTGGCCGCCGGATACGGGGACGACCAGCTGGATTACGACGCGGCGACCAGCACGGTGTCGCTCGGCAAAGTCGAGGTGCATGAAAAGACCGGCACGCCCATCGACGCCGACTGGGCGGTCGACGCGCGCGGAACCGTATCTCACGATCCGGCGGCCATTATGGACGGCATACGTTCCAATCCACGCCGGGCTGCTTTGACCCCGCTCGGCGGGCCAGGCGAAAACGGCGGCGGGTACAAAGGTTACGGCCTGGGGCTTGCGGTCGAACTGCTCACCGGACTGCTCGGAGACGCGCCCGCATCCATCGACTTGAAGGGCACGCGCATCAGCCACAGCATCCTCGTGATTTCCCCGGAAGCCTACGGAGGCAGCGATGCGCTTGCCGCGCGGGTCTCCCAACTCGCCAAACGCCTGCGTTCCCTGCCCTCCAGCGACGGGCATCCCGTGCTGTTCCCCGGCGACAAGGAACGCGCCGCAATCGCCCAGCACCACGACAGTGTGCCGATCGACGACGTGACCTACCGGCAGGTGCGGGATATCGCATGGGGGCTGGATATCGACGAACCGCAGATTGTGCGGGTTGAGGGGGCGGATGGGGATGGTTATCCCACCACCGACAGTGGGACAACCATCGCGAACGAAACCGAAGACACCGGCACAACAGGCGATCCTACGCACCACAGCAGCGAGACCGCAACCGCATGGACAACGAGGTAACGATGAGCACACCAACGACATTAGAAACACCAACGACGACGGCAACCTTCGCTCACGACGAAGCAAATCCCGCACATCCAGCTGGCCCCGCCAATCCAACCAAGCTCCCCGACCTCACCAGCCATACTGGGGAGATTCTTAGCCACCCGTCCCCCGACCGGGTCATTCCGCAGGCCATCGCACATCTTGCCCCATCCGCGATTCGCGCCTTCGATGCGGAAGTCTCCCGGATTCCGGACATCATCAAGCTCACATTGGGCGAACCGGATTTCCCCACCCCACAGTTCATCAAGCAGGCCGCCGTGCGCGCATTGGAAGCCAACCGCACCCACTACGCGCCAAACGCGGGAACCGAAGGCTTGCGAACCGCCATCAGCGCGTACCTCTCAAGGCGCCGCGGATTTGGCGTCCTTCCGGATCGCATCATTGTGACCACGGGGGCAAGCGAAGCCCTCAGCAGCACACTCGGCACGCTCCTGGAGGCGCCGGGGGCAGAACTCATCGAGTTCACGCCGGCATTCGGTCAGTATGCGTCACTCGCCCGCATCCATGGGGCGAAACTCACTGCTATCGACACTACCAGCAACGAGTTCCGACCTGATCCTGCAGCCCTTGACCGTGTACTCGGCCAGACCCGTGGACCTGCGGTTGTTGTTCTCAATTCGCCGTCGAACCCGACAGGCACAGTCCTGAACGAGGATGAGCTACGCGATCTCGCGCGTGTCATCGACCGTCATGACGCCATCGTGGTCAGCGACGGAGTCTACGCGGAAATCAGTTTTGAAAACCGGCCGGCGCCTTCCATCGCCAAATTCATTCCGGAACGCACCGTCGTCATCGACAGCGCATCGAAAACGTACGCGATGACCGGCTGGCGCCTAGGCTGGCTCGCCGCGCCGGAATGGCTCACACCGGCGATACTCAAGTACCATCAGCTCGCGGTCTCCTGCGCGGCCACGTTCAGCATGGACGCCGCTCAGGAAGCTTACGAGCATGGGGACGACGCCATTGATGAGATGGTTGAGGGATACCGGCGTCGCCGGGACTTCCTTGCCGGGGCGCTCAACGCCGCCGGATACCGGACCGTAAACCCCCAAGGCGCGTTCTACCTGTACGTGAGAGCGCCCGAACGGTATGCCAACGGTCTGGAATTCGCCCGTGATCTTGCCCAACGTGCCAAAGTCGCCGCGATTCTCGGCACAGCCTTCGCCGCCGGCCCCTCACCATACGTGCGATTCAGCTATGCGGCAAGCCTGGACACCCTGCATCAGGCTGCGGACAGGATTCGCGCGTTCGCCGATAGGCAGGACAACAACCGCCAGGACCGTTGACCCGACACACCGGTCCGTACACTCCGGACCCGGCAATCGCCACACGGCAACACGCCACATTACGTACATATCAACCTCATACCGAAAGATCATCATGACATCCATCGTTTTCTATCACACCCTGCCTGAAGAGCAGCCGTTTGCCGAACAGTGGGCCGAGGAGCACCACGTTGACGTCACCTGCTTCCCGTTCGAGCTGACCGATGAAACACTGCATACCGTCGATGGCTTCGACGGAATCTCCTATAAACAACGCTTCCGTCCCAGCAACAACCCCGATTTCTATCGCAAGCTACACGATGACTACGGCATACGCCAAATCGCGCTGCGCTCCGCCGGTATCGACTCCATCGACGTGAAAGCCGCCAACGAGCACGGCATCCGCATCACCAACGTCCCCTCATACTCCCCCAGCGCGGTCGCTCAGCTTGCACTCACCCACATCCTGCAACTGCTCAGACATGTCCCCCAATACCGTGAGCGCAATACGCACCAGGATTTCGCAGCCACCGGTCTCATGTCCCGGGAACTGAGCGAATTGACGGTCGGTATCATCGGTGTCGGTCGCATCGGTTCGACACTCGCGCGGATGCTCCACGCGCTCGGCGTGACCGTACTTGGCAACGATATCCGCGAACGAAACGACCTTGACGGCATCGTCACCTTCACTAGCAAGGACGATCTGCTGGCACGAGCCGACGTGGTCAGCATGCACACGTACCTTGACGAGACCACCTACCATCTCATGGACGCGCACAGGTTCGCCCAGATGAAGCCGACGGCGATTTTCATCAATGCCTCGCGCGGACCCATCGTGGATACGCAGGCGTTGATTGACGCCCTACAACGCCATGAAATCGCAGCAGCCGGGCTGGACGTAATCGAAGGTGAAGCGACACTGTTTGGGCATACGCTCAAACCGGGCGAGCCGACCGGGAATCCGGCGTATGACACGCTCGCCGCGATGCCGAACGTCGCCATCACCCCGCATATTGCGTTCTTCACCGACATCGCCGTACGCAACATGGCCCAGCAGTCGCTCAACGACGCGCTCACCATCATTCAAGGCGGCACCAGCGAACACGAAATCCACCTCGACTGACCTTCAACACAATCCGGCACATATACACGGGCAACATCCATATCCAGCAATGAGAAAGAGAGCACGATGACCGACACCGCACATTCCAAGAACGACACAACATGGCGGATCCGCCGCATGACACCTGAGGACTACGACGACGCATACGCCCTGTGAGATCGCACGCCCGGCATGCATCTGCACTCGCTCAACAACACCTACGGGGGCATCGTGCGTTTACTTGATGCCAATCCCAACACCTGTCTGGTAGCGGTCGACGGGAATGACTCCATCGTCGCGACCGCCCTCGGGGCTACCGACGGGCGGAAAGGGTACCTGTACCACATCGCCGTCGACGAGCAATGGCGCGGCCAAGGCATCGGCAGCACGCTCGTCCACCGCATCGAAGACGCGTTCCAAGCGGTCGGCATCGTCAAAGTCGGTATCCTCGTCGTCGCCGATAATGAGGACGGCAAGCGGTTCTGGAAACATCAGGGCTGGAAGACACGTCCGGACGTGGTGTATTTCGACCACGATCTGTGAGCCGGGCAACCCGCAAGCAACCAGTGGCACAACCGCTCATCCGCGAACGCTTCAGGAAAGGGTGGCGATCACCGACAACTGCCGGGGTTCGCCACCCTTTCCTTGTCTGTGGCACAAGTTCATTATCCGTGTCCCTCGGCGCGCCACATGATATGCCCGCGATAACCACCGTTGATATCCCCCAGTTACTTACTGCCGCACCACACTGTAACCGGCGATAACCGACACCGATAGCAAACCCGCGATTGGCCTGCGATGAGCCAATAGACTCGCAGCAATACATCATCAACAGCGCCACAGCAATGCAACAACCACAGCACTGCCACTGCCGTGACGCTCTCCACCAAGCCGCGAAGGAGGTACCCGTGGGCAACGCGATCATCGAAATCACCCAACTGAGCAAACGCTACGACACCCCCGAAGGCGCATACACCGCACTGCATGACGTCAACCTGAGCATCGAAGAAGGATCGATCTTCGGAATCATCGGACTGAGCGGAGCCGGAAAATCAACGCTCGTCAGATGCATCAACGGACTTGAACCCATCTCCGGTGGGACAGTCAACGTGCTCGGCCAATCCGTCCCTGACCTGTCTGCCAAGCAGCTGCGGCAACTGCGCAAATCCATCGGCATGGTCTTTCAACAGTACAATCTCATGCCATCACGCACTGTGGAAGGCAATGTGGCACTTGCCTTGCGCCATTCGGGGCTCAGCTCCGCGGAAAAGCGCGACAAGACACGCAAACTGCTCAGCCTGGTAGGACTCGAGAAGCACGCCGAATCCCACCCTTCACAACTGTCCGGAGGACAGCAGCAGCGAGTCGCCATCGCCCGCGCGCTCGCCAACAACCCGCGTATCCTGCTGCTTGACGAGGCGACCAGCGCACTCGACCCGGACACCACCAAAACAATCCTCGAACTTGTCAAACGGCTGAATCGTGAGCTGCATCTGACCATCATCGTGGTCACCCACCAGATGGATGTCGTCAAATCCATCTGCTCGCATGTCGCCGTCATCGATCATGGGACCATCGTCGAACAGGGTGAAGCCTTTGACGTATTCGCCAATCCACAAGCCGAACTCACCCGTCGTTTCGTCGGCGACTACACCGGGCTCAACCATGTCATCGAAACCCTACGCTCGCAGGGCACGACGGCGGGGATTGATCCAAACGGCCAGCTTATCCACATGAGCTACGCGAACAAGACCGTCGCCGAAGGCCTGGTCTCCGCGATCACCGAACGATTCCACGTCATCGTCAACATCCTGTTCGCATCGCTGGATATCGTCGATGGCTATCCGCTCGGCAGCATCGTCGCCCAATATTCCGGCGATCCGGAACATATCCGCCAGGCTCTGGACTACTTGCGAGACAAAGGAATACGCATCACCGCCGTCCAAACCGATAGCGAAGAGAACACCGTCGAGAGCGCGGCCACAACCACGGATGCAGCCTCAAACACAACAGCATCCACCCCGAAGGAGCATATCGCATGACCATATTCGAGCAATTGTTCCCACACGTTTTCGAAAATCCGGATGTCTTCGTCCAATCCATTCTCGAAACCCTGCAGATGTTCCTCATTGCGACCCCGGAATGGTTCATTCTCGGCATTGTCTTCGGACTGACGCTCGCACTGACCAAGCCCGGCGGCATGTGGGAGAACCGGGCGGTCTTCCAGTTTCTCGACAAGCTGACGAATCTGTGCCGATCCATCCCGTTCGTCATCATGATCGCGCTGCTGTTCCCGCTGACCCGGCTGATCAGTGGCACTGCGATCGGCGTCAGGGGCGCGATTTTCCCGCTCATCGTCGGTATCACCCCATTCTTCTCCAGACAAGTCGAATCCGTGTTCAACGGTCTCAACCCCGTGCTCATCGAGCCCGCGCAGGCGATGGGACTCGGACCGTGGTCGATCATCTGGAGCGTCTACCTGCGCGAGAGCATCTCCGCACTCGCACGGGTTACCACCATCACCTGCATTAGCTTCAACTCCGAAATCGCCGTCATCGGCGCAATCGGGGCGGGAGGGCTCGGCGACTACGCCAACCGGTATGGATTCGAGCGCAATCAGCTCGACATCACCGTCGCCGCCGTCATCACGCTGCTGGTCTTCATCACCATCATCCAGACCATCGGCACCATCATAGGGAGGAAGAATGAACACTGAACACCGTATCCGCCGCAAGGCGATCGCCGCGATTCTCGCTGTAGTCTCCGCTGCTGGCCTGGTCGTTTCCACAAGTGCTTGCGGATCGTCGTCCGCGGGCACCACGACCGTCAAAGTCGCGTTGACCACCGCCACCGATGAACCACTGTGGAAGCTGGTCAACCAGAATCTTGAAAAAGCCGGATCGAAAGTCCGCGTGAAGACCGTGGCCATGAAAAGCGCAGTGCTCGGCAATCAAGCCCTTTCCTCGGGCGACGTGGATCTGAGCGCCCAGCAGCATTATGCCTTCCTCAACGGTGAAATCAAAGAGAAAAAATACAAGTTCACCGTGATTGGCGAATCATATATCAGCCCGCTAAATATCTATTCGAATTCCATCAAGAAGATCTCACAGCTGAAGAAGGGCGACAAGGTGCTCATTCCCAATGACGTCACCAATGGCGGCAGGGCGCTTATTGTACTCCAGGAAGCGGGAGTGATCAAGATTGATCCGAAGAAGAACAATCCGGCGAATGGTGTGTATCCTGCCGAGGAAGATATCACATCGAACCCGAAGAACATCCAGATCGTACCCACCGACCGCAACCTGATCATGAGCTCACTGGATGACGCGGCCGCGGGCATCGCGAACGCGAACGCCGTCGTGGATTACGGCAAGAGCATCAGTGACGCGATTTTCGCGGTGAATCCGGATCCGAAGAAAACGGTCAACAAGCCGTGGATCAACGTAATCGTCGCCCGGACCGCCGACAAGGACAACGCGAATTACAAGGCGATTATCAAGGCCTACCAGCAGGCGAACGTGCGGTCTTATATGAAGAAGGACTCCAAGGGAGCTGAAATCCCGGTGTGGTGAGCCGAGATAAAGACTCTTGAAGCGCAAGACGCGGGGGTGTCGCTGAGGTTGAACTCGGCGGCACCCCCGCGTTGTTGGTGTGATGGCAGTGGCCATGCCTGCGACAGCAGTAGCTACGGCAGGTAGGGTTCGGTGTTCTGCCTTTGGTACGTGGGGACAGATGGCATGAGGAGCACGATGCGAGGATTCACTCACACAACGACAGACTTGACCACTTGACCCGTCCGGCAGACAGATTGGCCGAATCCGCCATCGGCGATGATGCACCTCTCCTCCTCAGCACACACCCGTTCGCGACACACAAACCCCACGTCCCGCACTCACCCGGTTTGACATATACGAAACCGTTGTAAGCATGTTGGTTATCGTTAACCCGTGCTTACATGCCCCGGTCGCCCGGGGCAGCTCCAAGTCTCACGGCACTCTCATGCCCGCTTGGTTCGCGTTTCACAGGGGTCTGCGTCGCCTCGGACGAGCCGGGTCGTCTTACGTCCCCTCCACGCGCGTTTAAAGTCTCCGGGGCACTCCCGGCGACCATGATATTGATGGCCGCGTTCAGGTCGCGGTCCATGGTCAGGCCGCACCCGTCGCAATGGTAGACGCGTTCGCCTAGGGACAGTTTGGCTTTCACTGTCCCGCAGCGGTGGCATGTCTTGCTGCTTGGATACCACCGGTCGATGACATGCAGTCTCGTGCCGGCGCGTGCGGTCTTGTATTCGAGTTGGCGGCGGAATTCGGCGAAACCCGCGTCGAGGACATGCTTGGCGAGCCTGTGGTTGCGGGTCATGCCCCGCACGTTGAGGTCCTCGATGCTGATGTCGGGGTAGGCAGCCGCGAGCCATGCGGTGAGTTTGCCGATACGGTCGGCGCGTTGCGCGGCGATACGCGCGTGGATGCGTCGCACGCGGTCCAATGCTTTGTACCGCCGGTTCGACCCGCGCCCGTGGTTCGTGTCCTTGTCGCGGCGGCTCAGCGTCTGCTGGGCGTGGCGGAGCCTGTGCCGCGCGCGGACATACCCGTGCGGGTTGGGGAGCACGGTGCCGTCGGACAGGGTGGCGAGTGTCTTGACGCCCAGATCCACGCCCACCGGGTAGTCGCGGCGGCGCGCTTTCCTCGCGGGATGGGCGCCGGGCTGCTGTTCGACGGTGAGCGCCGCGTACCATGCGCCGGCCCGGCGGCTGACGGTCATGCGCACGATACGCCTGCCGTGTACGAGCTTTGCGGTGTCCTCCATGCAGTGGACGCGCCCGATGCGCGGCAGGCGCAGGGCTTTCGGGTCGCCGTCGATGAGCCCGAAGCTCCCGGTCGTGTACGCGAACCGCGGGATGCTCGTCCTCTTCGACTTGTATTTCGGCCAGCCCACCCGACGCCCGCTGCGCCGGCCCTTGCGGCTGTCCGACCAGTTCCTCAACGCTGGGAGAGCCATTCGAAGGCGCTGTTGTACGCCTCCTTGCTGTTCTCCCGCCACCATGGGGCGATCTCGTCCTTCCATTCGTTCCACCAGCGGCGCATGGCGTACATCGTCCAGTCCGGCCGTTCGCCGAGGGACAGTTGCCGGCAAATACGGGAGAGCATGAGGTTGTACGCGAACCGGGCGGCCCCCGCATGGCTTGCGAGCATCCTCTCCTGCCGGGGCGTGGGGTCGAGCCTGACCTTGACGGCCTCATACGCGGTCATCGCGTATCGCCTCCAACGCTTGTTCCGCGCGATGCTTGGCGGAGCGGCGCCCGTACAGGCGGGCGCAGAACGAGGTCAGCACCTCGGTCATGTCACGGACCAGATCGCCGTCGAGTTCGGTGTCGTCCACGATGACAAGCCTGCGCCCGGATGCTTCCAACGCGCTTTCGACGAGTCCCGCGTTCATGCGGGCGAGCCGGTCACGGTGTTCCACGATGAGCGTGGTGACGGTCGGGTCCTTGAGCAGGCGGTTGAGCTTGCGCCGCCTGTCGTCCGTGCCGGACCCGATCTCGGTGACCACTTGCACGTCCTTGACGCCAAGGTTGACGGCGAACGCCTTGAGCCGGTCGGCCTGACGTTGCAGGTCGGCCTTCTGGTCGCTCGATGAGACGCGCGCGTAACATACGGTGCGCCCTGCGGCCATCGGGCTGGGCGTGGTCTCGTAATTGGGGTCGTGGATGAGCCACATGCCCGTGGGCGTGTGTTCCACCGGGACGGGCATCCTGCCTTCCCGGCACCACTTCCACACGGTATACGGGTTGAGGTGCTCCCGTTCCGCCCATTCACGAACCTGCATGTCAACAATGATAACATATGATAAGCAAGAATATACTACTCATATGCCAACAGATGAACACCCCACATCCGGCACGGCGTATCAATCCGTAGTGTTGGATGCGGGGTTCGGGATTGGACTAGGTGCTTGCACCTCCCCTGTTCAGTGGTGGCAGCAATCACCGTCCATATCCATCGATGATGACGAGGATGATGGGGATGGGGAAGCAGAAGTATCAGACGACGTGCCGGCGGAAGTCCCTTGGTCGTTGCCATTGCCGCTGTCTGCGTTGCTGTCCATCGTCATATCGTCCATCGAGTTGCCCGAAGTATCAGCCGCATCATCGGAATCCGAAGAATCCGCAGAATCGGTGGTATCGCCCGAGCCATGCGCATTCTTCGTGGTCGACTGGCTCGTCGAACCACCCGCATTCCTGCCCACGATGACCGCGCTATCCGCAGCGCCACAGCCTGCCGCAGCTGTCAACGCCATCACGCACACCGCCGACGCGAGCACCCGCGCCGCCCATCCGAGCCCGACTGCACGCGGCTTCTCCGACATCGCCCGCTGTCGCATTCCCGATACTGTTCCCATATCCTTTTCCATTCCCTATTCAATCCCTTTCATTCTCATGACAACACGCGCACCCGCGCATGCCATCGACACCACGCATGTGCGCACACAAGCCGGCTAGAACGTGGCAATGAACCGCTGCAGCACGTCCTGCCCGAACTTGGGCGCATCAACCGGCACATGCTCGTCCACACCATGGAAATTCCCGATGACATCAAACCCCTGCGGCACCCGCAACGGGATGAACCCGCACACTTCGATATCCGGATTGACCTTCAACACCGCCTTGCTGTCCGTACCGCCCGACGACAGGAACGGCACGACCACGGCATCCGGATCGACTTGGCTCAGCGTACGCTCAATCGCCGTGAACAGCTCGCCATGCACATCCGTGATGTAGCCGCGACTGCGATGAATCTTCTCCACACTTACCTCAGGACCTGCGAGTTCATGCAAGCGTTCCAGCAGCGTGTCCTCCTGCCCTGGCAACGCCCTGCCGTCAATCAGTGCGCTCGCCTTCGCCGGGACGATATTGACTGTGCTGTCTGCATCAATTGATGTGACGTTGAACGTGTTGCGCACCGAGGAAGCGACCCACGGCTTGGCCGGACCGGTCCGGTCGATGAGTGCTGCCGTGTCGTATTTCGCCTGTTGTCCTTCCTCTTGACGGACGATATCTTGCAGACGATTCACCAGCAATTGCCCGACTTGCCCGGCATCAGCAGGCCACGAGTAGTCGGCGATCCGGGCGACGGCTTTTGCGATCTTTACCACCGCATTGTCCCTGTTAATCTGCGAACCGTGCGATTGGGTTCCTTGCGCGTTGAGCCGGAACCATTGCGTGCCTTTCTCACCTGCCTGCACGTAGTAGACGCGGCGCCCATCCACGTATCCACCAAATCCGCCGGTCTCGCTGATGATGGCACCGACATGGTCAAACCATTCGGGATGATGCTGTGCAATCCATTCGGATCCTTTGAATCCTCCGGCCTCCTCATCGGCGAACAGGATGAAACGCACCGACCGGCGCGGCTTTCCTCCGGAACGCAGAATCGCGCGCAACGCAGCCAACGACATGCCGACCATATCCTTCATATCGATGGCGCCGCGCCCCCAGACGCATTCGACTCCATCGGCATCCGGGTGAATGTCTCCCCCGAGTGGATCGACGCTCCAGTCCTCGAGACGCGCAGGCACCGTATCCAAATGCCCATGGATTAACAGGACCGGCAGATCAGGGTTTTCTCCCGGAATATCCACAATGAGATTCGTGCGTCCGGGGGCACTGTCCACCAGCGTGGAACGGATGCCCACTTCTGCAAGCCGGGCCGCGACCCATTGCGCGGCTTCAGTTTCGCGCGCCCGGTTGTCGCCTGCGTTCTGCGTGTCGAACTGAATCAGCCGCGAGGTGAATTCCACTGCCTCCTGTTGTGTTTGAATGTCTGTCGCGTCCTCGGCCATATTAATCCTCCTTGTCCACTGGTGTCTCGTTTGGCAACAGTTCCTGCGCGTCCCCAACAAAGGCATCCCCCGCGTGCTCCTCACGCGCATCGAAATGAAGTTTCGTCAGCAATTGCTTGCGGTAGGCGGCGAATTCGTCGGACACACGATCTCGCGCATCAAGATTGATTGGCACGATTTCCTTGATCCGCCCCGGTCGAGGTGTCATGATTACCACGCGGCTGCCAAGATAAATCGCCTCGTCCACGTCATGCGTCACCAAAATCATCGTCATGTGGTACTGCTCCCAGATATCGAGCAGCCGGTCCTGCAAATCCGCGCGGGTGAACGAATCCAATGCACCCATCGGCTCATCGAGTAACAGCACATCGGGATGGTCAATCAGCGCACGAGCGATCGCCACACGTTGGGCCATGCCGCCGGAAATCTGATGCGGATACGCCTGCTCGAAACCATGCAAACCGACCATCTCGATATACCGGGCAACATCGGCCTTATGCTCCTTATAAATGCCCTGTGCTTTCAGGCCGAACGCAATATTCTCTTCCACGGTCAGCCACGGAAACAGGCTTCCCTGCTGGAACACATAGCCCCGCTTGGGATTCGGCCCCTCGATAGGTTCACCAGCAAGGTTCAAGGTTCCGCTCTGCGGATGGTCAAGCACTGCGATAAGGCGAAGCAGCGTGGTCTTTCCACACCCGGACGGCCCGATAATCGACACAAGCTCGCCCGGATAGATGGACAGGCTGACATCCGACAGTGCATGAACGACACTTCCGTCAGGAGCCGTGAATTCACGGGACACATGCTCAATGAACAGCTCAGGATTCACGCCTGCGGGCACATCCGCCAATGTCTGCCTGCCACTTGCTACGGTGAGATGGTCAAGTTCAGTGTCGCTCATCGTACGAGTCCTTTCTGCCAACGCAGCATACGGCCGCGAACCACTTCGATGATCTTCATGATCAGAGAGAACAGGATTGCCATCACCACAATCGCCGCGAGAATCTTGTAGTAGGAGGACCATGCTTTTGCCTGGTCGATGTAGTAGCCCAAGCCACCGGGCTGTCCCATCATCTCGGAAATCACCAAGGTCAAGAACGACAGACTGTTCGCCATGCCGATACCGGTGAAAATGCTCGGCGTCGCATTTGGAATGGCCACATGGAACAGGATGTACGGAGTGGATGCGCCGAGCGTGCGGGCGGCTTCAACCAGCATTTTCGGCGTTCCCTTGATGCCTTGTGCGGTCAGGAACGCAACAGGGAACCACGAGGCGATGACCAGCAGGAACACGGCTGCGGCGAAAGGAGTCGGCATCAGGGTCAGCGCGAACGGCATCCATGCGACCGACGGGATGACACCGGTGATTTTCAACACCGGAAACACCCAATAATACGCCTTGTCGAACCAGCCGATCAGCACGCCGGTAACCACGCCGAGCACCACGCCGACAATGAATCCGGCGATGAACAGACGTGTCGAATACAAGGTGTTGAGCACGATATACCCGCCATCGGTGACGAATGCCTCCATCACCTTCGCGGGACCCGGGAAGAACGGCTGTGGCAGCGTCTGCAATTTGGTGCCCGCGATATCCCACAAGGCGAGCGCCACGCCCATTGCGAAACGGAACGGGGCCCGGCTGCGATAGTACTCGCGTTTGTCAGCCGCATGCAGGTCAACGATGCCGGCAATCGCATAGACAACAGCCAGAATGACCAGCAGCGCTCGATATGCCTCCTGCCCGGTGAGCAGGAAAATCCACAACTGCCCTTGTGGGAAGCTCACGTGGGCGATTTGGGGGAAGAACAGACTCACCAACTCGGCGATGATGAAACCTGCGACGGTGAACACGATGGTCATCGGATACGGCATGGTGGCAATGCGTGGATTTTCCGCGGATTGACGCCGCGTGCCGTGTGCATCCGCAGCCTCGCGTGCCGTCAGTCGGGTCGCCCGTACTGCCGGTGGCACAGTCAGGTCTGTTATCAAACTACTCATGGGTCTTCTTTCCTTGCATGATTGAGCATGCGAACCGGTTTGTCCTGGGAGCTTCCGGGACCGGCGACGCGGCCGACCTCCTTACGGGGGCCGGCCTGCGCCTGGGTTTACAGGTCGATCTTCTGGTAGATTGTGTCCGCCAGCTTGGTGGTGTCGTTGGTCTTGAGGAAGCCGATGTTCTTGAGCTGATCAGTGAAATACTGCACATCGCTCTTGATCGCCGCATCCTCGTTATCCTGGACCTTGTAGTCGTAGTCCTTGAACAGCTTGGTGGCGAGCGTGACATCGGTAATCGAGGAGTATTTCTTCTCGGCAATGATTTTCGCCGCCTGCTGCGGATGCGCCGCGATATAGTTGCGGGCCTTATTCAACGCGCGCAGGATGGCAGCCATCTCCTCGGGCTTCTCCTTGATGATCTTGTTCGAGCCGTACAGGAAGCAGCAGAAGTGCTTGGCGAAGGTCGGGTCGGAGCCGAGGTCGAAGATGATGTCGACCGTGCCCTTCTGCTCCTCAACGGTAGGCAGCGGGTCCCACAATGCCGCGGCATCGATATCTCCGTTCTGCAAGGCTTGGAATTCCAAGCTCGAATCGTCATATGGCAGATAGGTCACATCACTGTTGTTCTTGTCGACGTTGAGACCCGCCTGGCCGAGCCACATATTCGCTGCCATGTACGGGGTGCCGCCGATTTCGTCGACACCGATTTTCTTGCCTTTCAAATCCTTCGCGGTCTTGATGCTGGACCCCTTCTTCACGGCGATCTCGATGCAGCCCTTATGCAGCGCGCCCACCACACTGGCGGACACGCCTTCCTCAATCGATGGGAAGAACTGGAAATCGCCGTTCGTGACCGGGAAGCGCCCGGAGTTCAGGCCGACCTTGCGGGTTTCCGCATCGGCGGTCACCAATTTCGCGTTGATGCCTTCGGCCTTGAAATACCCGAGTTCCAAGGCGATGGCGATCGGCGAGCTGCACAACGAGCTCGACTTCGGGAACTCGATGGTCCCGTACTTGTACGTAGTGCTGGTAGCTTTCGAGTCGCCGCTTGCCGACGACGACCCGGACGTCTTGACACTGCATGCGTCAAAGGCGAATACGGCGATCAACGTGCATAGGATCGCCGCGCCTTTGACGACGCGTCCGTGGATGTTCAACATATGTTCTCCTTGATTCTCCGCTGCGGCAGATTCGGCTGTGATGGTGTGGCCGTTCCGCATTAGCCTCGAACCTAATCGCACGCCGTGTGCGAAAGCAAGGATGACGGCATACAAGATGCTTATAGGAAGTTCAAAAAGCGTTGCCGTCCGCGCGCAGACACCCCGTTATAGAGCCGGGTTATGGAATCGCACAACAAACGTGTTGAACCCGTAATATGCGTGTCTGCCGATTTGGCGCATACCGTTGAGGACAACTCTGCGACAGATCAGCTCGCAGCATCAAGCGCAACCGACCGGGCAAAGCATCCGATCGGCAAGGAGACCAAATTTAAGGAGACCGTATGGGAAACATCAATGAAATCACCGATAATCCCGCTTTGGCAGGCGACGGCGTCGCAGGCGGTGAAGGACGCGAAGAGAGTGAAGGAGATGAAGGATTCGCCACCCGGCAGCTGCATGCCGGCTATGACGCCCCTCGGCATCTGGACTCCAGTTCAGTGCCAATCTACGCGACCGCGGGATACGACCTGCACAATGCAGCCCGCGGATCGCGTGCGGCCAACGGTTTGGAACCAGGCGCGCACCTGTACTCCAGGGTGGGCAACCCCACACCGGAAGTCCTTGAGGGGCGTCTTGCCTCGCTGGACGGCGGGATCGCCGCCGTAGCCTTCTCCTCCGGTATGGCGGCCATCAGTTCCACGATCCTCAATCTCGCCGACCACGGTGGACGAATCGTCTCAACCCGCGACCTGTACGGCGGCACCTTCGATTTCATCAACAATCTGCTCCCCGCGCTCGGCGTAGGAGTGGATTATGTGGATACAGTCGATGACGAACAGCAGCTTGAAGCGGCAATCGGTCCCGACACCCGCCTTGTCTTCCTGGAAAGCGTGTCGAACCCGACCACGCGGATTACCGATCTCGATCTGGTCGCCCGCGTCGCTCACCGGCACGGTGTCGCCGTCGTCGTGGACAACACCCTGCCCACGCCATACCTGTTCAGACCAATCGAGCATGGCGCGGATATCGTCGTCTATTCCACCACGAAAGCAATCAATGGGCATGGCAATGCCGTAGGCGGCGCGGTGGTGGATGCAGGGAAACTCGACTACGGGCCGGACAACCATGTCGATGACGAGGAACGCTCCACCCAGGGAGGCGTGAAACCACGCTACCCGCAGTTCAACTCCTTCGTGCATAACATCAGCGATGAAGCGCACGGGCAGCGCCGAAGCTTCGTGGACGCCTACGGACGCAAGGCGTTCATCCAACGGCTACGGCTGAAATACCTGCGGCTGCTCGGTGCCGAGCCCGGCCCGTTCGAAAGCTATCTGACCTTGCAAAGCTTGGAAACGCTTGATGTCAGGCTCGACCGGGCGGTGTCAAACACCCTCACCGTCGCACGTTTCCTTGATGCGCATCCGCACGTCACGCGCGTAGATTACGCCGGTTTGCCGGACTCACCCGACCATGCGCTCGCGGAACGTGATTATCCGCGCGGCGTCGGCACAGTGCTCGCCTTCACGCTCGAAGGCGGTGTCGAACAGGCGAACGCGTTTATTGACGCGACGCAGGTGTTCACGTATCTGACAAATATCGGGGATTCCAAGTCGTTGATTGTCGATCCTGCGCGAACCACCCACCGCGAGTTCAACGCGGATCAACAGCGCGCCATCGGTGTGGAACCAACCACAATCCGCCTGTCCATCGGATTGGAGGACTCCCGAGATCTCATCGCCGACCTGGAACGTGGATTCCAGGCGGCGTATGGGCAGGCGTGACGTCTCGACAGGGCTTGGGTCGGCCGGCGGGAAGGTCTGCGAATTTCGTACTGTCCCGCCGGCGGGAGTCTTCTTACCTGCCAATACGCGATTGTGAGTCAACAGCTCATCTTTCAAATTCAATGATCTGCTCATTCACCAATACATCAGTACACATTCAACCAACATGTCAACCACCCAATAATCCATCAACAACAAGGAGAGAGAACCATGAGTACAACCGAACCACAGGAAGACCTGTACGCCGGCTATGACACCGTCCTCGACGACACGCAACGACTGCGCCCCAACATCTACGAATCCCGGCTGCGACTACTGCACAAAGCCCTGACCACCACGCCCGACGGCGAGGACGCTGACCCTGGGTCCATCCTGTCCATCGGCGTGGGCAGCGGGATCTTCGAAACCCTGCTCGCCGAACGCTATGGCATTCGCGTCAGACAAGCTATTGAACCATCACCTGCGCTCGGGGCGCAGGCACGCGCGAAGGGCCTCGACATCGTCGCCACGACCGCACAGGAATTCGATTACAGTCAAGCGCCGTACGACACCATCGTGTACAACGGCTCATCATTCGGATTCATCCCAGATGATGAGATCATCCCCGCATTCCGGCGCAATCGCGAAGCACTCGCGCCGAATGGGCGGATTGTGCTTACCGATGTGCCAGCGGAATCAGCGCTCGGCATCGTGCTGCGTCTGCGTCAGGCCGCAGGATTGGACGATTCGCTCGTCAAGCCGTTGCTGGAGGGCACAGCATTCTTCAATGTGGACACGCATATCTACAAGCCATACTGGCATGAAATCCCCTGGTATGACAAGGCTCTGCGCGCGGCTGGATTCTCCCGCATCTCCCACTGGCAGACATTGCTGGAGAACCTGCCGTACCACAATGATGAACCACATGATCCGGTACCCGGTTATCAGAGCGGCAACTATGTCGCTATTATCGCCGAGGCATGAGCCGGGCGCAACGACACTCAATCGGAACTGAGCAATATTCCTGCTTTGACGTGGCAGCACACACGACAAGCACACGACAAATCCACCCATCATCCACTCAACATCACTATCCATGAATCGACACCCTGAGACCATGAAGTCCCACAGTCAATCCCAATGAAAGGAACCCACCCATGGCACGATTCTTCTCCTCGGAAGCGGTGACCGAAGGCCACCCGGACAAGGTCTGCGACATCATCTCCGATTCCATCCTCGATGCATATCTCACGCTGGACCCGGATTCCCGTGTCGCCGTCGAAACCACCGCAAAAGACGGGCTCGTCGTCGTCGAAGGCGAAGTGAGCGTCCCGCGCGTGCTCGACCATGTGGCTATCGTGCGCCAGGCACTGCACGACATCGGATATACCACAGCGGAATCCGGCATCGACCCGGATGGTTGCGGCATCATCAACAACATCCGGCCACGCGTGTTCGACAATCCACAAGGCGACTACGGCGATACCGACAAAATCACCGACAAGGAAACCGCATACAACACCTTCGGCGGCGACCAAGGCATCATGATTGGATACGCGAACGATGATACGGACGCGCTCATGCCACTGCCCGCCTACGCGTCCAACCGTATCGCCGAACGGCTCGCGTGGGTGCGCAAGAACGGCGTCATTCCGCAGCTGCGTCCGGACGGCAAAGTGCTCGTCACCGTGGAATACACCGACGATCTGCGACCTGTCGCCTTCCGGCACGTACTCATCTCCACCCAGCATTCGCCCGAGATCTCCGTTGAAGAGGTGCGCCGTCAAGTGCGCGAACAGGTACTCGACCCCGTGCTCAAGACCTTCCCGAATATCGCGGCGGATGACATCGATGTCGTCATCAACGCCTCACCCTTCCACACCGGTGGGCCGAAAGCCGATTCGGGACTGACCGGGCGCAAAATCATCGTGGACACGTACGGCGGGTTCGCCGCTCACGGCGGCGGCGCGTTCTCCGGCAAGGACCCGCGCAAACCCGACCGTTCCGCGGCATATGCGGCACGCTGGGTGGCCAAGACCATCGTGGCCGCAGGACTTGCGCGGCGCGTGCAGGTTTCGCTCGGATACTTCCGCAATGTCGCCGCTCCGGTCAACATCAACGTGGAAACTTACGGAACCGAGACGGTTGCGCGCGAAGCGATCCAGAAGGCTGTGGAGCAGGTGTTCGATTTGCGTCAGCTCGCCATCATCGACGAGCTGAACCTGCGCCGGCCAATCTACCGTAAAACCGCAGCATACGGGCATTTCGGTCGGACTGGCGAGGAATTCACCTGGGAACGCACCGACAAGGCGGATGCGTTGCGGGATGCCGCGCTGGCACAGTAGGCAGGAGTAGGTGATAGCAAGCGCCGTGTCATGCGCACATCCGCTGCAGAGGTCAGGGCCACTGTAGTAGTGAATGTGTGCATGACACGGCGCGGGTTGCTATAGCTGCATGATGATGTTCCCGGAATGATTGGATACTTGGGGTCCGACCGTTCCGGGAGCATTGCTTTGTTAGCTGAGGTGACCGGTATTCTGGGACGATTGACCGATTCTATGACCTGGGCGTGGCGCGCAGGTCTTTTTAGGTCGTTGCCCTTGACCCAAACCGTACATCGATGGTCGATATCGGATGCAGGCCAAGAGCGTGTGCTGCGCCATCTGCCTGTCCAAGCAAGCAGAAGCATGCCGTGGTATTCCGTAGCATTCCGGTCAACACGGATATGTCCTTCCACGCTGTTGCCAGCTCTGTTGATGGGTCTGAATCGAGAATTGGATGACGAAATCCGATTCAGTCCACAACACGGTATGCAACACCTCGCCCGGCTTATCGTGGATGCTTGGAATTCCGCCGATGTACGGCATATCATGCGTGCGCCCGGACACTGTTGTCGTCTGTCACGCGGACCGAACCGGAAATTGGACACCAGAATCGGATCCAGTCCAATAGGCGGCGGCGGAATTGGCTGCACACCCGGTAGCTGGAATCATGGAAACCTTGGTACTCCGCCATTTTCATACAGATGCAGGTGTATATCATCTGCCGCGGATGCTCCTGTTATGCACCAAATCGAAGATTGGGCTACGGAATCGCATTCAGCCCAATGGATTACACTGGAACCGACGTGCGACCAAGCGCCCCGAATTCCGTATGCCTTGGCAATCGGCCATTTTCACACACACGCAGGATTATTCCGTTTTCCGCGGATGCTCCTGTTATGCACCAAATCGAAGATTAAAGCACGGGATTGGATTTGGTCCGCGCCTAGTACCAGCGATGAGTTGAAAGGCAACTCTCCCGGTTTCTGGAACCGATGGATTCCGCCGTTCCTGGTCTTGGACGAGCATTGCGTATCCGCTGCGTTGACTGTTTGCTCGAACTGAATCGGAAATCAAGCGCGAAAGTCCGATTCGGCAACGTGCAATACGATGCGTGCGATTGCCTGTCTTTCAGAAACCGTTGGGGCTTCAGCGCAGGCAATACCGCACGAGTTGCACCATGATGCCGGATTCCGTTCACGAAATCACAAGTTTTTCGACGGAGGCAACCCAACCGACAGAACAGCAATCGGCCCGGCGACAGATGGTATTGCACCATGCGTCACCAGGCCAATCTGATGTCCGGCTGATTCTGGGCGTTTCCCTATGCCGTCCCGCCTACCGCACCGTCTCCGCGAGCTCCGGCTGCACCGCCTTCGCCGCGACCGCGAACGCCTGGTCGAGGTCCTCGATGAGGTCGTTCACGTCTTCGATGCCGATGGACAGGCGGATGAGCTCGTCGGTGATGCCGACTTTGAGGCGTTCCTCGCGCGGCAGTTCGAAATGCGTCATGCGACACGGCAGTTCGGCGAGGCTGACGGCGAGCCGGAACAGGTGCAGGTTGTTGAGGATTTCCGCCGGGTCGATGCCTTTGAC
This sequence comes from Bifidobacterium thermacidophilum subsp. thermacidophilum DSM 15837, assembly GCF_000426425.1. Lineage (NCBI taxonomy): Bacteria > Bacillati > Actinomycetota > Actinomycetes > Bifidobacteriales > Bifidobacteriaceae > Bifidobacterium > Bifidobacterium thermacidophilum. The sequence goes on from NZ_AUFI01000009.1 coordinate 54,241, forward strand.
GACTTCGAGGCTGAGCACGCCGCCAAAGCCCTTGAGCCCCTTCTCGGTGTCGCCGGGCTGGCGGCCACCTGCGACGCCCGGATAGTGGACGGTCGCGACGAGCGGGTTGTCCAGCAGCCAGTTCGCGATGGCGACGGCGTTGCTCTGCTGACGTTCGATGCGCAGGCCGAGCGTCTGGATACCGCGACGCACGGAGTCGGATTCAGCCGGCGGAAGGATGCCTCCCAGCCGGTTCTGCGCATAATAGACACGCTCGCCCAGCTTGTCGTCGCGCACGACGGCGAGACCGGCGATGACATCCGAATGCCCGGCCAAGTATTTGGTCGCCGAATGCAGGACGATGTCTGCGCCCAAATCCAGCGGCTGCTGCAGATACGGGGTCACGAAGGTGTTGTCCACAATCACGATGGCACCGTACTTGTGGGCAATCCGCGCAATCGCAGCGACATCGTTGACCTGCAACAGCGGGTTGGTCAGGGTCTCGAAATAGACGGCCTTGGCGGGTTCGCTGGCACCATCCTCGTCGCCGGCGACGCCGACACCGCTGATCGCCGCTTCGAGCGCCTCGTAATCATTGGTATCCACGGGCTGGCTGACCAGGCCCCAGCGGGTGAAATGCTCGTTGAACTGCGAGTAGGTGCCGCCGTAGACGTTGCTGCCGACGACGATCCGGTCGCCCGGCTTGAAGATCGAAAGGACCGCGTGGATGGCGGCGAGCCCGGAAGCGAACGCGAAGCCGCGAGTGCCGTGTTCGAGCTGCGCGATCTGGCGCTCGAGGAAGTCACGCGTCGGGTTGCCGCTGCGCGCGTAATCCCAGCGGGGCATGGACTCGACCGATTCGAAAGCATACGTGGATGAGTTGTAGATAGGCGGATTCACGGCCCCGGTCGTGTTATCGTTCACCGGCAGTCCGTGGACCAGCTGAGTGTTGAACCTCGTCATAGTGCACCCCCTAGGTAGTGTCGCAAGCGCCGCGGGCAAGCCGGGCGGATGGTTGGTTTGGCTGTGTTGATTGTTTGGTTTGGTTGATTGTTTGGTTTGGTTGTTGATTGCTTGCCGTGTTGCCGGCGGCGGGACCTTTCGGCCTCGCGTTGGTTACGAACCTAATCGCGCAAGGCTCGCAGATACAAACTGCAAGGCATACGGGATACTTATATGCGGCTAACAACCGTTGCAGCGATTGGGGTTTTGCTCTTAGGCGGATGGGGTCCGGCGAGCGCGACACGCGGGAGGCGAGTGGGGCGGGTGAAGGGCGATGAGTGGGGATCAACGTGTCAATGAACAGCCTGGGGTTCAAGCCGTGCGCAGCAAGGAATCGCACGATACCATGGTTTCCCGGGAATGAGGATTGGATTTGCATGTGACACCGCTTATGGCCGTGACTGATTCGGGAATTGAACGCCGAAATCCGATACAGTCTGCGGGTGGTGGTGGAATCGATGGTCTTTTCGATGTGCCGTATCGCGGAAGCCTTGGTATTCCGCGGCTCCTGTGTGATTTTGGATTGTGACCACAGCCGTGCCGGCCTATCAATGGACTGAACCGGGAATCATGGACCGGGATTGGATTTGGTCCGTGCAGGGTGTCTTGATTGCCGGTACGATGGCTTGTCTTGGTTTCGGGGACCGCGGGATTCCGCCGTTTCCGGATGAATACGGGTTGTTATTGTCTGCCGCAAGGACCACCGTCGTGGACTGGTTCGGAGATTGGACCTCGAGATTGGATTGGGTCCGCGTGGGATGTTGGTGACTGGCGATGCGATGACTTGTACCGGTTTCGGGGACCGCGGGATTCGGCCGTTATCGGATTGATGCGGATTGCTACCGCTGCCGGACGGCCTGTTTCCGTGAACTGGTTCGGGGATCGGACACCGAAATCGGCTTCGGGTCGAGGGGAACACTGGAATCCATGAGTGCCCGGCTGCGCGGTTGGTCGGCGATGATCAACGAACCGCGGGATTCCGCTGTTTCTGGCTGGCTGCGGGCGGTGGCGGTTTGCGGCAGGGGCGGCTCCCGTGGACTGAACCCGGAATCGGGGGCCAAGATTGGATTTGGTCCGACTTCGGGGCCGTGGCCGGTTCGGCGGCTGGCTGGTCTTGGTCCGGGGGCCGCGGGATTCCGCCGTTTTAGGATGAGTGCGGATTGCGGTCGCCTGTCGGACCGCCTGTTTCCGTGGACTGATTCGGAGATTGGACATCGAAATCGGATTCGATCCGTGCATGGCTGCGCAATCGGCTGCGTTCCTGATTGACCGGATTCCGAAAGCATTGGGATTCCGCCGTTTCCGGATGGGTGCGGATTGTGTCCGTCTGCCGGATTGCTTGTTTCCATGGATCGGTTCGCGAATCGGGCGCCGAAATCGGATTCGGTACGAGGGGAACACTGGAATCAGTGTGTGCCCTGCTGTGCGACCGGCCGGTCATCATCAACGAACCATGATATTCCGCCTTGCCTGGTTGGGCTCGGTTCGCGGGTACGCGCGGCGGCGGCCGGCCGAATGGACCGGTCCGGGAATCGGATGCGGGAATCGGATCCGGTCCCCGCGCACCGGACGTGGCCGTCGGCATGCCGTTTGCGTGGATTGTTGGTTTCGGTGCGTGTCGCTGCCGGTATGACGGTGTCCCGGGCGTAGACTGGAACCAGCCTTGCGTCATCCCGGGAACACCCTGTGCGCCCCGTGCGCGTTCCAGGTGGTCGGTATGCCGTAGGCGACGAGAGAAGGTCGCGTGGGAGCGGCCGGCACGGCATGGCCCCGGGTCGGGGCCGGGGTCGGGGTCGGGAGTGTTCGGCGTCGCGGCGCGCGGTTGCGGATCGGAGGCGATGATGCGGCACAATGGTTCCGCCCGGACACTGGGGGCGTGGACACAGTTTAAACATGTGATGGCGGTATCGGCGCCAGGCGCGCGGGGAGGTGTGTGTGATGTCGATGAGTGAATCGTTGGATGCGTTGCGCGGGTATGAGGATTTCCTCGCCTCGCATGGCGCTGATGTGGTACGCAGGCTGCGTCCGGGGTTGGACAGGCAGCGGATCGACGACCTGTGCCGGCAGCATAACGCGGTATTGCCGCAGGATGCGCGCGCGTTGTGGATGTGGCATGACGGCGATACCGCAGGCCCATGGGAGGACAACGGGTGGACCGGCCAGCCCGGCATCGTCGCCTGGTATTCCTTCCCCAGCCTCGAATCCACACTCACCATGCTGGAACAAGAATGTCCCGACCGCGAAACACCGCTGAGCCTGCCCGGAGACGATGAGGCCGGCATACAACACCACGTACGTGACGCGATACCGATTGCCTATTACTCTCTTGGGGCGCGTCTCGCCATAGTGGATTGGCCGATCAAGCGCCAATGCGTCATCTACCCCGGAGGCGGAGCGAACGGTGCCTATGCGCTGTATCGCGGGGAATATTGGACATTGCCTGATTTCATCAGCATGTGCGAGCAATGCATCGAATCCGGCCTGTGGCGTATCTACCCCGATGGGCAAATCAGGGTCGATCGTACACGGCAGATGAGCATTTACCATGAACGTGTCAAACGCAACGGCGGCAAGCCGATTAAAGATCCCGTGTATTCCGGCGACCAGTCCGGCAAAGGTATCACGCTCCAAGAGATGTTGAGCTTTGCCGCAGCCGCGCAACAAGACAAGTTACAGCATAGCCATAAGGCAGCGGACAGAAATGCTGACGATGCTCAGGAGGGAGACGGTCATGGCGTTCAATGAGGTCACCGAGGCATTGCGCGAGTATGAGGCCAAGGTCGCCGAAAAAGGCGGCGCCGCGGTTCGCCGGCTCCGCCCAGGGCTCACCCGTGAGGATGCCCAGCGGATCGCCGCCGGGTATGACGTCACGCTCACCGAGGACGCGCTTGCCGTGTGGATGTGGCATGACGGCGAAGGCACCCTCCCCTACTGCCCCGGGAATCCCGATCACCAATGCGATGGCTCGTATGGTATTTTTGCCGAATCGGGATTCCCGCCACTGTCCGTTGCATTCCAACTCACTGAGCGGATGTGCGCGCTCTGGGATTCGTTCGAAAACAGTGCCCCTTTCCCGGCAAACGTTATGCATGCAACAGATATCGCCGATTTCAACGGCGGAACTAGCGCGATGTGCCTCTGGGATGTTACATTCACTGTATATAACACCGATTTGCCACAAGTAGTCATTGATTGTCATAATCCCGAAGTCAAGGATTCAATGGCACTGACTTGTGAATATCAATACGTCAATCGCGGCAATCTCACAGTATCCGATTTCATCCACAAGGAAATCGAACGGCTTGACGACGGTACGTATACCGTCAGCGACAACGGCACTCTGGTTTTCGCTTGATGACGTGAGTTGCGGTGTTGCACGACGATACAGGTACTCACGTAGATTCAGAACATTATTGGGACAGCGCTGTTGTGTGAGTCAATCCTCACAAACCCACGGTCAGACTCGTCTCAGAAGCCGATTTCAGCCGCCGTACCGCCCGTTGTGTGAGGCAATCCTCACACAGCGGGTGCCTGATCAACTCAATCGGCTGATTCCGACCAACGGAACCGTCACCGTGTGAGTCAGTCCTCGCACAACGGCGCCCCGTCTGCGAAGGAGCCCGCGGCGAGCTCTCACCTGTCTGCGCCCGCCGCAGCGGCGAACAGCCGTGTGACGTTTGCGGCAGTGGCAGAGAGGTTGTCGGCGGTCTCGCGGCACGCGTCCGCAAGGGATTGCGGTTCGCGGATAATCGGGAACACCGCGTCGATGCCGCACGCGTAGAGATCCGCGGATGCCGAATCATCGGCATCATCCCGAGGAATAGTCCGAGCGGCTGAGCCATCGGCACACCCATCCGCACCCCGGCTCCCGGCAACCGTCTGCGGCACTGCGGCGACACCGCGGGCGACCGCTCCGGCGAGCGCCACGACCACGATGCGCGGATTGGCTTGCTTGACGATGTGGGCGACACCGGCCGGGGTTTTGCCGTAGGCGGTCTGCCCGTCAATCCGCCCTTCGCCAGTGATGCACACGTCCGCCGTCCGTGCACGGTCCGCAAGCCGCGATGCCGTCGCGACGAGCTGGATGCCGGGTTCGATGGTCGCGTTCGTGAAGGCGAGCAGTCCTGCTCCGGTTCCGCCACCGGCACCGGCTCCAGGAACCGCGGCGACAGAACGTCCCAGATCGCGTTCGATGACCTGTGCGAACCGCCCGAGCGCGTCATCGAGTTGCCGGACCATCGTCAGGGTCGCGCCCTTCTGCGGGCCGAATACTGCGGATGCGCCGGTCGGCCCGGTCAGCGGATTGGTGACATCGGTGGCGATGCGGATCACCGTATGCGCGAGTCGCGGGTCCATGCGGGCGGTGTCGATATGGTCGAGTCGCGCGAGCGCCGCACCTCCCGGTTCCAGTTCCCGCCCGTTCGTATCCAGTAATCGGGCGCCAAGCGCCTGGGCGATGCCGGCGCCGCCATCGTTGGTCGCGCTGCCGCCGAGCGTAACGATAATCGTGCGCGCCCCGTCATCGAGCGCGTGTCTGATCAGCTCGCCAGTGCCGAACGTGCTGGCATGCAGCGGGTCGCGCGTATGCTCATCCACGTATTGCAGGCCGCTGGCACGCGCCATCTCTACCACGGCGACACGCCCGGGCTCGGCTGTTGCTACGCGATTCGCGTTCCCTGTGTTTCGTACACCATCGGTATGCAGCACATCTTCGATACCCTGCATATCCCCGACATCCCGGGCATCCAAGACATCCCTTGCGTCCAACAGCCCGTACTCCGCGCGGACCAGCCGCATCAGCGGATCGCGGACCATCGCACTGCGACGTCGTCCGCCTACCGAAGCCAGCAGCACATCCAGCGTGCCTTCTCCCCCATCAGCCATCGGCGCGATATCGCAACACGCCGTCGGGCAAGCCGCCTCCACCCCGCGCACGACCGCGCGACACGCCGCCACGGCATCAAGCGAGCCCTTGAACGAATCCATCGCAATGAGAAACTTCACGGCTCCAGCCTATGATGAGGACGCAACCAGCGGCACGACACGGCACGGTCAGGCATTCGCAACCGAACGCCAGCCACCCACCCACCGCACGCCGCACACCACGCACGAACCCAGTGCACGAACTCAGCACGCAGGAGGTAACGATGCCATCATCAACCAACACCACCGGTATCAGCACATACACGCCATCCCCCGACCGATACGAGACCATGCCCTACCGGCGAAGTGGCCGCAGCGGTCTGAAACTGCCCGCCATCAGCCTCGGCTTTTGGCATAATTTCGGCGATTTCTCGTCATACGACACGATGAAACAGCTGTGCTTCACCGCATTCGACCACGGCATCACGCATTTCGACCTCGCCAACAACTACGGGCCGGAACCCGGCAGCGCCGAACGCAACGCCGGCAGGATTTTGCACGATTATTTCGGCGCACACCGCGACGAGCTGGTCATCAGCACCAAAGCCGGATTCGACATGTGGCCCGGCCCATACGGCGACCACGGCAGCCGCAAATACCTGCTCGCCAGCCTCGATCAGAGTCTGACGCGACTCGGCCTTGACTACGTCGACATCTTCTACCACCACTGCCCCGACCCGGACACACCGCTCGAGGAAACCATGGGCGCGCTCGCGCAGGCGGTCACAAGCGGCAAAGCACTGTACGTGGGCCTGTCGAACTATGACGGGCAGCGGCTCGAAGCGGCCAAGGCGATCCTTGACGAACTGCATGTGCCGTTCATCATCGCGCAGAACCGCTACAACATCCTTGACCGGACCGTGGAACATAACGGCCTGCTCGATGCCGTCAGCCGGCTGGGCAAGGGGCTGATCACCTACAGCCCGCTCGACCAGGGACTGCTCACCGACCGGTATCTGGACGGGATTCCAACGGATTCGCGCGTGGCCAGGGACGGCCGGTTCCTCACCGAAGCCGACGTGGCACGCACGCATGACGCGATTGTCGCGTTGAATACGATTGCCGCTGCGCGCGGGCAGAGTCTCGCGGATATGGCGCTCGCCTGGCTGCTGCGCAAGAGCGAAGTGACCAGTGTGCTCGTGGGCGCGTCCCGACCCGAGCAGCTGCTTGACAGCATCGGCGCACTGCAGTCGGCCGATTTCACCAATGACGAGCTTACCGCCATCGACCGGATCGCAAACACCGGACGGTAAGTATCCGCACCGCGACAATCAACACTGCACTCAACGCCGGCTTTCGCAAAAGAGAAGGGGCCCGGCGGAAACCGGGCCCCGAAGAAGGAGAGAAAAGAAGAGAGAAGGGATTGAATTATGGGATTCACAAGAGAATCTCGCCAACTTCCGCTGACCTGAATCAGCATACGGATGTCACCTTGGGTTCACAATACGTTTCCCTGTGAATACCCTGAGATACATACAGGGAATACTCAGCTTGCCATGCGAGCACCGGCATTGCCATCCAGCGACATGACACATAGGAAAATCATGGTGCTTCCGATGTGACTGGGTTCTTGCGGGAGTACAGGAGTGGAGGCGTCGCGGGGAGGTCAATCGGTTCGCGCATCAATCCCGGCCCACCGGGACGTCAGGCCAGCGCGACACACCCGCCTGCCATGCAACACCGGGTTGTGCATGCCCGGACATACGGAACCCGACCGATACCGCCCGGAGCCCCGCCGTACAGGACGATACACCCGGGTTCGTATGCGCGGGCATGCACAACCTGACGGATACCACCGGACACCGCCGTCTTCCGTGGCGTTTGCCCCGCCCACGCATGCCATGGCATACACGACGCGTCGCATCCCACCTGGGCACGCGGCCGCCAATACGGTTCCGCCGAGTTGCGCATGCCCAAGCATACGCAGCCGGACCATACGCCCGCCCGGGCCATCGAGACCGGATTCCCGCATCCGAGAAAGGCACGCTGTAGACCGGACAACAAGGCCAACACCCCATGAATGTCCCTACGTCATCACCGTCAAGCGGCACCGCTACACCAACGCCGGTACCAATGCCAACGCCAATGCCCCCATGTCACCCACCGCATGCATAATGGGCGCATGAATACGTTGGGCAATATCCTGTGGCTGATTCTCGGCGGTCTCGAACTGGCTGTGGCATGGGCGATCATCGGCATCGTGCTGTGCATCACCATCGTCGGCATCCCGCTCGGCATCCAAGCGTTCAAAATGGCTGGCCTGACACTCACCCCGTTCGGCAAGTCCGTGGTGTATGGCGGTGGCGTCGGCTCACTGCTCGCCAACATCATCTGGGTGGTGTTGGTCGGCATCTGGATGGCAATCGGCTACGTGATCGCAGGCGTACTCAACTGCATCACCGTCATCGGCGTGCCGTTCGGCATCCAGTCATTCAAGATGGCGAAGCTCGCGTTGTGGCCGTTCGGCGCGCAAGTCATGTGACCACGAGACACACGTTCTCATCATCCCGCAGTTCCGCCGGCCGCAATAACCACCCTGCTACGCCTGCTGCCACGCGAACGGCAGATGCATGAACTCCGTCACTTTGTACCATTTGACCGGATACCCGGCACCATGCGCGCAGAATACCGAATCCGGAGTGTTTTCCAGATCGGCTTCGGGATCATACTCGGCTGCAGCGATGACCGCGTCCTCGTCGTGGCATGGTCGGTAGCCCGCCGACACGCAGGTCAGCGACCCGCGTCCGTGCGTGTACGCGTTGACATCCATCGCGTAATCACGCATGCCTTCGACGGGCGCCTCGCCCTCCAGCACCGCCGTCGTGCCGTCATTGTCAGGCGGGTCGAACGTACCACTCATCCGCTGGATATCAGCCATCGCATGCCCCACCTGATCGGCGGGCAGCTCCAGACGGAAGCGGTACCACGGTTCAAGCACATGGCAATGCCCGCCCTGACGCGCCTGCATGAGCCCTTCGCGGATTGCGCGATACGTCGCCTGGCGGAAATCCCCGCCTTCCGTGTGCTTGTCATGCGCCCGACCGGTCAGCAACGTAATCTGCATATCGGTGATTGGCGCGCCGATAAGCACGCCCAGATGCTCGCGTTCGCGCATATGCGTCATGATCAGGCGCTGCCAGTTGCGGTCGAGCACATCCAAACTGCAATCGCTGGCGAATTGGAGTCCGCGGCCACGCTCGAGCGGCTCCAGCAGCAGGTGGACTTCCGCGTAGTGCCGCAACGGTTCGAAATGACCCACCCCTTCGACCGGCGTGTCTATGGTCTCGTGGTATACGATGCCCCCGCGATCGAACGCGACTTCGATGCCGAAGCGCGTGCGCAGCAGTTCCTGCACGATTTCCAGCTGGACAGCGCCCATGAGCTGGATGTGAATCTCCTCAAGACGCTCGATCCACCGCACGTGCAACAGCGGTTCCTCGTCCTCGAGTTCACGCAGCGCACCCAACAGCTTGTGCGTATCCGTGCCATCGGTGGCCGTAACCGTGTAGGTGAGCACAGGTTCAAGCAGCGGATGCGAGGCGTCCGTCTGCATGCCGAGCCCCTGACCTGGCACCGTGCCTTCCAGACCGGTCACCGCACATACTGTTCCGGCGGGGGCGGATTGCAGGATATCGTATTTCGCGCCTGAATATCGCCTGATCTGGTCGATTTTTCCGTACGGTTCAATCTCGCTTTTCACAGGCAATTCGCCGCCGGTCACTTTCAGCCAAGTGAGCCGGTTGTGCTGGGCGTCATGCGAAATGCGGAACACGCGGGCGCCGAAATCCTTGTCATTGCTGCGATCACTACTGTTATCGGCGTTATCTTTGCCATGATTGACGGAAGTGTTGTCGGAAGAGTTGTCGCCGTATCCGTCATAGCGCGGCTCAGGAGCGTACGCGGCAAGCGCATCCAGCAGATAGCGGATGCCTTGCAATTGCAGCGCCGACGTCCACAGGCATGGGACGAGCTTGCGTTGCGCGATCATCCGGCTGATGGTTCCAGGACTGATGCGGCCGGTGTCGCAATATTCGTCGAGCGCGGATTCGTCGAGCGCGGCGACATCTTCATCGTGTTCCATTCGGGAACCGGCGGAAATCTGGGCGTGGGCGGACGAGCCGCCGACAATCATGCCAGTCGATGCGCCCGTGGCTGCATGGGCGTCTGCGGTAACTGAAGCATCCGAAGGTACGGGGGTGTCCGCAGTGACCGGGGTATCCGCATTCTCAGCGATATCGGCAGAATTCTGCGGCAATCCGGTATCCACGCACACCTCGCCAAATCGCTTGCGGATGCCGGCGAGCACGTCATCGCGCGAAATGCCGGGAGCGAGCGCGTCGATTTTATTGATGACGATGAAGGTCGGCACATGATAGCGCTCCAGCAATCGCCACAGAGTCTCGGTATGACCTTGCACGCCATCGACGGCTGAGATGACGAGCAGAGCGACATCGAGCACACCCAGTGTGCGTTCCATATCGGCGGCAAAATCCACGTGCCCGGGCGTGTCGAGCAGGGTCAAGCGCATACCCGGATAGTCGATGATCGCGTCTTTGGAATAGATGGTGATGCCACGTCGTTTTTCCAACGCGTCGGTATCGAGGAACGCGTCGCCATGATCGACGCGGCCAAGCCGACGCACTTCGCCGGACACGTACAACATCGCCTCGGAAAGTGTGGTCTTGCCCGCATCCACGTGGGCGAGCACGCCCGCGACGATCTGCTTCATCATGCTCCTGTCGGTCGGTGGAAAGCGCCGGGCGACGCCCGACTTCCCCATGGTAGGACGCCACGGCGTCATCGCTGCCGGTGTACCCGCCGCCCCCGACTCCTGTCTCTCCCCCAACCTTCTACCGACGCTGACAGTGGTCTCAGCGTCGGTAGAAACAGGGATGCGGGTGGGCAGATACACAAACTGGCTACGCTAGCGGACTCACCAGCGTAACCAGTTTGTGAGGTTGGGAGCGTCGATACTCAACAAGATGCACCCCTTGGGGTGTCGAACCAGCGGGCATCACGCCCACAGGCACGGCGCCCCCGAGGCGTCAGGCCTTGGCGACGGCGACCTCGAGTTCCTTGGCGGTATCGCTCGGCTTGATGTCGAGCGTCGTGGCGAGCGTCTCGTGAGCGATCAGGTCACGGAACTGCTCAAGCTTCGGCGCATCCACCGCGGGTGCGGTCAGGGTTAGCACAATCCGGTCGGAGATATTGAAATCGGCTTCCTTTCGGGCATCCTGCACCGCACGGACCGCGTCACGCGCGTAGCCTTCGGCCAGCAGATCGTCGTCGAGCGCGGTGTCGAGAATCACGAACCCGCCGGACGGCAGCGCCGAGGACACCGAATTAGCGGCCTGCTTGGCATCCTGCTCCTCCACGCGATTGATGACCTCGAACTCGCCATCCTCGAGCACGATATCGCCGTTCGGCGTCTCGACCACAGGAGCGCCGGTCGCGGCATCCACATGCCAGGCACCCGTCTTGGACGCCTTGATGGCGAACTGCACCTGCTTGCCCAGGCGCGGGCCGGCGGCGCGCGCATTGACCTTGAGCTGGTGGATGATCTTCAGCCCGTGTTCCGGCGCATCCTCGAGAGTCGAGAAGTCCACGGACTTCACGTTGAGCTCGGACTTCAGAATCTCAACGTAATCCTCAACCGCCTCCGGGTCGGCGACCACGACGGTGAGCTTGCTCAGCGGCTGACGCACGCGAATCTGCTCCGCCTTGCGCAGCGACAGGGTCGCGGAAACCACCTCGCGCACCTGGTCCATCGCGGACACAAGCGCATCATTGGCCTTGAGCACAAGACCAAGCTCCGTAGACTCGCCGGTCTTCTCGTCAGTAAGGAACGGCCAATCCGCCAGATGCACGGATTCGCCGCCGGTCAGACCCCGCCACACGGTTTCCGCCTCCATCGGGGCGAGCGGGGCGAGTGCGCGCATGAAGGTTTCCAGCACAGTGTACAGCGTGTTGAACGCGTTCTCGTCCTCGTTCCAGAAGCGGTCGCGCGTGTTGCGGATGTACCAGTTGGTCAGCACGTCGATGAAATCGGTGACCGCCTCGCACGCATCGGAAATCGCGAAATCATCCAGCGACTTCTCGACGCGTTCAACCAGCAGGCGCGTACGGGCCAGCAGATACTGGTCCATGCGAGGCAGACCGTCAACTTCGTCGGCACGCAGACGACGTGCGTCGAAGCCCTTGCCTCCGTTCGCCGCGTTCGCGTACAGCGTGAAGAAGTAGTACGAGCTCCACACCGGCAGCATGACCTGGCGCACGGTGTCGCGGATGCCGTCCGCGGTAACGATGAGGTTGCCGCCGCGCAGAATCGGGGAGCTCATGAGGAACCAACGCATGGCGTCGGAACCGAACTTGTCGAACACGCCGTTGACATCCGGGTAGTTGCGCAGGTGCTTGCTCATCTTCTGGCCGTCGGAGCCGAGCACGATGCCATGGCAGATGACGTTCTTGAACGCCGGCTTGTCGAACAGTGCGGTTGCCATGATGTGCAGCGTGTAGAACCAGCCGCGCGTCTGGCCGATGTACTCGACCACGTAGTCGCACGGGAAGTGCTGCTCGAAATACTCCTTGTTCTCGAAGGGGTAATGGAACTGCGCGAACGGCATGGAGCCGGATTCGAACCAGCAGTCGAGCACGTCGGTGATGCGGTGCATATGGCTCTTGCCGGTCGGATCGTCCGGGTTCGGGCGGGTCAGGCGGTCGATATACGGGCGATGCATGTTGATCTCGCCCTTGTCGTCGCGCGGGTAATCGCCGAAATCAGCCTTGAGCTCGTCAAGCGAACCGTACACGTCGACGCGCGGATACTTCGGGTCGTCACTCACCCACACCGGAATCGGCGAGCCCCAGAAGCGGTTGCGACTGATGGACCAGTCACGCGCGTTGGCGAGCCACTTGCCGAACTGGCCGTCCTTGACGTTGGACGGAATCCAGTTGATTTCCTGATTGTGCTTGAGCAGGCGGTCCTTGATCTTCGTGACCGAGACGAACCAGCTTGACACTGGCTTGTAGATCAGCGGGGTGCCGCAACGCCAACAGTGCGGGTAGGAGTGCACGTAGCTCTTCTCCTGGAACAGCAGAGCGCGATGCTCCTCGGGGATGCGCGCGAGCGGGCCGTCTCCGGCGCGCAGGTTGCGCAGAATCGGCAGGTTCGCGTCGAACACGTACATGCCCTCATAGTCGGGGGCGAGCGCGTTGAACACGCAGGCTTCGTCGAGCACATCCACAGACTTGATGCCCTTGGCGTTGAGCGTGTTCATATCGTCTTCGCCGTATGGCGCCTGGTGTACAAGGCCGGAACCTTCGACTGTGTCGACGTAGTCGGCGGTGAAGATCTGGAAGGCGTTCGGGCCGGGGGTACCACCTTCGGCGAGCGCCTTGTCGTCGGCGAAATACGGGAAGACCGGCCAGTAGCGCCATCCTTCCATCTCGGCGCCCTTGAACTCGCGCACGATCTCGTAGTCGTCGCCGAGTTCCTTGGCATAGGCATCGAGACGCGGCTTGCCGATATAGAATTTCTTGCCGGCGAACTTGCCTTGCGTCGGGCGCACCTCGACATAGTCGATGTCAGCGCCGACGACGATGGCGAGGTTGGTGGGCACGGTCCACGGGGTGGTGGTCCAGAACACGGCGTAGGCGTCGTCTTCGTCGCGCAGTTTGACGGCGACGGACACGGTGGTGTCCTGACGGTCTTGGTAGACGTCCGCGTCCATGCGCAACTCGTGGTTGCTCAGCGGGGTGCGGTCCTTCGGGCAGTACGGCAGCACGCGGTAGCCCTTATAGGCCAGGCCCTTTTCGTACAGCTGCTTGAACGCCCACATCACGGATTCCATGTACGGGATATTGAGCGTCTTGTAGCCGTGGTCGAAGTCCACCCAGCGGCCCTGACGGTGCACGTATTCACGCCATTCGTTGGTGTATTTGAGCACGGAGGCGCGGCAGGCGTCGTTGAACTTGGCGATGCCCATCTTGTTGATGTCATCGACCGAGTCGATGCCGAGTTCCTTCTGCGCTTCGAGCTCGGCAGGCAGGCCGTGCGTGTCCCAACCGAATACGCGGTTGACCTTGTGGCCCTTCATGGTCTGGTAGCGCGGGATGACGTCCTTCGCATAACCGGTCAGCAGATGGCCGTAGTGCGGCAGACCGTTGGCGAACGGCGGGCCGTCGAAGAACACGAACTCGTTCTGGCTGTGGTCGCCGGACGGGCGGCGTTCCACGGATTTGTTGAAGGTGTCATCGGTGTCCCAATAATCGAGGACCGATTCCTCGAGTTTGGGGAAGTCCGGGTTCGGCGCGACTTTGGCGCTCTGATCGCCGGTTGATGCCTTGGGATACACGTGATCGGTGGTTTCGCTCACCATATTCTCCTCGACTGGCTGGTTGACATTGCCACGAGGACGACGGGGCTTGTGCCCGCGCCGCGGTACCACCTCGCTTGCCGCGTATCGCCGGATTGCCGGTTGTGCGCGACCGCTTGTGTCCGGCTGTGTCGGGCCGGACCCGTCGGTTCTACTGGGAGCTTGGCATTCGCCGATTCGTCGATTTGCCGGGCCCTGTTCTTCCGAAGACTCCCCGCTGATAACGGATCATCGTCTCATACAGCCGCCATGATAGCACCGCGGGCGGGACGAGACCGCAACCGACCGCGAACACGCGATTCGCCCCATCCTCCCCCACCTTCTACCGACGACGGCGGGGTGCTGAGCGTCGGCAGAAACAGAAAGAAAACCGTCTACCGACGCTGAGCGGGGTGTCAGTGCTGCAGACGGTTTGTGTGTGCTCGCCCGCGGGGCTGTGCGGTGCAGGAGGCGGCGCGGGCGGCGGCGAACCCGAGACTACTCGAGTTCGAGCGCTCCGGTGTACAGCTGGTAGTACTCGCCGCGCTGAGCGATGAGCTCATCGTGGTTGCCACGTTCGATGATCCGGCCGTGGTCGAGTACCATGATCACGTCCGCATTGCGGACAGTGGACAACCGGTGCGCGATCACGAAAACCGTGCGGCCCTTCATCAACGCGTCCATACCCGCCTGCACGACCTCTTCGGTGCGGGTATCGATCGAGCTGGTCGCCTCATCCAGAATCATCGCCGGCGGATCGGCCACAGCAGCGCGCGCAATCGAAATCAACTGTCGCTGGCCCTGCGACAGACCGGAACCATCACCGGACAGCACGGTGTGATAGCCCTCCGGCAGCATGCGGATGAACCCGTCCGCATTCGTGCGTTTCGCCGCCTCGATGCATTCCTCATCCGTCGCGTCAAGACGCCCGTAGCGGATGTTGTCCATCACCGTGCCGGTGAACAGGTTTACGTCCTGCAGCACGATGCCGAGCGAACGGCGAAAATCCGGCTTGCGGATGTTGCGCACGTCGATGCCGTCATACAGGATCTGGCCTTCCTGAATGTCGTAGAAGCGGTTGATGAGGTTCGTGACCGTGGTCTTGCCCGCACCCGTCGCACCAACCAGCGCGACCTTCTGACCCGGCTTGGCGAACCACGTGATGTCATGCAGCACAGGCTTGGACGGATCGTAACCGAAGGTCACATCGGTGAAGCGCACATCGCCGCGCAGCAGCGTGTACCGGCCGTCCGGCGAAGTGATTGCACTCTCCTTGGCCTTGGCGGTGACTTCACGGGCCTGGCCGCGCAGTTTCGCTGCGGCGGCGAGCGAACGCGTTCCGTCATCATCCGCGGCACGTTTCCACGCCCAATGCTGCGTCTCCCGGTCGGTTTCCGTCATCGTGCGCCCGTCTTCGCTGAGTTCGACGTTGACGAGTGTGACCGTGCCCACCGTCGGCTTCCACCGGTTCGTCCATGAGCGCAAAGATGCGCGAGGCACCAGCGAGCGCCATCATGACCATGGTGAACTGCATGGAGACCTGGCCGAGCGGGTTGATGAATCCGCGCGACAGGGTGAGCATGGCGATGACCGTGCCGAGAGTCATGGTCCCGGCGCCGCCCAAGCCGAAGTTGTGCATGCCGGACAGGCCCGCCCACGCGCCGAGAATCGCGGTGGCGGCATAAAGCAGGTAGCCGGAGTTGTTCACGATCGGCATGGTGATGTTGCCGTAGGTGTTCGCCTTGGCGGCCGCATCGAACAGTTCGGCGTTGCGGCGGTCGAATTCGCGTTGCGTGGCGTCCTCGTGGTTGAACACCTTGATGACTTTCTGACCGTTGACCGCTTCCTCGACGAAACCGTTGACATCGCCGAGCACGCGCTGCTGACGCACGAACTGGCTGCCGGAGCGGGCGACGAGCTTGTTGACGAACACGAACAGGATAATCGCGAACGCGAGGGTGAACAGCGCGAACGGCACGGACAGCCACATCATCGCAATCAGGGATGCGAGCGCGGACAGCAGCGAGGAGAACATCTGCGGGAAGGACTGCGAAATCGCCTGCCGCAAGGTGTCGGTGTCGTTGGTGTACCGGCTCATCACGTCGCCGTGCTCGTGGGTGTCGAAGTAGCGGATCGGCAGACGCTGCTGGTGGGCGAACATGTCGTCGCGGATCTTCTTGAGCGTACCCTGTTCGATGTCGATGATCAGCCAGCCCCACAGCCACGCGCAGAACGTGCCGACCGCGTACATGATGGACAGCAGCGTGAGCGCGCGGATCAGCGGGCCCCAGTCGGGGTGGGTGGCGGTGACCAGCGGGATGATGTACGTGTCGACGAGCCGCTGCAGGAACGCGATGGACAGCGCCTGCGCGGCGGCAGACACGATGATCGACAGGACGACGATGACCAGACGCACCGGGTATTGGGAGATGTAGCCCCACAGGCGTTTCACGGTGCCGCGCGTGACTTTCGGGCGCGGCTTGCGGCCGGTGCCGGTTGCGGGGGTCGCAGTGTCGGAGACGCCTGGCTGCGCCGACGCGTCAGACGGCTTGACTGGCTTGGTATCCGTGGATTGCGTGGTGTTCTGCGTGCTCATCGTGCCTCTCCTTCCTGGGTGGTGCTTGCGGTTGCCTCGGCGGCGGCGGGGGCGGAAGCATGGGAATCAGCGGAAGCCTGGGAATCCTTGGAATCCGTTATTTCCGTAGCATCCGCTTCGCCGTGGTTCTTGGTCTGCAGCTCATAGATCGCGCGGTATTCATCGCTGGTCTTCAACAGCTGCTCATGCGTGCCCTTGTCCATGATGCAGCCGTCCGCCATGACCAGAATCATGTCAGCGTCCTGCACGGAACTCAACCGCTGGGCGATGATGATCTTCGTGACATCCGGCGCCTCGGAGCGCAGGCCTTCGCGAATCAACTGGTCGGTCTTGGTATCCACCGCGCTGGTGGAATCGTCAAGAATCAGGATCTTCGGGTTTTTCAGCAGCGCGCGGGCGATGCACAGGCGCTGACGCTGACCACCGGACACGTTCGTACCGCCCTGTTCGATCATGGTGTCGTACTTATCGGGGAATTCCTGGATGAAGCCATCCGCCTGCGCAATCTGAGCGGCGTGTCGAATCTGCTCGTCGGTGGCGTCCGGGTTGCCCCAACGCAGGTTATCGGCGATGGTGCCGCTGAACAGCACGTTCTTCTGCAATACCATGGCGACCTGGTCGCGCAAGACTTGCAGATCGTATTCACGCACGTCATGCCCGCCGACCTTCAGCGAGCCTTCAGTCACATCGTATAGACGCGGAATCAGCTGCACGAGGCTGGATTTGGACGAGCCCGTGCCACCGATGATGCCGACCACCGAACCTGAGGGGATATCAAGATTGATGTCGTCAAGCACCGGCTTTTCCGAATTGCGCGAATAGCGGAAGGTCACATGGTCGAATTCGATGGAACCGTCCGGCACCTGCTCAATCGGGTGGTCGGGGTCGGTGACGGTGCTGCGCTCCTGCAACACCTGGCAGATACGCTCGGCGGACGCCTGCGAGATGATGAACATGACGAACACCATCGAGATCATCATGAGCGCCATGAGGATCTGCAGCGCGTAGGTCACCAGTGCGGTCAGGCCGCCGGTGGTCAGGCCGTGCGCCGCATTGTTCCCGGAGGCCACGATCTGCTGCGCACCCATCCAGGACACCGCGAGCAGGGCGATGTAGATGCACGCGTCCATAAGCGGGGCGTTGAAGCTCAGTATGCGTTCCGCCTTGACGAAATCACGGTAGATGGCGCGGGAGATGCGGCCGAACTTCTCGATCTCATGGTCTTCGCGGTTGTATGACTTGACCACGCGGACGCCTTGGAGATTTTCATCCACGTCGTTGTTGAGCTTGTCATAGGTATGGAAGACGCGCTCGAAAATCGGGTGCACCAGAAGGACGATCGCGAACAGCGCGATGCCGAGAATCGGGATGATTGCAAGATATACCAGCGAAATCGGCTTGCTGATGCGGAACGAGCAGATCCATGCGGCGATCATCATGACAGGGGCGCGCACGCCGATGCGGACGATCATCTGGTAGGAGTTCTGCAGGTTGGTCACATCGGTGGTGCTGCGGGTGATGATCGAGCCGGTGGAGAAACGGTCGATATTCGTGAAGCTGAAGCCCTGCACCTTGGCGAACACGTCGTGGCGGAGGTTCTTCGCGAAGCCCGCGGAGGCGACGGCGGCGAACCGGCCGGCAAGCGTGCCGGCGGCAAACGAGACGAGCGCGCACAGGAACAGGATCAGGCCGAATTTCCACACGGCGGGCATGGAGCCGCCGGAGATGCCCTGGTCGATGAGGTTCGCCATGACCGTCGGGATGACGATTTCCATAATCGCCTCAACTGCGACGGCGAGCGGTGTAAGCAGGCTTTCCTTCTTGTATTCGCGCAGGCTGTGCAGCAGGGTACGGATGACGTGCGTGGGTTTCGCCGGTGCATCGGCGGCGGCGCGCGTAGTCGCGGGTGTGCTCGTGGTCACTGGTTGCGTTCCTTTCCTTCCTTGGTGTTCTGCGGGCATTAGAGGGGCTCTTGGCTCGGCCGGCGGCCAATGGATTTGCCGCGGGTAATCCGCAGAGACTCTTGGTATTGGGGCTGTCGCTGTTCTTGGTACTGAGGTTCTTGGTTCTCGATCGGCTGCTGCGACGGCGCCCGTGTGGGCTGGGCGCGGGCGGCGACATCAAGCGCGGCGTCCATATTATGACGGAGCCTGCCGAGATAGTCCCTCAATTGTGCAAGTTCGCCGGGCGTGAAACCATCGGCGAGGATGTCTTCGGTGCGATCACCGTTGGCGGCGAGGTCGGCGACAATCCGGTCGGCCTGTTCAGTGAGCACGATGCGCTTAAGCCGCGCGTCACGGGCGACCGGCTGGCGCACAATCAGCCCCTTGCGTTCCATGCGGGTCAGTACTCGGGAGGCGGTGGACCTGGTGATGCGGAAGCATGATTCGATGTCATGCTGGAACACCTCGCGGTCGCGGTGCCGGTCAAGATACATGATGATATTGGCGTTGCCGTCGGTTGCCACGCGCGCGTTGGCCGGCATGGTCAGGCCAAGATAGCGGCGGACAACCCGGCTGAGTCCTTGGATTTCAATGGCCAGCGGAAGCGGATCGCAACCGGGCGAGGCCATGGCCTTCGGGAGGGCACCGCTGGGGAAGGCATCGGCATCTGGCGGCTGGGTAGTCTCCGATGCGGTGCGTTGCCGCGGATATGCGCCGTCGTCTGCGGTAACGTGCGTATCCGCAGGATTGCGCGCATCCATGGAATCGGTGCCTGTGACCATGCGACCTGCTCCTGTCTGATTGTTGTAAGGCCGGGCTTGCAATTGACGACTGCCGTCGATTGTTATGCGCCGTCTTGGAATCACATCCTAATAGGTAGCTCATACAACAGTTGTATATGCAACATTTGGCGTGTCGAACCGGTTTGTTGCTGGTAGTCGGCTCCCTTATTCACCCTGATGCCAACGCCGCGCGCGCCTCCGCCGCATCATGTATGCAATCGCATACGCACCCCGGCAAGCCCCAGTCATCCCGCAGCATCGCGCCTGCAACGCATGTCCCGACATACGCAACACGACAGATGCATCGCCCCACCAACCCAACCACACGACATCACCCCCATCACGCATGCCACGACATACATGACGCAGCAGATGCACTACTCAGAGCCCCAACCCCCACTGCATCACGGCCGCCGCGCATCCCACGGCATACGCAAACAACAACCGCACCACTCAACCGACCCAACCACACGACATCACCCCCATCACGCATGCCCTGACACACACAACACAACAGACCCTCAGCAATACCACCGAAACCACATCGCACCACTCACGCCATGCATCCGCCGACATACATAGCTCATCAGATGGGTCGGCATCGAGCTTAGGCACGACCACATCACGCTCGCGACGCATCCCCGGCACTCATTGTTTGAGATCGGTCGGCAATGGCATTTGATCGGTATCCATCGAGAGCCGCCGGCTGGTACATCTGTGTATCACGTGCCGGACACTGCTATCTGCGTTATCTGCAGTACCTGCTGGAGACTATCTCGCGTATTTGTGTTCGCCGACGTCCGATACCCGCGGTAGCGCTGTTGATATTCTGCGGGTCGCACTTCGAGGTTGCGGCCACCAAGAACACAGATAGCGGAGATGCGCTTCAGGAAGTACTACAGATAAACGAGATACGAACCCGCGGCATGCTTCACGGGCAACCGACGACGACGCCAGTCAGCAGACCGAATCATGACGTCGCCCGCACCGACTTCCCGAGGCCCGCCCGTTGTGCGAGAATCCGCTCACACAATGACGGCCCGAGGATTGCACGGCGGGTGATTTGGTCGGGATAGACGGCACCATGTGAGGATTGGCTCACACAGTGACGGTCCGAGCGGTGGCTGGCGACTGGCCCGATTGGGTCGAGCGTCATCATGCGAGGATTCGCTCGCACAGTCACGGTCTGGACAACTCCGGGAGACTGGTCTGGTCGGGATAGACGGCGTTGTGCGAGGATCCACTCACACAATCACGGTCCAGGCACACCCGGACGGGCAATGCAGCCTGGCTGGGTGCGGTTGTGCGAGGATCCACTCACACAATCACGGCCCGGGCTGCTCCAGCAGGCCGGTTCGGTTGGATCAGGCGGCGTCACGCGAGGATCGGGTCACACGGAACATAATTAGCGCCATGATTTCGCCGGCGACCGCCATGCCAAGGAACACGCGCATACTGGAGGAGAATCCGGCGATATATGCCTGCGCTTGTCCCAATCCTCTGGCAGCAGCAGCTTGCGATCCGCTGGCGATCAGCGCCGATGCGAGCGCCGTGCCGATCGCCCCAGCCATCTGCTGGACGGTGTTCAACACCGCCGACCCGTCTGCGTTCATGCGTTGTGGCAACTGGTTGAGCGCGTGCGTCTGGTCGGGCACGAGCACGCATCTGGCGAACGCGGAAAACAGCGCATACGATATCGCGACCGGCAATTCATGCCGGCATCCGAACATCATGTCCACATCCATCAGCGCGATGCCCATGAAGCCAACCGCAATGAACCGGGGTGGGAAATGGTCACGCAACAAGCCACCGACAAGCGGCGCGGACACCGCCCCGGCAACTGCCCCAGGCAGCAGAATCAGCGCAGCAATCATGCTCGAATGACCAAGTCCTCGCTGCAACAGAATCGGCAACAGGAAGTTCACGGCGAGCACACAGCCGGATGCCATCAGCTGAATCAGCATACCGAGCGTGAATCCAGGGTATGCGAAGGTACGCACCTGAATCAGCGGATGTTCCATGCGCAGCTGCACCGCGGCGAACACGGCCAACACCGCGATTGCGCCGACCAGAATCACCCAGAAGCGCCAATCGCCACGCCATTGCGTATAGCAACTCATCGCAAGAATCAGTCCGGACAATCCCAAGGCGATCAACAGCAGGGATGGCAGGGATAGATACCCCCCGCTCCCCGTGCCGCACATCAGGCACGGTCGCCGAGCCGAGGATGAGCGAGACCACCAGAAACGGAATCATGGTGTAGAAAATCCAGTGCCAGTTGAGGAATTCCATAACCAGCCCGCCGAACACCGGGCCGATTGCGGGCGCCGCGCATGTGACCAGACTGACCAGGCCAAGCATCATACCGCGTCGGTCGAACGGGGCCTGATCAAGAATGATGGTGGTCAGCAGGGGCAGCGAAACGCCGGTGCCCAAGGCCATGACCAAACGGGCGGCGAGCAGCATCGGGAAGTTCACGGCGAGCGCACCGATCAGCGTGCCCGTGCCGAACAGAGCTACGGCGGCGACGAACAACGCACGCGTGGGGAAGGTGCGCACGAGGAACGGCGAGGTCGGGATCGCCACCGACAACAGCAGCAGATACCCGGTGGTCAGCCATTGCACCACGTCGGCAGACAGCGAGAATTCACTCATCAGGGTGGCGTACGAAATGTTGAGCGACGTCTCCGACAGGATGCCGAGGAAGGTGAGGACGGACAAGGCGATGACAACGACGATGAGCCGTTTTTCACCCATGGTCTGACGGCGTGCAGGACCGGATTTGCCCGCAGATACCGGCGTGGCGGGTGCGGGTACGGATGATGGTGACGACGATTCCGCTGGCGACGATGGTGACGATGGTAACGTGCTCATACCGTCCAGCATAGGCATTTGTTGTATATGCAACAATCAGCGTGTCACGGTGTGGACGGCCGACACTGCACGATGCTGCGAGCGCACACCGCCGGCAAATACCCCGCGCCCCGCTTCTACCGACGCTGACTGGCGCTCAGTGTCGGTAGAAGGTTACGGAACTGCTTCTACCGACACTCAGATTTGCCTCAGCGTCGGTAGAAGGTACAACAAACCGAACACTGGGGCGCCACTATCCACTGACAACCGGCAACCAACCACCGACCACCGACCACAGCGCACCCGCCAACAACCGTCACCCGCGGATGCGCCGGTATTCGTCGAGCATGAACCGGGCGACCTCCAATCCTTCCTCGCCGAGAATCATCTGCAGCGAGTTGACCGGCGCGGCCATGAGGAAGATCCGCATGACCCCATTCTGCGGCAACCGGGGTAGTCTCCCCTGATCCGCTTCCCGTCCAACCGCTTCAACCACGCGCGCACCGACCGGATCGGCAGCCCACTCGCCGAACGTAGACCATTCGTCAAGCGGCATGGTTTTCCCGTCCCCGTCAAGGTGCGCCGGAATACGCGCGACGATATCCCGGCTCGACGTACCCACCTCGACCGTGTAATCGCCGGCCTCCACATGCCAGTCGTCGAACCGTTGCGACCAGTAGGCGAACGCACGTTCGTCGAGCGTGATGGACACCGCCTTGGACTCCCCCGGCGCCAGATCGACACGCGCAAAACCTTTCAACTCGTGAACCGGCCGTGCGACCTGCGACTTGCCGGGGGCGACATAGATCTCGACGACTTGTGCACCCGGTGCATCTGACGTGTTCGTCACCGTCGCGTCAACCCGCACGACGGCTCCACACGCACCATCCACATGCGCGGCACCATCCGCTCGCGCAACATCGTTCCCCTGCGCCGCGTCGCCGGCAGCCCGCTCAGCAGCAACCCGCGCTGCGTCATCCACCCCCAAACGCCGCACGCGAGCGTCATGCACGTCAAAGGTGGCGTAGCTCAACCCGAACCCAAACGGGTAGGCGACCGGCTTGCGGTACGTGTCGTAATAGCGGTATCCGACGAACACGCCTTCGCCGTAGTCGACATGCCCTTCCTCACCAGGCCAGTTGAGCATGGTCGGATCATCGTTAATATCAAGCGGGATGGTTTGCGCGAGCTTGCCTGACGGGCTAACATCGCCGAATACCACGTCGGCGAGCGCATCCCCGCCGGCCTCACCGAGCAGCCAAGATTCAAGGATCGCCTGGGCGTCATCGCACCACGGGGCCACAGAGACCACCGAACCATTGGACAAGATGACCGCAACATGCGGGTTGACGGCAGAGATTTTGTGCAGCAGGCTGGTCTGTTTGGCGGGGATGTCGAGGCTGGTGCGGTCGAACCCCTCGGATTCCGCGGCTTCCGGGAGCCCCATGAACATGAGTACGATGTCGGCGTGACGCGCGGTTTCGATGGCTTGCGCTTCGAGCACCGGGTCGGCAGGGTCAAGGTCGAGGGTGAATCCGGGCGCGAAATCAACCTGTTCGCCGCGACGGGCAGTGGCATCAAGGAACGAGGACATCCTGTCCGGCGTGATATGCGATGATCCGCCGCCCTGATAGCGTGCGGTGCGCGCGAATTCGCCGATGACCGCCACTCGCACACCCGGGCGCACCGGCAGTGTCCCCTGCTCGTTTTTCAGCAGCACCATGGATTCCCGGGCGGCGCGCCGCGCGATGTCGTAATGCCGGTCGCGGTCGTAGCGGTATCCGTCGCGGCTCATGGCCGGCTGCGCCTTGGCGACGAGGTCGATCATGCCTTGCGCCATGCTGTCCAGCTGCTCAGGCGCAATCCGCCCGTCGCGTACCGCGGCGACGATTTGGTCGTCCGTGCCGGATGGCGGCATCTCAAGGTTGAGTCCGGCGTTCAGCGAGGCAACGCGGTCATGGTCGGCTCCCCAATCGCTCATCACGATGCCCTGGAATCCCCATTCACGCCGCAGCACGTCGGTCAGCAGCCAGCGGTTCTGCGCGGAATGGACGCCGTTGATACGGTTGTATGAGCACATGACGGTCCACGGCTGCGCGGTTTTCACGATGTATTCGAAGGCCGGCAGATAGATTTCCCGCAGTGCGCGCGGCGATATGGTGGCGCTGATGCGCAACCGGTCAGTTTCCTGGTTGTTTGCCGCGAAATGCTTGAGTGATGTGCCAACGCCCTTGGATTGGACGCCTTCGACGATGCCGACGGCTTCATGCCCGGCGAGGAACGGGTCTTCGGACCAGTATTCGAAGCAGCGGCCGCCGAGCGGATTACGTTTGATATTGACGGCCGGACCGAGGATGACCGCGACCTTCTCCTGGATGCATTCCTCACCCATCGCTTCGCCGACTTCACGGACGAGCCCCGGATCCCAAGAACTGGACAATCCGGCGGCAGGCGGGAAGCAGGTCACCGGCACGGCATCGCCAAGTCCCGTCTTCTGCTCCTCGGCGGGTCGCGCCTTGCGCAGGCCGTGCGGGCCGTCGGTAATCATGTAACCGGGGATGCCGCACTCGTCGATGCCTTGCACATGCCATGCGTCAGCGCCTGAGGTGAGCGATGCCTTCTGTTCCAGGGTGAGGTCGTCAACACGGTGGCGGATTTCGGAAGCATTGCGTCCTTCATTGCCGCCACGGCCGTTCCCCTGCCGCGCTTGTGCCGGAGCCGGTGCCTTGTTTGTGCCTGTTGTCGCGTCCATGCTTCCTCGCTTTCCGACGTGGATGCCGCCATGCTGCGGCCGGTCTTACCGGATAGCATAGCCGGCCGCGCAACAACAGGCGTGTCGTTCAGGCCTGGAACACGTCGGGGTGGGCGGGGTCGCCCGGCACGTCGGCGAGCAGGCCTTCCAGCCCGAGGAATTCCTGCCAGAAGTCCAGCGGTTGGCCGTAGGGCGTCGATTCGGCGCCATGGGCTTGCAGGTTCGCCTTCGCCTCAAGCACATCCAAGTCGCTGAGCCCATCGAAGTAGGATGTCAAACGATCGAGGTTCGCATCGTTGTAGAACAGCGCGCCGATGACTTCCGTCAACCGTTGGGCGCGCTCAACCGGCAGCGAATCCCAATGACGCAATTCAATGAAGTTCTTCAAGCGCACATCGTTAAAATGCGTGGACAGCACGTGATTCACCTCGTACGCGTTGAGTTCGCGGTCAGGGTAGATCTCGCCGGCGTTATCGCGGAACGCGGCGCGGTGCTTCTGCGCCTCGGGCAGGCCCTCAGCCTCGGGGGTGTGGGTCAAATCGGCGAACATCATGGGCGTGCTCAGCACGTCCACCGCGTAATCCTCCCAACCGAAACGGTCATCGTACAGCCCAGGGATCAGGTTGGTCCGCTGGCAGTCGAGGAAATCCCACATCCGCTGACGCAACAGCGGGAACGGGTTCTCCACGCCTTCGAAATATGGGGTGTTGCGGAAGAACCACGCCAGAATCGGTCCGACCGCCGTGCCCACGCGCAGCTTGCGGATTGCGTCCTGCTCACTCTGGTAGTCGATGCTCACCTGTGTGGAGGCGGATCCGCGCATCATGCACAGGCCGTACTGGCCGACGCGTCCCAGATAATCGGTCATCGCCTCATAGCGACTTTTCGGGTTCACTGGAATATCGGCGTAACTGGTGTTCGGCTGGTAGCCGTAGTTGACCAGGCGGAAGTCAAGCGCATCGAGGATCGGATCGATCTCCTGGCGGAACCGACCGTATTCGACAGCCAGTTCCTCGGGGCTGTGCAGCACGCCGATCGAGCATTCGATTTGGGCGCCCGGCTCCAGTGAAATTGAAATACCCTTGCGGGCGAGTCCGACAAGCCGACCGTTCTCCCAATATTCCTTGTCGGCGTCATAATACGGTCGCATACGGTTGAGCAACTCCTCAACCCCGTTCGGCTCGTAATAGTTGACCGCCTGGTCGGTGCCGTTGCGTATGGGCAGATGCTCGATTTCCACCCCGTAGCCGTCATCGCGTTCCGGCTTGGCACCGCTTTCGAAGAAACGGACCAGGCTGTCGACGTGCTTGGGGTTGACGGTGGCATTCATATGCGCATAGCTGATGCGTGGTGTGCTCATGGTGCCATCGTAGGCGAAATACCGTCGTCACGCGCGCATTGCCGCGCCGTACGCTCTACGAAAAACTGATGGCGGCTTGCAAACCGTTCCGGATTGTCCGCCACGTTCAGCATGCCGTTCAGCTTGCTCAGGGCGCGTACAGACCGTTCGGATGATGCCGGGTCGGGCGGGTTGTTATACGGTTGGGCAGGTTTGAACGCTGAGCCGGGTCGGGCGGGTTGTATGCTTCATCCGGCTCAGTTCGTTCGCTCGCTTCAGTCCGCGGTGGACAGCGGAGCTTGCGCATCGCTTCCCTGCCCCGGCCGGTTGCCGGCAGCACCGTGCATCGGCTCGTCAAGATGAGCCTTGTGGTTCTTCTTGGCGGCGGCGATCATGAGCTTGAGCCGGTTGAGCTGGTTCGCCTCGGACGCGCCCGGATCATAGTCGATCGACACGATGTTGGCCTGCGGGTACAGGCGGCGGATCTTGCCGAACATGCCTCGCCCGGTCACATGGTTAGGCAGGCACGCGAACGGCTGGGCGCACACGATGTTCGGGCAGCCGGATTCGATCAGCTCGATGATTTCTGCGGTCAGCAGCCATCCTTCGCCCGCTTGCACGCCGACTGACGTAACCTCGTCGGCGGTCTTGACAAGCTGCTCCATGCGTTCGTCCTGGCTGAACTTGCCGTGCGCGGTGGCGATGGCGCGACGCACCGGATTAAGCCCGCGATTAAGGGCCCACCGCATGATCGCGTCCATAGTCTGGCTACCGCCGGTGCCCAGATGGTCCTCGTTCCACTTGTCGGTGTACGGGTGCTGGGTCATGAATTCGATAATGCCCGGCACCACAGCCTCGCAACCTTGCGCCTCGATCTGGTCAACGACATGGTTGTTGGCGTCCGGATGGTATTTGACGAGAATCTCACCTACCACACCGACACGCGGCTTGCGCGGGATATCCCTCAGCGGCAGCTCGTCGAAAGTGCGCACGATCTTCTTGAGCAGCTGCGGATAAACCCAATACCCCTTGCCGTACACGCGTTTGGCGGTCTTGGAATACCCGTGGTGTTCGATGGTCTCGCGCAGGATCGTATCCCACTGTTCGTATAGGGCGTTCGCGCTGCCCGGTTCCGCCTCGTAGGGGCGGACGCGGTACAGGCATTTCATGAGCAAATCTCCGTACACGAGCGCTTTGCCGGCACGCTCCAGCATCGCCGGTGTCGCCTTGAAGCCCGGGTTGCTTTCCAGCCCCTGGAAGCTCAGCGCAATGACCGGAATCTGTGGATATCCGGCGTCAATCAGCGCCTTGCGGATCAGACCGTAGTAGTTGGTGGCTCGGCACATGCCGCCGGTCTGCGAAATGGCGAGCGCCACATGGTTGGGATCGTACTTACCTTGGATGATGGCATCCACCAGTTGTCCGACGACCATGATCGCCGGATAGCAGGCGTCGTTGTTCACGTATTTGAGGCCGGTTTCCACGTCCTCGTTGCTCGCGTGCTTAAGTACGTCGCATTTGTAGCCGCCTGAGCGGATGACGGATTCAACCAGCGAGAAGTGGACGGGGCTCATCTGCGGTACGACGATGGTGTAGTCGCGCATGGATTTCTCGAAGCGGACCTTGTGCGCGTACCGGCTCATGGTGGCCTCGTTGCGAGCGGATCCGCCGCGCTTGCCAGTCTTCGCGCCGTCCTGCTGCGATGCTTGGGCATTGCGGCGCGCGGCCTTCCTGACCGCCTCGGTGAGCTTCGGGTTCTCGGCCATCACGGCGTCGAGCATCGCCTGACGTCCCGGGGTCGGAGCGGAGCCGCCGGTGTGGCGGAAGCCGCTGTCTGATGCGGTTTGCGCGGGCTGCGGTTCCAGCAATTCAGGAGATCCCAGCGATTCGGGAGATTCCGACGACTTGTGGCCGTCGCGCAATTCGGAGTTGCGTTCACGCTCCTCGACGGCGGCTTTCAGCGAACGCAGACGGATCTTGGCCGCGCCGAGGTTGCTGACCTCGTCGATTTTGAGCACGGTGTACACGTCGGCCTTGTCGGCGAGGATTTCGCTGACCTGGTCGGTGGTGATGGCGTCGAGGCCGCAGCCGAAGGAGTTGAGCTGCACGAGTTCAAGCCCCGGATAGGAGGACACGAAGCGCGCCGCCGCATACAAGCGGGCATGGTAAGCCCACTGGTTCTGCACGCGCAACGGCATGCGTGTGACCTTGCGGTCGCCCACCTCGCGGAATCCCGCAGAATCCTTGGCACGGGGGTTCTTCTCCCCCGCGGCCAGATAGTCGCTCAGATGCAAGTCCTCACCGGGCTGCAGCTCGCAAATCGAATCCTCGGAAAGCACGACCATACCCAGCGAGCAAATCGTCTCGGGAATGCCGTGGTTGACTTCAGGATCGATGTGGTAAGGCCGCCCGGCGAGCACGATGCCGCGGCAATCATGCTCCTTCATGTACGCGAGCGCGCGCAAGCCTTCCTGCTGCACGTCATGCTTGAACAGCTTATCCTCGGCGTATGCGGCCTTGACCGCCTCTTGGGCCTCGTCCATCGTCACGTTCGCCCATGCGAATTCCTCGACGATGCGCTTAGCCATAAGCTCATGGTTGGCGAGGTTGAAATAGGGGCGCATGTAGCGGATGCCGGGTTCGCGCAGTTCGGGCATATTCGCGCCGATGACGACCGGGTAGTTCGCGACGACCGGGCAATTGTAGTGGTTGTCGGTGTTGGGCACGAGGTTCTCCTCGTAGCTCACGCACGGGTAGAAAATCGTCTTGACACCCTTGTTGAGCAGCCATTTGATATGGCCGTGCACCAGCTTCGCCGGATAACAGATGTTCTCGGAGGCGATGGATTCGATGCCGGTTTCGAACAGTTCGTGGCTGGAACGCCCGGAGATGATGACCTTGAAGCCGAGATTGGTGAGCAGGGTGAACCAGAACGGGTAGTTCTCGTACATGTTGAGGACGCGCGGAATGCCGATTTCGCCGCGGGTCGCCTTCTTGTCGGTCAGGCGGCGGTAGGCGAAGCAGCGCTTGTACTTGTAGTCGTACAGGTTCGGCCGGTCGGAACGCTTCTTCTTCGCGTCGCCGCCGCGTTCGCACCGGTTGCCGGTCACGTAGCGCGAACCGTCCTGGAAGGTCGTGATGGTGAGCTTGCAGTGGTTCTGGCACAGCTTGCACACGTCACGAGACGTGGTCATTGACAGATTGTCAAGCGCCTGACCGCTCAGGATGCCGGAACGCGTATGCTCGGCGGCCGGATCATCGTCCGCAGCGTCGACATAATGCATGCGGGCGGTCAGGGCGGCGCCGTACGCGCCCATGAGACCGGCGATGTTCGGGCGGGTGACCTCGCGTTTGGTGAGCAGTTCGAAAGCGCGTAGCACGGCATCGTTGAGGAAGGTGCCGCCTTGGACGACGACCGTGTCGCCGAGCGCGTCGGCGTCACGCAGTTTGATGACCTTGTACAGTGCGTTGCGCACGACCGAATAGCACAGGCCGGCGGCGATGTCCTCGATGGAGGCACCCTCCTTCTGAGCCTGTTTGACCGAGGAGTTCATGAACACGGTGCAACGGGAGCCCAGATCTACCGGATGTGTGGAGTTCAGGGCTTTCTGCGTGAATTCCTCGATGCTCAACCCCATGGACTGGGCGAAAGTCTGCAGGAAGGACCCACAGCCGGACGAGCAGGCCTCGTTGACGGCAATCGAGTCGATAACCCCGTCGGTGATGGCGAGGTATTTCATGTCCTGACCGCCGATATCGATGACGGCCGTCACACCGGGGCTGACCATTTCGGCACCGCGGTAATGCGCCATCGTTTCGACAACGCCCTCATCCAGATGCAGGCCAGTGGAAATCAGGCCTTCGCCGTAGCCGGTCGCACAAGAACGCGCAATCCACGCTTCAGGCGGCAGCCGAGCCTGGATGCGTTTGACGATATCCACGGCGGCGGTCAGCGGACTGCCTTCGTTCGTGGCGTAGGAGGACCATACGATTTCGCGGTCGTCGTTGACGAGGGTCGCCTTGATGGTGGTCGAACCCGCGTCGATGCCAAGGAAGTGCGGGCCGGACGCCCCTTCGAGCGTGCCCACATGCACGTGTTCGCGATGGTGACGGGCATTGAACGCCTCGCGGTCCGCCTCGGTGGGGAACAGCGGCGGCATGGTCTTCGTATTGCTCGGCAGGTTCTTCAGTCGCTCCAAATCATCAAGAATCTGCGTGCAAGTGCGTGGTTCGGCGACCGTGGCGGTGCTTGTGTCGTCATCGTCGTCGTTGTCGTCGCCGGCGATGAGCGCGGCACCGAACGCGACATACAAATGGGCGTTGCTCGGAGTGATGAACTCGTCGACCTTGCCTTCGAGCGCACGGTGGAAGGCTTCGCGCAGCTCGGACATGAAGAACAGCGGCCCGCCGAGGAAGACGACGTTGCCGTGGATTGGCCTGCCGGAAGCGAGGCCCGCGATCGTCTGCGTGGCGACGGCGGTGAAGATCGAAGCCGCCAGATCGGGTTTCGCCGCGCCGTCGTTGATGAGCGGCTGCAAATCGGATTTCGCGAACACGCCGCAACGCGAAGCAATCGGGTACAAGGTCTGGTAATGCTTGGCCATTTCGTTGAGGCCGGCCGCATCCGTATCCAGCAGGGTGGCCATCTGGTCGATGAATGCGCCGGTGCCGCCCGCGCACGAACCGTTCATGCGCTGCTCAGGGGTGGGCTTCAAATACGTGATTTTTGCATCCTCGCCACCGAGTTCGATGATGACGTCAGCTTGCGGGATTTCCTGGTCAATCGCGCGGGTTTCGGCGATGACTTCCTGGATGAAGGGCACGTGGATGTTGTCGGCGAGCGTCAGGCCGCCGGAGCCGGTGATTGCGAGCCGAATCGGCTCATTCCCGCGTCCGAGCTTGTCGAGCGCAGTGCGGATGTCCTCAAGCAGCCCGGCCACTGTGGCGCGGACGTTGGCGTGATGGCGCCGATAATCGGAGAACAACACATCGTCAAGCGTGTCGCCCTGATCGAGCACGACCGCCTTGACCGTGGTCGATCCGATGTCGAGACCGACACGCAACGGTTTCCTCCCGTGTTCGCCGGTCATGACATGTTCTCCCTGTTCCACCATCTGCACCTCATATCCATTGTCGGCGGAGTGCCGGGCGGTGCCGACATCAAACCGTGCACCTGCCCGCCCCGCCGAATTTCCTCTAGTGAATGCTAACGCATACGGACGTCAGCAGAACTCGCCCCCAGCGAAACAGGACAGATGTCGGGTATCTGTCCCGCGGATTTGTGCTACCCGCGAGTTGGAACACGCGCATGCCCGGTCAGGAGCGTGCCGGTGTCTTTGCCGGCATCCGGCGTTTCACCGCGGCCGACACCGCGGCGGTCGCCCGCATAGCGCCCCAGGCGAGCAGGGTGACTACGAGCGCGACGAGCACGCCGCCGACTAGCAGACGCACGGTCATCGGCACGTCGATGCGCCCCGACAGCGCGCGGATGGTGCGCTTGGTGTCGGCAGTGGTGGGCGCGGTTTCGGAGGTTGTGGCGGATGCATCGCAGGATGCGGCATCGGCGGGGCCGGACGAGTCGCTTGCAGGCTCAGCGGCAGTTGCGGTCGCCGTGGCTGGCTCAATCCATCGCGTGGGATGGTAGAGCATGCGCAACCGTGTAGGTATCGGCGTGGCGCGGACGCTGTCGGCATGCGTGCGCAGGTACCGCAGTTTGTCGCATCGCCAGACGGAATACGCGATGACCGCGCCCATGAGTGAGGCTTCCGGGCCGACGCCCGCGCCGGCGGCGAGGATAATCAGCGCGATGAGCAGGTCACGCCATGCGGTGTGATAGTTGATAGCTTCCCCGCGTTTCAGGGCGCCGAGAACATCACGCGTGGTGTGTGGAATGTCACCCCAGCGTCGTTTGCCCCAGACCAGCAGCAGGGTGCCCACGACCGCGACCGACACGGCGTACGCCCATCGCGACGGCACACGGACCGCCCGCACCTCCCAAATCAGCGTAACCGCGGTGTTCTCCACCACGAGGAACAGCACAGCAATCGCAAGGACGATCACGCTCAGCGACGCCGCATTACAGCGCGTACCTGATTCGTTTCATCACCCTCGCCACTGCAATCGCCCATCCCTCACAAACCAGCTAAGCAAACAGCCCTCCCAGCGTAGACAGTTTGTGGGAAACAGGCGCAAGACGGACGCACGCCGGGTGATTTACTGTTCGGCGGAGATGCTGTCGTTACCTTCCCCGGCGGCGCGATCCTTGCCATAGATTTCCGGGATGAAGCGCTCCTGGTCGTGCAGTTTGCTCCAGATGACAGGCTCGCCCGCCGCAAAGGATTTCTGCACGTCGATGATCCGCTGATTGCTCGAACCGCGGAATTGCAGCAAAGAATCGTGCAGGTCCTTGATATACCGGCCGTCGACGAGAATATCCATCTCGTGCAGCAGGTCGAGTTTGTCCGGGGTTTCGCCGGGGCGCATGAGCTCCTCCCACGTGTAGCCGGTCCAGCACCAGATGTCTTTCGTATGGCCGAAACGTTCGCGGATTTTGCGTGCCAGCGGCAGCAACACGCCCGTGTTGAGCAAGGGCTCGCCGCCGAGGAAGGTGATGCCCTGCACGTATGACTGGGACAGGTCGTCCATGATCTGCGCCTCGAGCGCGTCATTGTATTCATGGCCTGCTTGGAAATCCCAGATCGACTTGTTGTAGCATTCCACGCAGTGGAACGGGCATCCGGACACGTACAGGGAACAGCGGATGCCTTCGCCATCGGTCATAAGGAACCGCTTGTAGTCGGCGATCATATTGTGGCTCATCCGGTTCGTCCACTGCCCGGCTTTCGGGTTGTTCGACCGGTTGGTCGGGATGAACGGACCGCGGTCGGTCTCCCCCGCCGCGAAATCGTGCAATGTCGTTGCTGCCATCTGTACTCCCCTGCTCCTTAGCTTCTTGTTGTATTCCGGGCACGCCGCCGAAGCTTGCCCGCACGGCAATGACGGCCGTGTGCAGCGTGCATCACGGCCGTCATCATTGTTTCCCGGTTCGCCGCCTCCGGATATCCGTCTGGCGGCCTGCTCCCGGTATTTTCCGGGCTATGTTTTCCGGATGTTGCGCTCCGGATTATGCGCTCCGGGCTACTTGGTCTCCTCGAACCATTCGCGCTCGGAACCGTCCTTGAGCGTCACATGGCCGGTTTCGCCGCTCATGTGCTTGACGCGATGGGCGATTTCCTCGTGACGGCCATGCACCATCGGGCGCTGGACCGGGTTGCCGAGGTATCCGCACGTGCGCTTGGTCACATTGCACTTGTCAGGGTCGGAGTTGCCGCACTCGGGGCATTTGAAGCCCTCTTCGGTCGGCTCGAAGTCACCTTGGAAGCCGCACACGAAGCAGTGATCGATCGGGGTGTTGGTGCCCAGGTAGCCGATGCCGATTTTGTAGGCGTAATCCCACACGGCCTCGAGTGCCTTGGGATTGTCCTGCAGACACGGGAACTCGCAGTAGTTGATGAAGCCACCGGACGCGTAGTAGGGGAAGTCCTTCTCGTAGTCAAGCTTCTCCATCGGCGTCGGGGACAGCCACACCGGGTAGTGGAAGGAGTTGGTGTAGAAGTCGTGGTCGGTCACGCCTTCGACGCGGCCGAACTTCTCGCGGTCCATGCGGTTGAAGCGGTCGGTGAGGCTTTCCGCCGGCGTGGAGTACACCGAGTAATGGTAGCCTTCGGCCTTGCACCACTGCTTGCACAGCTGGTTCATGCGCTTGACGATGGACAGCGCGAACTCCTTGCCTTCCGGATCCCAGCTGTGGTCGCGCATCCAGTCCTTACCGTAGAACACAGCCGTCGCCTCGTACAGGCCGATGTAGCCCAGAGAAACGGTGGCACGCTCGTTGCGGAAGAGCTGGTCGACGTTGTCGTTGGCGCCGAGGCGTCCGAAGGCGCCATAGCGGAACAGGGTCGGCGCGTTGACCGGGGTGGCCTGCTTGCAGCGCATGATGCGGAACTGCAGCGCCTGGTGCGCGACTTCCATACGCTCGTCGAACAGCTTCCAGAAGCGGTCCTTGTCGCCGTGGGATTCAAGGGCGATGCGCGGCACGTTGACGGTGACGACGCCGAGGTTCATGCGGCCGTCCTCGACATCCTTGCCGGTCTTGGGGTCGATCCAACCCTGCAGGAAGGAACGGCAGCCCATCGGGGCCTTGAAGGAGCCGGTGATCTTGACGATGTTGTCATAGAAAACGACATCCGGGTACATGCGCTTGGTGGAGCATTCGAGCGCCAGCTGCTTCATGTCGTAGTTCGGGTCGCCCGGGTCGGCGTTGATGCCGTGCTTGATGGTGAACACGAGCTTCGGGAAAATCGCGGTATGGCGGTCCTTGCCCAGGCCGCGGATACGGTTGAGCAGGATGGAACGCTGGATTTCGCGGGCGAACCACGAGGTGCCCAGGCCGAAACCGACAGTCACAAACGGGGTCTGGCCGTTGGACACACGGTTGGAATTAATCTGATATTCCATGGTCTGCATGGCGTCATAAATCGCCTTGCGGGTCATGATCTTCGCATAGATTTCGCGAATCTGCTGGATAGGCTCGGCATCCGTGTCAAACGGGACGTCGTCGGGCAGCGGGGCACGGTTCTCGAAATGCAGACCGGACGGCTCCTGGGCCTTGAGTCCGCGCACGACGGTTTTCGCGGCTTCGACCGGCATATCGTCGGGGAACATGGCATGGGCCATCTTCAGATGCTTTTCATAGTCGAGCTTCGCATACGGCTCAAGCATCTCGTCGGCGCGGTTGACGGTCTGGCCGCCGTACTGTGCGCCCGCGATGTCCTTGATGATCTGCGTGATCTGCGTGGCGGCGGTGCCGATGGACTTCGGGGAGTCCATCATCGCGTTGCCAAGCTCGAACCCGTGGGCGAGCATGTCGCCGAAGTCCGGCAGCGAGCAGTTGGTCATCGCAGTGAACGGCGAGTAATCGGCATCATGGAAGTGGATGTCGCCCTTCATATGGGCGTTGGACACGGCGTCAGGCAGCATGGAGAACGCGGACGCCTTGGAGACGGCGCCGGCGAGCAAGTCACGCTGCGTGGCATAGACGTTGGAATCCTTGTTTGCGTTCTCACGCACGAGGGATTCGTCGCGGTTGACCAGACGGCTGACCGCTTCGTTGATATCGGTGGCCTTGGCGCGCTCGATGTCCTTGTTCAGACGATAGGTCGTGTAGTTGCGGGCGACCTCATACAGATGGTCTTCGATGAGGCCGTGCTCGACCAGGTTCTGGATGTCCTCGATCTTGGCAGGACCGTTGTAGCGTTCCTTGATTTCGCCTTCGACCTGGTTGGCGAGGTCGCGAATCAGCTGCTCCTCCTCCGGGCCGATCTCCTTGTCGAGATCCTTGAAGGCGGACTTGACGGCACTGATGATGTTAATCGGGTCGAATTCGACGATTCGGCCGTCACGCTTCTCGACGAGCACCTTGCCCATATCCGACTTCCCTTCCGCGACGGTGTCTGCCACATCGCTGTCCGGGGTGGCGGTCCGAGGCACATCAAGAACCTGCATGTCCATTGAGTTCCGTCCTTTCCCTTGGCCGGGCGCCTCCCGGCCTTCATCGTTCTGTATTTGCCACATCGACTGTACCACGAGATATAGTGCACAATCACCGCGTGTTGCCCAAGATATAGTAGCAATCCGCATCGTTCCGCCGATAAGCGGCAAATGTGATGAGGATTACACGAGCACCTCAGCGTGTCGTTTCCGACACGCCACCACCACCCATGAAAGAGTGATATACGCGGGCGCGCGCGCAATGAAATTGTCCGTTCGATGCGCAACAGTAGAGGCCATCAAACATCCGTCAGGCTACGTCAGCCGACGGCGGACGGGGTAGGGCAGTCACGCCACGCACGCAAGCGGCACGCCACGCCCACGGCGCGAAGGGAAGGCATATGCAGTACGGGTATCAGGAAGCGAATTACGGCTATGGCAATGCCGTGGCAGCCCCCGGCAACGCCGGCGCGCCCAAGCCACTCGACCAGCTGCCGCGCCTGGCGCGCGACACCACCGCGGAGAACCCTTGGCCGGTCAGCGTGGTCAGCCAGAAATACCATGATGCCGTCGAACGCTGGCCGGCGTCGTGGGTCGAAGGCCAGATCGTCGAAATCAACATGCGGCGCAGTACGTCTGGCTACATCACACTGCGCGACAACACCCAGGACATCTCGATGTCCGTCATGGGGTTCAGGAACTTCGTCGCGATGGCCCGCGAGTTCAAACAGGGCGAGCGCGTCGTCATCCATGGCAAGCCGGAAGTGTGGGTGAAGGCGACACGCCTGAGTTTCATCGCCGACGACATCCGCCGCGTGGGAGCCGGCGACCTCAAGGCGCAAATCGACGAACTGCGCAAGAAGCTCAAAGGCGAAGGCCTGTTCGACGCCGAAAACAAGATTCCGCTTCCGGAATTCCCGCGTTGCATCGGCCTGATTTGTGCGCCCCAGGCCCGCGCCGAAGGCGATGTCATCACCAACGTGAACCTGCGTTGGCCGGCGGTGGACTTCGTGATTGAGCATGTGCACGTCCAGGGTGCGCAGTGCCCGCCGGAGGTGGTCCAAGCGATCCGCAAGCTCGACGACGACTCGAGAGTGGACGTCATCATCGTCGCGCGTGGCGGCGGCAGTTTCGAAGACCTCATCGGCTTCTCCGACGAAAACGTGGTACGTGCCACGGCGGCATGCCGCAAACCAATCGTCTCGGCAATCGGGCATGAGGACGACTGGACGCTCATCGATTTGGCCGCCGA
Organism: Bifidobacterium thermacidophilum subsp. thermacidophilum DSM 15837; assembly: GCF_000426425.1. Classification (NCBI taxonomy): domain Bacteria; kingdom Bacillati; phylum Actinomycetota; class Actinomycetes; order Bifidobacteriales; family Bifidobacteriaceae; genus Bifidobacterium; species Bifidobacterium thermacidophilum. The sequence goes on from NZ_AUFI01000009.1 coordinate 91,565, forward strand.
TCTTCGCGCCTCGACGCCGACGGATGCGGCAAAGAAGGTCGTACCGGACGTGCGTGAGCAGTGGCAGCTCATCACCAACGCCTGGCAACGCATGAACCTACGGATGGACGCCTTGGTCGGCAACGAGCAGCGGCTTATCGAAGGCTATGCGAACCGGCCGAGCCTGACCAACCCGAGTACCATGCTCGAACCGCATCAGCGGCTGGTTGACGACGCCGTGCAACGCATGCGATATGGGTTGACCCGAATCATCGACGACGCCGGCATGACCGTCGAGAAGCTCCACGCCAGCCTCACCGCCATGAGCCCGCAGGCGACCTTGAACCGCGGGTACGCCGTCGTGCAGACCGCTGATGGGCATGTGCTTGACAACGCGGCCGATGCGAGCATGGGAGAGCAACTGTCGATCACCCTGCACCACGGCACCCTGCTCGCCGAAGTCAAAGGGCAGGCGGGCGGAAACCACATCGACACCGGCGACTGACGCGATTGCGGCGTGCCCGTGCAGTGCCCGTGTGGTGCTTGTTTGGTGCCTGCCGCCATATGGCCACCAGCAGGCACAGCATCGCCCGCGCAACGCAACCGACAATCCGCCTATCAATCATCGACATCAATCACCACTATCAATCATCAACACCCATGGAAGGAACACCGATGACAGTTGAAGCACAGGACCCCCAGAAGACCGACACCACGGCTTCCAGCCTGACCCAAGAGGAGCGCGAGCGCATCGCGTCCATGTCCTATGAGGAGGCGCGCGACCAGCTGATCCAAGCGGTACAGGCGCTCGAAGCCGGCGGGCTGAACCTCGACCAGTCCATGCGCCAGTGGGAGCTCGGCGAAGCGCTTGCCAAGCGCGCCCAGACCTTGCTCGACCAAGTCCGCGCCAAACTTGACGCCGCGCAGGCCCAGCAGCAGACTTCCGCCGACACCGCGGGAACCCAGTCCAACCTTGAGTGACCGCCGGCTTGGCGGGCGTTTTGCAGGCGGGGCCAGCCGAAGCTGTGCGGCGGCAAGCCGAAGCGGGGCGGCCGTTAGCCGAATGGCCGTCCGCCGGGTGCGCGCCCGTCTAGCTGCGGGGCCCGCCAAGCAACGTGAGCCGATGCGCGTCTACGCTGCCGTACCATGCGCAACCGCAATCACTCCACACGCGACGCCCCACAGATGACACCCCGCAGGCGCATCGCCATACCCGGTGCGATGCGCCGTCACGCCACCTGTGAATGCGCTGTTATGCCACCTGCAATGTGGCGAGCAGCGCCGCATGGTCCGAACCGGCCACATGCTTGGACTGCACCTGCCCGGCGACCATGCCCTGGTCAATCAGGATGTGGTCAATGCCGGCGAAGGCGGGCACGCCGGTATGGTTCGCCGGCCATGTGAACACCAAACCATGCCCTGCCTGGCGTGTGGCGTCAGAGAACCTCGAACCGAGGATACCGCGGAAAGCGGCATGGTCGTATGTGGCGTTGAAATCCCCCATCATCACATACGCCGTACCGGTTTTCTGCTGCATCAGGGACAGCTCGTTTAGCGCTCTGTTCCACTGGGACCAATACCCGGGCTGCGGCGACGTGGTGTGCACGGAGATGAACCGCACCTGCACGCCGCCCATATCAACCGTTCCCGCCGGCATGAACGAGGCGCTCGAATGGACCTCGTCATCCACGGGGTCGTCAAGTGCGACCGCCGACCACAGGCCGTTGCCGTACACGCCGTCAGACGATGAGACCTGCGAATACGGCAAATAATCGCCGATACCATCCGCTTCCAGCTGTTTAACGAACGCATCCGTGGTCTCCTGCAACGCGAGCACCTCAACACGCTCATCACGCACCAAATCGACCACAGCCTGCGGGTCGGCCTGCCCTTTGAACACGTTGAGCGTCATCACCCTCGCATAATGGTCGCCGGTCACCGCATGCGCCTGACCGACCGCCGTCACCGCATCCTGTGACAACGCGGCCTGGGAGCGGAAAAACGGCGCCTGCCACCACACCTGCGCCGCGACGCACACCAACGCAATCAGCGCCACAAACCAACGATTCGAGAACAGTGCGAGCAGCAACGCCACCACGGCGAGCGGCACGAACCACGGGGTCAGCGAGACGACGACCGGAACATACGGCAGCGACTGCAAATCAGCAGGCAGCGCCCGCGCAATCGTCCCCAAGACGGCGACAATCATCAGCAATGCCGCAAGCACGCCAGAAAGCACGCGCTTACGTTTCGGCTTCACCGCAGGCGCTGACGAATTGGGTGTTCCAGCCATCACATCTCCGTTTTCCTTGTCGTATATCCTCACCACATGTATCCTCACCACTGTAATGCGCCAACGCCCGCCAGCCGTCACAGACAAGCGAACCATCGCGCAATGCTCACCAGTCGGCTATGCTTGAACCAACCGACATGAGAAGGACCGGCATGACCGAACCCACCACACCACCCCAACATTTCGAAGCATTACGGGACTTCGCCAATGACCTGCTGAGCCATTCCGGCTTGCAAGGGCCGACGTTCCTGTGGGATCGTTCCATTCATGATGACGCGCAAAGCGATGACGCCGAGCGCGAAGACATACCCGTGGCTCCCCCTGAGGAGGCGGAGCAGACCATCGACGCGCCGATTCGTTGGTATTTGCGCGCCATGGATTCGCTCAGCCCGACTCCGCAAGCCGACGGCACCGACGGGATCAACCGCACGGACATGCCGACCTTCTACTACAGCACCGGAGCGCTGTCCGGGGTCGAGGCGGTCGTCGGAAACGCGCTGATGAGCACGAGGTGGTGCGACGCGGCCGGCAATCTCGCCACCGCGCTGATTACGACGTCGTCGTTCCTCGGTAGCATCGCCGACCGGGAAGGCGAAGGACTCTCCTATCTCAAGCGCCTGATTGATGAGACGCGCATTTACTTCGACAGCGTGGCCCAGCACGCGGATCCGGTCACCGGCGGGCAAGCGCTCTCCAGTATCGTATCAGCGGCTTGTCAGGATGATTTCCGGTTCAACCCGGTGCAGATGGTTCAGCTTATCTCGTGCTCACTGCCGTTTGCACAATGGGATGACACGCGGGTATTTGTCTACGATGCGATCGACCGGGCGCAAGCGACCATGGCATCGGTCGAGCGCGATATCCGCTCCAATGACAAGGACGACCCGGCAGGCAATCTCATGATGGATTCCGAGGGGAATCTTGTCGATGTGTCGGCGGGCGGCATCCGCGAGCAGTTCGACATGTCGATGCTCATGCTGCGGCATGACGTGTTGCGCATGTGCGGGGAGGACGAGCAGGCCGACCGCATGCTCAGCGAGCACAGTGACATCGAGCCGATGGCCGACGCGTATGCGGCGCAGCTCATCAGGCGCGGACAGTGGCGGCAGCTGCGGGACTTCGCCGGGCGCGTGCTCGCCGACGACCCCTACCAGCAGATGGCGCTGATTCCGCCGCAGCTGGCCCCTGACGAATGGCACACCATTCTCGATCTGGCACAATACGAGCTCGCGCACGGGCAGTGAGCCGTGCGGCAAGACGCGCGTGTCACTTGGCTCAGTTGAGCTTGAAGCCGAGTTCCTTTGCCGCGGCAATCGGCACCGGATCGTCGCACCAGTAATCCTCGACGTTCTCATCGGTTGCCAGCGAACGAATCTGAGCCCGGTCGATGTACAGCTCGCCACTGAGATGATCGGTCTCATGCTGGAAGATACGAGCCGGCCATCCGTGCAGTTGCTCCTCGTGCCACGTGCCGTCCATATCCTGCCAACGCGCGGTGATATTGCGCCAACGCTTGCGCACCGCCTGATAGCCGTCAAAACTCAGGCAACCTTCGTAGAAGCTGCGCGTTTCGGTACCAATCGGCTGGTAGGACGGGTTGATGATTGCGTGGAACGGGAATTCGGATATCTCACGCGGATCGTCCTGGTCGTCACGGATATGGTCCTCGACCACGGCGAGCGCGATGCCAAGCCCGATTTGCGGGGCGGCAAGACCGACACCTGGCGCTTCGAGCATGGTGGTTCGCATCGCCTGGACGAGTTTGGTGAGGGTGTTCTTGCTCAGTTGCCCGTTGTAGCGGCGCGTCGGCTGGCGCAGCACCGGCTCACCCACCTGGACGATTGGGAGGATGCCTTCACTATCGCCGGATCTGAGCAGACTTTCAACCGCACGGTTCAGCCCCAAATCGATACTCGAGCCTCGTGTGAACATGCTCATGCCAGTTCCTCCGCGACAATCTTGGCGAGACGGTCGCACACCTCGTCCGCTTGCTGTTGGGTGGCGGCCTCGGCCATCACACGCACCAATGGTTCGGTGCCACTCGGGCGCAGCAACACGCGACCGGTCTCCCCCAGCAACGCGGTTTCCTTTTCAACGGCCTTCTGCACGGCAGCGTTCGTGGTAACCGCCTGCTTGTTGGAGCACCGGACGTTGACCAGCTGCTGCGGCAGTTGTGGGAAGTCAGCGGCGAGCTGCTTGAGGCTCTTGCCGGATTTGACGACTTCGTTGCACAAGGTCAGCGCGGTCAGTGTGCCGTCGCCGGTCGTTGCGAACTCGCGGTTAATCACGTGGCCGGACTGTTCGCCGCCCAGCGAATAGTCGCCGCGCAGCATCTCCTCGAGCACGTACCGGTCGCCGACGTTGGTCTGCACGGTCTTGATGCCCATGTCTTTGAGGGCGAGTTTCAAGCCGAGGTTGCTCATCACCGTCACCACGAGCGTGTCGTGGTTGAGCTTGCCTTCGCGCTTCTTGGCGCGCGCGAGGATGCCCATGATCTGATCGCCGTTGACCATGGTGCCGTCCTCGTCCACAGCCAGGCAGCGGTCCGCGTCACCATCGAAGGCGACGCCCATCGCGCTGCCCGTTGCCTTGACCATGGCCTGCAGTTGCTCAGGATGCGTGGACCCTGCATGATCGTTGATATTGTAGCCGTCCGGGGATGCGTTGATCACGATGACTTCCGCACCGGCGCGACGCAGCGCCTCCGGTGCGACCACGGATGTGGCGCCGTTGGCGCAGTCAGCGACCAGACGCAGGCCTGCGAGCGGCTTCGGCTGGGTTTTCTCCGGTCCGACGACTGGGGCGATCGTGGATACCAGATGGTCGATATACAGGTTCGTGGCGGTCACGGTGTCGTGGCTGACGCGGCCTACCCCGGCTCCGGTCGGGCGGTCCCAATCCTGGCCCAGGACTGCTTCAATCTCGTCTTCCTTGCTGTCAGGAAGCTTGAAACCGCCGCGTGCGAAGAACTTGATGCCGTTGTCAGGCATCGGGTTGTGGGAGGCGGAAATCACCGCGCCCATCTCAACGTTAAGCACGGAGGTGAGGAACGCGATGCCCGGAGTCGGGATGATGCCGACATCGATGACGTCGAAACCGCCGGCGCTCATACCCGCCGACAGCGCAGATGACAGGAAGTCACCGGAAACACGGGTGTCGCGCCCCACCAACGCGCGACGCCGTCCTTCGGAATGCACGTCATCATCCTTGGTTTTCGGCGCATCGGCCTGACCGAGCACGCGGACGGCGGCGTCCCCCAGATCCAATGCCAGTCGGGCGGTAAGGTCTTTGTTCGCCAACCCGCGCACACCATCGGTTCCGAACATTTTCGGCATGGTAGTAGTCCTCGCTTCTTTGACATGAATATGCTGCACACCATCGTACCTACCCGTGCTCCCAAACCCGCCGCCGGTGTGGGTGAACATTTGCGAAGTCCACCGCCGGAACCTGCCGCTGACATTCCACGAGTCTGAGCATGTCCAACATGTGGAACGTCTTCGAACAGCTTTCCCACGCTCCCGAACCACCCCGCGGATACCCCCGATTCCGCGCGAAGTCAATCACGACAACGAATCAGCCCGTTGCTCACACTCAATGTTACGTCCGCATTCCGCCCACGTAATCGGCGTATGAATGGCACACAACACCCGAAACCTTCCGCTCTTATAACAAAATCAAAGATTTCACAGGTCCTCCACCGGTCCACAAGATCGTCGCGGGCAGACGAGATCTAAGCACATCCCACGCGTGTACCACCCAATGGAGGCTTCATATCGACCCGGCTCGGCACCGGCGGGCACATGCAATCCATAACCCCGAACGATACCTGCCGCAACCCGATACCCCCTTTTGGCCTGCACACGACCGGCACAATCACCTCGGAAACCAAAGAAACCAAGCATATCAAGGAGATGGCACGATGAACTTCAATCCGGACCATGTCATCATCACCATCGGCTGCGAATACGGCGCGGGCGGCCCGCAAATCGGCAAGATGCTCGCCGACGCTCTGGGCATCGAATACTACGATCGCGACCTGGTCGACAAGGTCGTCAGCCAGCTGGGCGTCAGCCGCGGCCTCGTCGAGCAGGCCGACCAAAAGCCGAACGTCCAATACGCCTTCGAGACATCGCTCGGCCCGCGCTACGCGAACCTGAGCAACCGCGTCATCTTCACCCAGTCCGAGGTCATCAACGACCCTGCCGAGAAGTCGTCATGCGTCATCATCGGCCGTTCCGCCAACTATCTGCTGCGTGAACGCGACGACGTGCTTGACGTGTTCCTGTACGCGCCGAAGAGCGTGCGCATCGAATCCATCATGGAACAGGACCACGTAGACGCCAAGAAAGCCAAGGAAATCGTCGAATACAACGACGAACTCAACCATTCGCGGCACAAGTACATTACCGGCACCCACCGAGGCGACCGGCGTGGACGCGACCTGCTGCTCGACACCAGCCTGCTCGGGTGGGACAAGACCGCGAAATATCTGCTGACGCTCGTCGAGATGCTGGGCGAGTGACGAGAGGGAGTGAGACAGATGGCTGACAAGAAAGCATCGGAATTCGACAAGGTCTTCAACGTCTGGGACATTCTCGTCATCGCCTTCGGCGCCATGATCGGATGGGCCTGGGTCGTCTCCAGCGGCGACTGGATCGACCGCGGCGGCGTGGTCGGCGCCATGCTCGGCTTCGTGCTGGGCGGCGTCATGATCTTCTTCATCGGCCTGACCTACGCGGAGCTGACACCCGCCATGCCGGACTGCGGCGGCGAACACGTATTCAGCCACCGCGCCATGGGGCCGACCGGGTCGTTCGTATGCACGTGGGCGATCATCCTCGGCTATGTAAGCGTAGTATGCTTCGAGGCATGCGCGATGCCGACGATCATCACCTACCTGTTCCCCGGCTTCCTGCAAGGCTATCTGTACACGGTCGCCGGATTCGACATCTACGCTTCCTGGCTCGCGGTGGCCATCATCATGGCCCTGTTCATCACGTATATCAACATCCGCGGCGCGAAAACGGCGGCGATCGTACAGACCGTGCTCACCTGCGTCATCGGCGGCGCAGGCATCCTGCTGATCGCCGGCTCCGTGATCAGCGGCAATCCGTCAAACCTTGAAGGACAGGCGTTCGTCGGCGGCAACACCGCGAGCGTATTCGGCAATATCCTGCGCGTCGCGATGATGACACCGTTCTATTTCATCGGTTTCGACGTGATTCCGCAGGCAGCCGAGGAAATCAACGTGCCGCTCAAGAAGATCGCGAAGATGCTGCTGCTGTCAATCCTCCTCGCCGTGGCGTTCTACGTGCTGATCATCTTCGCCGTCGGCTACGTGCTGAACCCCGCGGCCATCGCGCAGTCCGAGAATTCCGGCAGCGGCCTGGTGACCGCGGACGCCATGGCCCGCGCCTTCCACACCGATGTCATGGCCAAAGTGCTGATCGTCGGCGGCCTGTGCGGCGTGGTGACCTCGTGGAACTCCTTCATGATCGGCGGCAGCCGCGCCATGTACTCCATGGCCGAGTCCTACATGATCCCGCCGGTGTTCGGCAAGCTGCACAAGACCTACAAGACCCCGTGGGTGGCGATCGGCCTGATCGGTCTGCTCAGCTGCCTCGCCCCGCTGCTCGGCCGCAAGATGCTCGTGTGGATCGTGGACGCCGGCAACCTCGCGTGCTGCGTCGCCTACTGCATGGTCGCGATCTCCTTCGTGATCCTGCGCAAGAAGATGCCCAACATGTCCCGCCCGTACAAGGTGAAGCATTACAAGTTCGTAGGCTTCATGGCCATCGTCATGTCCGGCTTCATGGTCGTCATGTACTGCATCCCCGGCAGCGCGGCGGCCCTCGTGCCCACCGAATGGGCGTTCGTCGGCGGGTGGGCGCTGCTCGGCGTGGTCTTCTACTTCGCTTGCAAGGCCCGCTATGGCAAGAAGTTCGGTACACTGGTCGAAGTCGCCAATGACGAGCTTGACCAGGATTACGCTCGCGAGCGCTCCGCAGCCGCTTCCATCGCGGCCGGCGAGGCCGTCGGGGCCGCACCAGCAGCCAAAGTCGCGACCATCGGCCAGGCGGAGGTCACGGCGGCGATATCCGCAGTCACCGCAGCAGCTACGGACACGGCAACCGAGCCCACGGCACGCACGTTCAGCTACTATGCGCCGGTCAATCTCACCTTCGGTGCAGGCACGCTGGCGAAGGCGGGCGAACTCGCCAAACCGCTTGGTTCCAAGGCGCTTATTGTGACCGGCCGTTCCAGCGCCAAGAAAACCGGCGTGTACGACAAGGTCAACGATTCACTCACATCGGCGGGCATCACCACCGGCCTGTTCGACAAGGCGTCGGCCAACCCGCTGACGACGACGGTCGAGGAGGGTGCGCGCTTCGCGAAGGACGGCGGCTATGACATGGTCGTCGGCCTGGGTGGCGGCTCAGTGATGGACTGCGCCAAGGGCATCGCGTTCATGGCGAAGAACGACGGCGATGTCAACGATTACATCTATGGACGCAAGTCCAGCGATGTAGCGCTGCCGCTCGTGCTCATCCCCACCACCTGTGGATCGGGTTCCGAAGCCAATGGTTTCGCGGTGCTCACGAACCCGGAGAACGGCGACAAGAAGTCCCTGCGATGCCCGGCAATCATGGCCAAACGCTCGATTGTGGATCCGGAAGCGATGATGACCATGCCGAAGGGTCAGCTGGCGGCGGTCGGTTTCGACGCGTTCTGCCACTGCTTCGAGGCGTACACAGCCAAGAACGCGCAGCCGTTCACCGATGCGCTCGCGCTGTACGCACTTCCGCTGATCCTCGACAGCCTGCCACGGCTTGTCGCAGGCACGGGCACGCTCAAGGATTGGGAGCACATGTCCGAAGCGGCCACAATCGGCGGCCTGGTGATTGGCACAGCGGGCATCACGCTGACGCACGCCATGGAGCATCCGGTCTCCGGCTTGAAGAACGTGACGCACGGCAAGGGGCTGGCGGCGCTCGCGCCGACCGTGGTGGATGCCACATGGCAGGGCGACCGGTTCAAGTTCGGCCGTCTGGCGCGGCTCATGGGCGGTTACACGGCTGAGGATTGCGCCGGGAAGATCCGCGGGTTCGAACGCAATATCGGGCTCGACGTGACGCTGGGCGACCTGGGGATCAGCAAATCCGACATCCCGTGGCTCACCCAGAACGCCATGAAGGTCTCCCCGGCCAATATCGCCAACACGCGCACCGAAATCGGCGCGGAAGATATCGCCGAACTGTATCGCAAGGCGCTGTAAAGGTTGCCGGCGGGCGGCGGCCGTCGTACGAGGACGCGAACGCGTTCATGGTACGACGGCCGCCGTGTTGTCATGTTCCGAACGATTCAAGGAGAAGGAATACCATGCGTATCAAGAACGCCGAATCCGACGACTTCCCTGAAGCGTTGCGTTTCATCCGCGCGCTATGGGATTACAACACGTATGAGGATACGCCCACTCGCAACGTGTATGAGCGGGTGCTTGCCGATAACGCGAGTTTCGCGGTGTTTCTGCTTGACGATGAGGGGCGTTATGTAGGCATGTGCCATGGCGATTATTTCGAGACGTTCTGGATGTGCGGACTGACATGCTATGTGTCAAGTCTTATTGTGGACGAGCGTGAACGAGGCAAGGGCTACGGCACGATGCTGCTCGATTACGCGGTCGAGCTGGCGAGACAACGCGGATGCCGGGCGATCACACTTGATTCCGGTCTGCCACGTACGGCCGCGCATCGATTCTATGAGAGGTACGGGTTCGAGCGCAGCTGTTACGGGTTCGAGCTGCAATTGCCGTCATCTCGCTGAAATGTTCAATATGCGGACAGCCGGGATTCGGGGTTCCTTGCCGGTTTCGCCTCGTGCGCCCGCGACGCTCCGCGATCCCGGATTGCGCCATACGTCCGATAATCCCCGGCAATCCGCGCAATTCCAAGGATTGTCAGGCACACGGCATCACTGTCACCGGCAAGACACCGAAAGTCATAAACCGGAAATGTTACGAGGAATGCACGCCTGTTTCATCCAAGAAACGACGTCGTTTCGCAATAGCGAATCGAGAGCAACACGCGGGTGTTAAACATTTCCTTGTCAGGTAAGACGGCGACGAAATCCGCAGTATTCCGCCACCGTTGTTGCGAAATACATAGTCAAGGAGATACCGCGATGACATTGGCTGAAGACACGCCCCAGATTGTCACTGAAAGCGTTCCGGGCCCCAAGACCCAAGAATTCCTCAAGAAGCGCAACGAGAACGTCCCCGTCGGACTGTGCTCTTCGACGTATCCAATCTGCATCAAGCGTGGCGAAGGCGCCATGTTCGAAGACCTCGACGGCAACAAGTTCCTTGACTGGGTTGGCGGCGTCGGCGTGCTCAACATCGGCTACTCCCGTCCGGAGCTCGTCAAGGCCGTGCAAGACCAGGCGACCAAGTACTTCCACACGATTTTCAACGTCATCGGCCATGAAGGCTACGTGGATCTGGCAGAAGGTCTGAACGAGACAATTCCGTGTCGCGGTGAGCACAAGAAGACCTATTTCGCCAACTCCGGCGCCGAATGCGATGAGAACGCCATCAAGATCGCCAAGTCCTACACCGGCCGGCAGGGTGTCATCTGCTTCTCCGGCGCATTCCACGGCCGCACCAACCTGACCATGGCTCTCACCGCGAAGAAGGCCTATTCCAAGGGTATGGGCCCGTTCCCGGCGGATATCGCCCGTGCTCCGTACCCGTACCTGTATCGCGCGCCGAAGGGCTACTCCGAGGCGGAGGCCATCGCCTACTATGTGGACGGCCTGAAGAAGGTGTTCGACCAGGGCATTCCTGCCAATGAAGTCGCCTGTCTGCTCGTCGAGCCGCTCCAGGGCGAAGGCGGCTTCATCCCCGCCCCGATCGAGTGGGTCAAGGCCGTGCGCAAGATCTGCGACGAGAACGGCATCCTGCTCATCGCTGACGAAGTCCAGTGCGGCAACTGCCGTACCGGCAAGTACTTCGCCTCCGAATACTGGGCCGAGGCGGGCGCCGCCCCGGATATCGTGACCACCGCGAAGTCCCTCGCCGGCGGCATGCCGATTTCGGCGATCACCGGCCGTGACGAGGTCATGGACGCCGCCCCCGCAGGTACCATCGGCGGCACCTTCTGCGGCAATCCGCTGTCCTGCGCGTCCGGTCTGGCTGCGATGAAGATCTACAAGGAAGAGGATTTCCCGGCCAAGGCACGCCACATCGGCGAGCAGGTGACCGCGGGCTTCAAAGCGATGGCCGAGAAGTACGACGTCATCGGCGATATCCGCGGCCTTGGCGCGATGATCGGCGTGGAATTCGTCAAGGATCGTGAGACCAAGGAGCCTGCCACCGAGCTCGTTGCCAACCTCATCCAGGAGGCTCTCCAGCGCGGTCTGCTCATGGAATCCGCAGGCACCGACAGCAATGTCATCCGTTTCCTCGCGCCGCTCGTCATGACCGATGAGCAGACCAAGCGCGGTCTGGAGATCTTCGAAGAGTCCCTCAAGGCGGCCCTCGCGAAGTAAGCCGTACCGGTGACGCAAGTGGCGGGTCATCTTATCGCAACGGTCGGATGGCCCGCCACTTGCATGCCCGCAAGAACCCCGTTGCCGACACCGGCGTTCAATCCTCGATGGCGTCAAGATACGGCTGCAACTGGGCAAGCAGCCGGGGAACATCCACTGTGGCGGTGACGTACAGGGCGTCAGGGTCGATCTCGTCGTATTCATGGACGATGGCATTGCGCAATCCCCGAAGTTCATGCCACGGCAGCTGCGGGACCTCCTCGAGAAACCCGTCGGACAGCTTGCGCACAGCCTCCTGGGCCTGGACCATATCCATAGCGACCGAATTGAATCTCATATAATCCGCTTCCAGCTCCTGAGCCGAAGCAACCGCATTGGCATCACGGCTTGCGCGGGCCAGATGCTCGGCGAGACGGATGAGATTCGTGTCATCCCTGAATCGCTGGTCGGCATATCGTCGTTGCATCACACCACCCGAACCATATCGCGCTGAATATGCTCGTAGAACCGTCTGCTTGCGCGGCTGCGCTGCGCGTGCCGACGCAATGAGGCAAGCGAGGTCAGCGAGACTTCCCTACCAAACGACCGCTCCAGTTCATTCTTCAATTGCGCAAGGTCGCCCATGCCGGATTGGCTTGCCTCCCGCGAAACATACAGCAAGTCGATATCGGAATCGTCATCCGCCTCCCCACGAGCGAATGAACCGTACAGATACACTTGTGCAAGACCGTATTTCTTTGCGATGGCACCGGTGATCAGCTTCAGCGTCGTGATATCGACGGTACTGCCGGATTTCATTGTGATACTTGATGCCGCCCTGAGGTCTGATGTCGTCGTGAGCCCGAAAAGGGCCTCGTCATACCGTTGCAGGAAACCCTGGGTCGGATTGCCGCCATGTTCCGCCCGGGATAATGCCGATTGCGTGGTGCCCATCCGCGACGCCACCGTCTGCTGGCTCAACCCCGCCTCAAGACGGCGGGCCTTCAATGCGTCAATGGTGTCCATATCACCACTATAGCATATATGCTATATATATATCGAATCGAACGTCTGAGGGCTGGCCGACACCAAAACGGCAGCCGACCGGCCCTCAAGGTGTCTGTGTCAGAAGGTCACAGCGCCTCGTTGTAGGCGCGCACCTTGAGCACACGACGGGAGGATTCGACGTTCTCGATGATGATGCGGCGCAACGCGCGCGGCGCATCAGCATGCTCGCTGAGCCACTGGTCGCCCAGCCGGACGAGTTCCGCCGGATCCGCATAGGACGGGTATAGCCCTTCGAGCAGGGCCTCGGCCATGTGGAAGGTCTTGTTCTTCCACACCCAGTCAACCTGGTTGAAATACTCGGCGGCGTACGGCTTGGCAAGGTCCTCGCGCGGGGTGGATGCGAAGCCTGCGGCGACCGCTTCGAGCTGCATGTTGGTCAAATCGCCATTGTGCAGCGCCTGGTCCCACGCCCACGCCTTCGCCTTGGCCGTCGCGCGGCTCGCGCGGGCTCCGTAGGCGAATTCACGGTTCTCGGTCGTATCGCGCTTGGCGAGCTCCTCGTCGATGCGCGCGTTGTCGACGGCGTTCACACCGGCAAGCGCCTTGAGGATCGTCCAGCGCATATTGTTGTCGATGTCGAGCCCTTCAAGCTTGACCCTGCCGTCCAGCAGGCCTTCGGCGTTGGCGAGGAACCGTTCGTCGCCTTCCACGCCGTAGGTGAGGTAGGCGCCGACCAGCTGGAACTGCTCATCGGAGCCGGCTTGTGCCTTGCCGGCGAGCTTCCACAGGCGCTCGGCGGTGTTCTTCGCCACGTCGGCGCTGCGGGCAGGGACGACATAGTGGTGGGCCGTCGTGGACACCTGGGCGAGCGCATAGCGGAAGGTGGTGGACTCATGTTCGGTCGCCAGCGCGTCGAGGCTCGTGTTGATGAAGCGCTCAGCTGGGAATTCGCCGTCACGGGTCATATCCCACAGGGACAGCCACACCACGGACCGCGCAAGCGGGTCAGCGAAGCGGTAGAGGTTTTCCGCCGCGAATTCGAGGGATTGCGCGTCGAAACGCAACTTGGTGTACGTCAGGTCATCGTCGTTGACGAGGATGAACGCCGGACGCTTCTTGCCGGCTGCTTCCTCGACGGTCGTATGTTCGCCGGTCACGTCGAGTTCGAATCGGTCAGTGCGCACGATCTGCCCGTCGGCGTTCTCGTTGTAGAAGCCGACCGCCAGACGGTGAGGCCGCAGCACGGGATGCTCGGCGGGCGCGCTCTGATCGAGGGTCAGCGCGGCGATGGTGCCGTCGGCGTTTTCATCAACGCGTACACTGATGGTGTTGATACCCGCGGCTTCCAGCCACTGCTTGCTCCAGGCCTTAAGGTCGCGACCGGAGGTCTGCTCCAGTTCGGCGAGCAGGTCGGCAAGCGTGGCGTTGCCGTACGCGTGCTTGTTGAGGTAGTGGTTGATACCTTCGAAGAACTTGTCGCGGCCAACATAGGCGACGAGCTGCTTGAGCACGGACGCGCCCTTCGCGTAGGTGATGCCATCGAAGTTCACATAGGTGTCGTTCAGGTCATTGATCGGCGCGACAATCGGGTGGGTGGTCGGCAGCTGGTCCTGCGCCTGGCCCCAGCTCTTCTCTCCGGAGCTGAAGGTCGCCCACGCGTCATGCCATTCAGTCGCCTCCGCGGTGGCGAGCGTGGACATGAATTCGGCGAAGGATTCGTTCAGCCACAGGTCGTTCCACCACTTCATGGTCACGTAATCGCCGAACCACATGTGGGCGAGCTCGTGCAGCACGGTGACCACGCGGCGCTCGGCATATGCGTCGGTCACCTTGGATTCGAACACGTACTGGTCGCGGATAGTGACCATGCCGATGTTCTCCATCGCGCCCGCATTGTATTCCGGCACGAAGATCTGGTCGTACTTGGCGTACGGGTACGGCACACCCCAGGTCTTGGCGTAGAACGCGAAGCCCTTCTTGGTGATGTCAAACAGGTAATCGGCGTCCTTGTCGAGCGCATCCTTGAGCGCCTGACGGCAGTAGAGCGCCATCGGGATGGTACGGCCGTCCTCGTTCGCGTATTCAGTGCGCCACTGCGCATACGGGCCGGCACAGATCGCGGTCAGGTAGGAGCTCATCACCGGGGTGGGCTCAAACGTCCACTGGCGGGAGCTTTCCGCCGAATGGTCGCCGAGCGTGCCTTCAGCAGTGATATGGTCCACGTCTTGCGCGGAGATGACCGGCATATTCGACGTGACAATCCAGCTTTGCGGGGCGAGCACATGGAACTCAAAAATCGCCTTGAGATCAGGCTGATCGAAGACCGCATAGACACGACGGGCGTCCGGCACCTCGAACTGGGTGTACAGGTATACGTTGCCGTCGGAGGGGTCGACGCTGCGATGCAGGCCTTCGCCAGTACGCGAGTACTGGCAGCGGGCGGTGACGGTGACCTCGTTGTGCTCGAGCAGCCCGGCCAGTTCGATGCGGTTGTCGCGGTAGGCGGTCGCCGGGTCAAGCTCCTTGCCGTTGAGGGTGATCGAAGTGACGTCGTCGGCGATCAGGTCGAGGAACGCGCGAGCTCCGGTATTCGCGCCGAAAGTGATGGTGGTGGTCGAACCGAAATCCGTTGCGCCTTGGGTCAGGTCTAGGCTGACGGCATAGTGGATGGGCGCCTTGACGATGGATTTACGTTCCTGTGCTTCTTCTCTGGTGAGGTTCGCGCCTGGCATGTCGCTCCTTCCTTGTACGGCTTTGGCTGCATGCAGAAATACGCCGGTTGGCACGGTGTATCTGTCCGTGGTTGCTGGCCGGTATCGCAGATTCGCATGGCTGATGCCGTAGTGCCGTGTATACGCAAAACATCGCGGCTCGGCATGTGAGCCACGCCTCGCCGCGATGTTGGTTGTTCTTCCGTGCTTGCCGCACTGGTTGTCGATAACGTGACGATTCTACGCCACGGTACGGGCAATGTCCATTATTCGACAGAACGGGGTGCGCTGCAAGGGAAAAGTCGTCGGCAGATGATATTGGCGGGGGCTGTAATCACGGGGAAACGCTAGACGACCATAAGACGACCGTAAGGCCACCGTTGGAAATCACAGAGAAAATACAGGGAAACCGCGAGGCAAGTGCATGAGGACGCGGGTCAGATATAAGGCAACCACAGGGATATCACAGGATGACCACACGGAAACCACAAGGTCAGCACAAAGCGACCGCAGGGAAATCATGGAACAGCAACAGCGCAATCACAGAGCAATCCCGCCAATGATATATGAGTGAGCGCCGTCCCACGGAAATGGCGGAACGGCGCTCACTGATGGCTTGCCGTTGAATCACAGCTATAGTCGCCGCGAAATCGCCGCGAAGCTGTGCCGCTTGCTCAGCGCAGCGGATCGTCCTCGTCGCGCTGCGCGATATCGGCGACCACCGGCACGATAACCGGCTTGCGATGCAGCTGACGCGCGACCCAGCTGCCCAGCGTACGACGCATGATCTGCTGGAGCCTGTGCGTGTCGCGGGTGCCTTGCATCATCGCGTCCTGCAACTGCTCGACGATCTGGTGGCGGACCTTCTCGAACTCGCTTTCGTCCTCGGCCACGGCGTTCAGATAGATCTTCGGGCCGGAGAGCACGTCCGCGGTGTCGGTATTGACCACCACGAAGCTCGACACGAAGCCTTCGGTGCCGAGGATGCGGCGCTTCTCAAGATCCTCATCGGTCAGTTCGCCGACCGAATCGCCATCGACATACACATAGCCGCACGGCACGGAACCGACGACCGATGCCTTGCCGTGGTACAGGTCGACGACATCGCCATCTTCTGCGAGCACGACGTTGTCCGGGGCCACACCCGTCTTCACCGCGATCAGGCCGTTGGCGACCAGATGGCGGTTCTCGCCGTGGATCGGCATCGCGCACTTCGGCTTGATGATGTTGTACAGGTACAGCAGTTCGCCCTCGTTCGCGTGACCGGACACATGAACAGCCGCATTGTCCTTGTTCACCACGCGGGCGCCCAGCTGGACGAGTTTGTTGATCACGCGGTACACACCGTTCTCGTTGCCCGGAATCAGCGAGCTGGCCAGAATCACGGTATCGAACTCGTTGACGGTGATATCGCGGTGATTGCCGTCAGCGATACGCCCAAGCGCCGCCATCGGCTCGCCCTGCGAACCGGTGCACATGTAGACGATCTTGTCGTCCTGGATGTCCTTGGCCTTCTTGAGGTCGACGACCGTGCCCTCGGGGATGTGCAGGTAGCCCAAATCGGCGGCAATGGACATGTTGCGCACCATCGAACGGCCGACGAAGACGACTTTGCGGCCGTACTTGTGGGCGGCATCGACGACCTGCTGCACGCGGTGCACGTGGCTTGAGAAGCTCGCGACGATGATCTTGCGGGTCGCTTCGGCAAACACGCGGTCAAGCGCCGGGCCGATTGTGGTCTCGGGGCGCACGAATCCGGGGACTTCCGCGTTCGTGGAATCCATCATCAGCAGGTCGATGCCACGTTCGCCGAGCTTGCCGAACTCAACCAGATCAGTGATCTTGTGGTCAAGCGGCAGCTGGTCAAGCTTGATATCGCCGGTGTCGATAAGCGAGCCGGCGGGCGTGCGCACGCATACGGCAAGCGCGTCAGGAATCGAGTGGGTGACGGTCACGAACTCTAGGTTGAACGGGCCGGCCTTGATTTTGTCACGGCCTTTGACCTCAATCATCGTCGGGTTGATGTGGTGTTCCTTGCACTTGGCCTCTACGAAGGCCAGCGTCAGCTTGGAACCGATCAGCGGGATGTCTGGACGCAGCTTGAGCAGGTACGGTACGCCGCCGATATGGTCTTCGTGGCCGTGGGTGAGCACCAGGGCCTCGACCTTGTCGAGACGGTCCTTGATGTAGTGGAAATCAGGCAGGATCAGGTCAACGCCCGGCTGCTCCTCCTCAGGGAAAAGCACGCCGCAATCGATGAGCAGCAGGTGGCCGTTGTATTCGACCACGTTCATGTTGCGGCCGATTTCGCCGAGACCGCCAAGCGGCACGATACGCATCGAGCCCTTGCGGTACTTCGGCGGGGCGATCAGCACATCGTCCTGCTGGGGGGCCGTGGCGAACTCCTGTGGGCGCGATCCACGGCGCGTGGTCGTACGGCCGGTGTTGCGGGCCGACGACATGCGGGCGCGGCGGCCGGTATGCTGGCCGCGCCTGCGGGAATTGCTCTTATTCTGTTCTTGTTCTTTTGCCATTTCCTCGTTGGGTTTCTGTTACTTAGTGCCCGCGCCTATACGTGGGCGAGGTAGTGCCCGTCACAGGAGGCCAGCGGCGCGCATGCCTTCGCGCGCGCGTTCGAACTCGGGTTCGCCCGGTCCGACATTCGGCAGACGCATCGTCGTGCAATCCAGCACGCCGCGAACCTTGAGCGCGGCTTTGGCCATGACCGCCTGGAATCCGGTGCCATTGAGCGATTCGACCAGCGGGGAAAGCTGGACGGCGATCTTCTGTGCCGTATGGATATCGCCTTGATCGAACGCATTGGCCAAATCGCGCATCGGACCGGCGGCCGCATGGGCAATCACCGAAATGATGCCGACAGCGCCGACGGACAGGAACGGCAGGAACAGACCATCATCGCCGGAATACCAAGTCAAACCTGTCTCCAAACGCTTGCGCACCGCTCCAGCGATGTCGCCGGTCGCGTCCTTGACCGCCTTGACGTGATCCAGCTCGGCCATACGACGGTACGTTTCCAGCTGGATGTGCACGCCGGTGCGACCCGGGACGTCATAGATGATGATCGGCTTGTCCGCCGATTCGTTGACCGCCTGATAGTGACGGAAAATGCCCTCTTGTGAAGGGCGAGAATAGTACGGCGCCACCACGAGCACAGCGTCGCAGCCCGCCTCTTGCGTCTGCTCGACCATGCGTACGGTGTGCGCGGTGTCGTTCGAGCCGGCACCGGAGATGATCGGAACATCAACCGCTTCCTTGACCGCGGTGACGAGGTCGACTTTCTCCTCCATGTGGGTGACCGGCGATTCGCCGGTTGTGCCGTTGACCACCAGACCGTCGGCGCCATCCGCGACCAGCTGCTTGGCAAGCTTCTGGGCTGCTTCATAATCGATGGAACCGTCAGTTTTCATCGGCGTCACCATAGCGGGCAGAATACGCCCGAACGGGGCCGGATCAAGAAGATGCATGGTGGTGTCACTCATACTTGGTAACCGTACCTCTGGGGTGGGACGCAGACCCCATCGTCCTCAAGCCCCTCTCGAGGCCTACAAGCCACCCAGCGTCGGCACAACCCTCTCCGACGCTCACAGGGCGCTCAACGTCGACACAACCTCCTACCGACGCTCAGGACTGCCTCAGCGTCGGCAAAACCCTCGACCGACACTCACACGCCGATCAGCGTCGGCAGAACCAGAGAGAGGACCCTCTACCGACGCTCAGGACGGTCGCAGCGTCGGTAGAGGGACGGGAAGTGGGGTTAGAGGTCGAGGAAGTGGTCCAGGCCGACGGTGAGACCGGGGTAGTTGCCGGACGCGATCTTGCGTACAGCGAGAAGGACGCCAGGCATGAAGGAAATGCGGTCGAAGCTGTCGGCGCGAATCGTCAGCTGTTCGCCGGCGTTGCCGAACAGGACCTCCTCGTGGGCGTTGAGACCGCGAAGACGTACCGCATGCACGTGGATGCCGTCAATCACTTGGCCGCGCGAGCCGCCGTCGGTCTGTGTATTATCCGGGATAGCGCCAAGACCGGCATCCTTCCGTGCTTCGGCGATGGCGTGCGCAGTGTGGATCGCCGTGCCGGAAGGCGCATCCACCTTGTTCGGATGATGCAGCTCGATCACCTCAGCGGATTCGAAATAGGGCGCCGCGACCTTCGCGAAATAGTCAGCCAGCACCGCGGAAATCGCGAAATTCGGGGCGATGAACACGCTCTGGTTTTCGCGCGGGGCCTTCGCGAGCGCAGCACGGACCTGGTCGAGTTTCTCGTCGGTCCATCCGGTTGTGCCGACAACCACGTTGACGCCTTGGGCGACGAGAGCAAGCACATTGTCCAGCGAGACGGTCGGCACGGTGAATTCGACGACGACATCAGTGTTTTCAGAGGTAATCTGCGTAAGGTCGTCACCTGCATCGAGCGCAAGCGCGAGGCTCGTGTCCTCCGCCCCGTTCACCGCTTCGACCACGTGCGACCCCATGCGTCCCTTGGCGCCGACGACGGAAACCTTGATCATGTTCGCTCCTTGCCTGATTCCGGGCGGCCCGTATGCCATGAATCGCATCGGACCGCCCGAATATCATCAATACACCCTTACGGATACTTACTCTTATGAATCTAAAGAGACGCTTCGACGGCTTCGACAGCTTTGCCGGCTTTGTCGCTGCCCCGCCGCGACAGCCGCCATCCGAGCAGCGCGATCGGTATGGCGCACGCGGTGGCGATCCACGGGATCATGAGCCCGGCATGCGGACCTGCATGATCGACGACCACGCCGGCGATGGTCGAGCCGAGCGACGTGCCGACGGTTCCGGCAGTGGTCACCCACGACAGGCCTTCGGTCAGTGAGCCTTCCGGCACGATGTCCTTGACAATAAGGTTGCCGGTCGCGAACAACGGCGACACGCACAGTCCGGCAAGGACTTCTAGCACACCGAGCACAATCAGATGATCCATGCTCAGGCGGAACATCACGTATCCGCAGGTCAACAGGCATAGGAAGCCCACCATATGCGACCAGTTCGAACCTTTGAGTTTGCGTGTGCCGAAGATAATCGCCCCGATGCACGAGCCGAGGGCGAACATGGCGAGCTGCAATCCGAGGAATTTCTCGATGCCGAGCGCCTTGTAGTCAGCGGTCATCGACACGTCGAAGGCGTTGAAGCTGATGTTGAACACAACGAATACGGCGAGCAGCGGTCCGATACCCGGATAGGTGAGCACGCTACGATTGTGGCGACGCGGGGTGCGCAAACCGCCACTGTCAAGCGTGACGGCCGTGTCGGAGCCGGTTTCAGGCCCGCAACTGGCTGCACGCAGCACGTCGGCGTCGTCGGAGGGTGCGGGTTTGACCTCCACCACTTCGATGACTGGCGGTGCGGTGTTGCGTAACGAGAAGAACACCGCTCCCCCGATTCCGGCCGCGAAAGTCGGTACGAACAGCTGGGAGACCGGACTGACGGAGGTTGCGAGGAAAGCGGCAAGAATCGGCCCGAGAATGAACACGATTTCGTCGACTGCAGCTTCCAGCGCGTATGCGGTGTTCAGCAACGACGCGTCCGGATTGCCGCGCAACGCGTATGCCCAGCGTGTGCGCACGAGCGCGCCGATGGAGAATTGGCAAAGTCCCATGAGTACAGCGAGGACGAACAGCACGGCAATCGGCACGCGGGCCATCGCGGCGAACGCGAAGACGAGCATGCTGGCCACTTGCAAAGCGAGCACTGGGAATCCGACACGCCGCTGACCAAGCCGGTCGAACAAGCGCGCGTAGAACGGCGTGACCGCCGAAACGGCCAGGATATACACCGCGCTCATGGTTCCAGCGATGGTCCAGTTGTCGTACAGGTGGTTGAGCGCGAGCACGATGCCCAGGCTCATCATGGATATCGGCAGGCGTGCGATGGCGCCGGAGATGCAGAAGGCTTTCGCGCCCGGCAAACGGAACAGCCGCAAATACGGCGAACCGGCTTGCTGACCGACCGTTGCGGCGCTTGACGGCGTCGTGGCCAATCACTCACCCCGTTTCGGTTGCTGCCCCGCGCCGGAATTGCCGCCGCGCCGACGATGTCGTACGGTTCGGGACGGTTCGCCGGAATAGATGTACAGATCGTTCATGCGACCGTACATCTTCTCGACATGGTCTTCCGGATGGTCGGCGGCGATGCGTTTCGCGTTGCATACCAAGCCTTGATGGTCATAGAAGCCAACATCGCAGCTGTTGTCCGTGTGCAGGAAGTAGCGTTTGACGCCTTGACGCTGGAAGTAGGCCATCAGACGTCGCCACAGACCTCCGCCCACGCCATGGCCACGGGCTTTGGGCGAGACAAGGAACAACCGCAGTTCCGCTTGGGTGACTTTGCCGATTTGGCTGATGCGCTCGAGACGGTTTTCCGCGCGATGCCAGTACAGGGTCTCACGCAGGGCGACGGAACCGGTGTCATCGGCGCGCAGCCGATCGTCGATGCCAGCGAGTGTTTCCTGCGCATGCGGATACAGCGGGCGTTCACCATCCACTTGGGCGAAAGTCAGACCGAGGACCTGGCCGTCGAGTTCAGCGACTTCCGCTCGGGTAGTGCCTTCGAGGTAATGCATGACAAATCGTTTCGAGACCATCTGTGACAGCGGGCGGCGCTCCGACAGCGGACGGAATCCCCATGTCTGGTCGTATTCGTCGATGATTGCGGGAAGGTCAGTTGCCGTCAGCGGCCGGTAAATGACAACGTTGCCGCCTGCGGTGGCGGCATCCGATGACGTCTCGGGCATGAGCGCGGCGGATACGGCAGGTTTGGCATGGCTTCGGGTCGTCTGCAACGGGACAACGGCCTGCGGTGAGCGCTGTATTGACACGCGGTTGCGGTTCTCGGTGCGGGCACCATCGGTATGGTTCCGGGATGATGCCTTGGCATGGTGGATATGGTCGCGGATCGCGCCCATGATGTTCCTCACTTTCGTTTCGACTCAGCATCCGGCACGTGTGCCCGCCCACACATGCTGCTCGAGGGTCGCGGCCCCGCTGACATGACCGTCCACGGACGCGTTTTCCAGTCCGTGGACCGCCGCCCGCGCCCACGCGCAGGTCAGTCGTTGTCAGATTCTTCGGGGATTCCGGAGCTCAACTCGGCAAGGATATCCTGTTCTGTTTTCCCGCTCGCATGCAGCTCGCGGTCAGCCTCTTGGGGCTCACTCAGATAGTACAGGGTGGCGTCGATGGAGTTCAACGGGATGTTCTCGACCCGCGAAAGCAGCAGCCGATACATGTCCAGCTGGGCGAGCTTCTCATCGATATCGCTTGGTTTGCGCGGTTTCCTACCGGTTTTCCAGTCGACGACCGTAAACCGCTTGGTATCGTCCTGCGGATCGAGGCCACCATAGAAGACCGCGTCAAGCTTGCCGTGGACGATGATGTCATCCAGTTGCGGCAGTGAGATGACGATTTGGCGCTCAGCGGCTTGGGGACGACGTTTCGCCCACCGGGATGCGACCAATCGGCGTTCCCAAGTGACGAGCTTCCGTTCGAGCGCGGTGCCTTTCGCACTGGTACCTGCAGTTGCACTGGCGCCTGCTTTCGCGCTTGTGCCGGCAGGGGAAGAGCCGGCAGTGGAAGCACCGCTTCGAACAGCGTCCGCAGAGCCTTGAGCGACGTCTACAGAACCTTCAGGGTTTTCAGCCTTTGCAGCGGACAGCAGCTCGGCGCGAGCATTGAGATCGCTGATCATCGCCTCACGCGTGGTCGCGGCGGATAGCGGAACGGCGGCGTCGTTCATCTGTCCGTCGATGCCGGAAGCATCGGTGTCTTCGATGATTCCGCTGTCGTCGTAGGCGTTCATGAACTGTTCGGCCCAAGCATGGAACAGGGTTCCTGCCTCGGCGCTCGGCGATGCGATACGCGGAATCGGCCGAATCATACCGCGCCAATACTGTTGTAACTTGCGGTTGTCGGTCTGGCCGGCCTGCGTCTGCAGGGAAGTGACCGAACGACGGCTGTTCGCCATCAGACGCATGGCGGTCTGCTTCACTTGGTCGTCAAGATCGTCGGGGGCGGTGGAGAGTTGGTATTCCTGCGGTTGCAAATCCATATCGTTCAGCAGGGCGCGCGTCCTGCGCGACAGCACGTCGGTTTCGTTGATACCCCATGACTCGGTTCGCCCGTTCGCTTGGGAGGCGTCACTCGGCTTGGATTCCGGCGATTCCGTGGATTCCGTGGATTGCGACGAACCAGCAGATACCCGCGATTCACCGG
This sequence comes from Bifidobacterium thermacidophilum subsp. thermacidophilum DSM 15837, assembly GCF_000426425.1. Taxonomy (NCBI): domain Bacteria; kingdom Bacillati; phylum Actinomycetota; class Actinomycetes; order Bifidobacteriales; family Bifidobacteriaceae; genus Bifidobacterium; species Bifidobacterium thermacidophilum. The sequence continues at coordinate 115,335 of NZ_AUFI01000009.1, forward strand.
ATTCTCCGGACACCGCGGATTCCGACGATTCCACAGATTCAACAGGCCTCACAGACTTCGCGGATTCCGCCGATGCCATCCAGTCGAGCGTCTCTTGTGCGGATTCGTCGAGTTTTCTGCGGATGTTCTCGCTCAAATTCGCTGGCCACGCCAAACTCGTTTTTTTGTGGATCAGCTCCACAGGAGTCCTCCACGCCTGCCCCACGACCGCGTCCTCGAAGTCCTGCGCGCCATCACCGACGAAGAAACCATCCGGCAGCGGTTGGCCGACGGATGCAAGCGTATGCGGATGCCCGTCCTTCGGGTCTGCGTCCTGGTCAGCTTCGAGTTCGCGCCGATCCGCCCATGAGGGCAACGCCGCCGGTTGCAGTCCTTCCGTCTTCGCGTAATGCCTCATGGAATCGTACATTTCCTGCCAGAAGACGGACCTTGTGTTGCTTTTTCCGTCTTCGGGCCACATATCGATGGTGCTCGACTGGGTTGCGGTGACGAAGACCTCGTGCTTGGCGCGGGTGACGGCGACGTATGCCAATCGCCGTTCGTCTTCATGCAGGCGCCGGCCGTATTCTTCGCGCTGGGTGAGGAACAGCTTGTTCTTGTCGATGGAGTCCATGCCGTCAATCGGCAGATTGCGGCCTGTTCCGTATTCCTCGTCCGCCAGGGTGAGCGTGTCTTCGAATTCGCTGAAGGCTTCGGTCGGATCAGCACCCTGGACGGCGTCGTGCGGGAAGCGCGGCAGAATATCCGCATCGGCGCGAACCGGTGCGGGCACCATATCGGCACAGGTCAGCCATGTGTTGGCTTTTTCCGTGTATTCCGGCGGCTCCCACTCCCCTGCTGCGTTCGTTGAGCTGACGGTCTTGGTGTCGTCGGCGGGTTTGACGCTGAGAGAGTCGCCCTGGTTGCTGGGGAAGGTCTTGTCGTTGACGTCGACGACGGCGACGGCATCCCATTGCAAGCCCTTGGCCTGATGGATTGTCATGAGCACGACATCGACTGGCCCCGTATGCGCGGCAGCGGTCGGGTCGTCCACGGTTTTCAGCGAATCAATCCAGCTGATAAAGCCTCGCAGCGTCGACTGACCGGCTTGCACGATTTCCTGGGTGTAGGTGCCAACCAGTTCGATGATGGATTCGACCGGCGCATGTGCAAGAGTCGGATTGACCGACTGCCGGGAATCGGCGAACGCTTGGGCGAGCACGGTATCGACATCCAGGTCCAAAGCGCGGATTGCGGCGCGAACCACATGTTCCAACGGCAAGCCCATGGCCTGCCGCACCTCGCGCAGGATGCCGCCGGCACGCACTACGGCATCCACCGCGGTCTCGTCCAGCTTGCAACCAGCAAGATCGGCGGGTTCATGAGTGTCGGCGACCACATCGGACAGGTAGACCATATGCGGCAGTTGCCCTCGATGTTCCCGCACGACTTCGGCCCGCTGCCGGGCCGTTTCCTCGCCTGTGGCGTAACCGGCTTGGACAAGCGCCTGATACCGCCGCTCGGTGTCTCGCTGATCGGCACATCTGGCAAGCGTGGTCAGCTGCCTGGCTTCTATATGGAATCGAGGGGTTGCCAGCAGACGCATCAGCGATTGCGAGTCGGTGGGATCCGCGGCGACACGCAGCAAGGCAAGAACATCGCGTACGTCCGCACGCTCAAGCAGCGCGGAGTATCCGACGGTCTGTACGCTCAAACCTTTGGCGCGCAATGCCTGCTCGTAGTACGGCATCTGCCGTTTGCTACGGAATAGCACTGCGACATGCGGCCGCTCTTTGGCGTCCGCCGCCGGATCGGCATTCGTGTGACGTGCGATGGCGAATTTGGCGAAGCGCACGACGGCGTCGATTTCCTGCCCGAGTGTCGCATACTCCTGAACGCCGACCGTGCCGCGTTCGGTGTTGTCGGGATTGTTGTTCAGCGGGAGCACATCGACTTCGGACATGCGCGAGCTGCTCCGCCTGCGGTGCGTCCGGCGTAGTCCCAAGGTGAGATTGTTCGCCATCTGCAATACCATGCGCGGGTTCCTGCGGCTGATGGTCATCGGGTATGGCTTGAATCCGGGCTGTTCCAAATCGAACGCACGCTGGAAGATCCGCAGCGCGCCCGGGCTTGCGCCACGCCAAGCATAGATGGACTGGTATGGATCGCCCACCGCAGTTACCGCGGACCTGCCGGCATCGGCGATTGAACCGCCTGCGTCAGGGTGGAACAGTGCGGCGATCAGTTCTGACTGCGTGGTTGACGTGTCCTGGTATTCGTCAAGCAAGACATGGGTGTACCGATGGCGATATTGCTGCCCGATGGACGGGAAACGCCTGACCAGTTGGTATGCGGCGATGGTGAAATCACTGAATTCAGCCATGCCGGCTTCGCGCTTCGCCTGCTCATAGGCTTCGACCAGATTGAGCAGGACGTTGCGCTGTTTGGTTGCATCGAGCATCTTCGCGCAGTGGAACAGCGCGGCATCAGCGCGTTGCCGACGCCATTCTTCTTCCTGTTTCCTCACTTTCTCGGCATACTGTTCATCGGTGTCTTTCTTCGCTCTTTTGCGCCGCTTTTTCTCATCTTCACCCAGCGGGTCCCGGGACGGAATCACAGCGTTCCGCTCTTTGATATCGGCATCGACGATGCGTTGCACCCGCTCGATGAATGCGTCGTCCCAATGTCGGATGCGGTGTACCGCTTCGGAAATTGAATCACAGTCACCGCCGATCATGGCTCCGCCGATGGCGTGTGACAGGTTGAGCAGTTTTCCGACAAGCGTACGGAACTTGCCTTGCTGTGTGCCATCCGGTTCGTCGGTGTTGGATTCGCCGTCTTGTCCGTCGTCGCCGTCTTGCCCGGAGGCGGCGAACAGTTCGTCCAGATGCGCTTCGATGACGTTGGAGGCGAGTTGGATGGCGCCTGCATCGCTCAACGGCTGTGTATCCTGGTCGAATCCGACTAGAAGCCCGTATTGCCTGACGATTGACTGGAAGAACGCATCGTAGGTCATAACCGTGGGCTTGAGCAGCATATTTGTGCCGGTCTGGAGGCCGCCTGAGACTTTTTCAGACAGTTCGGCCGCCGCCTTTTTTGTGAAGGTCAGGCCGAGGATGCGCTCCGGCGGAACCCCACATGCGATGAGGTGGTTCACGCGCGCGGTCATCGTCGTGGTTTTGCCGCTTCCTGCGCCGGCTACGACCAGCACGTCATCGTTTTCGGGCGCATAGGCGACTTGCCGCTGCTCGTCGCTCGGCTGGAATGCGTTCCCCTTGGCTTTCATTCCGTTCATGCTTTCCTCGTTTCGAACACCGTGTTGATTTCCCCTGCGCACGCCGGGCAAATGCCATTCCCGTCGCAATATGTCAGATGGGCTTTCTGCGGATGCGCGACAATCCGTTCGGACCGTAGGGCGGCGCCCGCGTAGAACACCCGGGCGATCATCGCCAACGCCCAGGCAATCTGGGTGCCGGCCGAGATCTCGGTAAAGTTTTTCCACAACTCTTCTCGCACTTCCACAGGCGGTTCGCCGTTGCGGGGATAATCGTAGAACTTTTCAGGATTACGGTAGTAGTAACGATCGGAGAACTCATGGTCGTTGAGATGTCCATCGACAAAGAGCGGGGGCTGGTACACGGTTTCCGGAGCATAGCTTTCCGCGGGAGTCGCATGTGCGCTGACATGGAACAGTTCGCTTTGGGCAACCAACGGTTGGCTCGTTTCGCCGAGTCTTGCTCCTTCGGATGGGTAGGCAAGCCCCAGCTGGTAGCACACCAGCTGCAGATCGTTGAAAATCCCTTTGACGTCGGGTTTTTTGCCAGTTTTGTAGTCGATGAGCCTGATGACTTGATTGCCGTTGACACTCCGGTGTTCCTCGCGGTCGATGCGTCCTGACGGGCGAATCGTCAGATCCTCACTCATGCCTTCGGGCCAGCCGCCGACAAGCGCACCCATAATGGCACCGATTTCGGCAGCAGTCGCCGGTACGGTAACACGCTTGACTCGGTTGTATGCCTCAGCGATGTCGCTCAAGGTGAACTTGGCGTTGAATTCTTTCTCGCATTCAGCCGACTCAAGTTTGCCGACTTCGATTGGTTCCGTGTCTTTGCCGCCACGGCGTATCGCATACTCCGGGTCATTGGACTTCACGAAGTATGAGGCGATATTGCCCAGCATGGTGCTCACTTGGGCGTCTTTGTATAGCAGGGTGTAGCGGTCGGCGGGGTCGCTGACCGTAGCAGGATCGACGCGCAATTCCTGATAGCGCGCCATCATCTGATCACTGATGGCGGCAATGCGTTGATCCTCTGTTTCTCCCTGCTGGTTGTCAGGCGCGTCAAGATGCCAGTCCTGGCTGGCTTCCTGGGCAATCTGGTGGACGATGGTGCCAATACTTGCCTGCACTCCACCGGGGCGCGGTCCAGCGAACTGGTTGTCCATCATCCAGCACACCGGGCACGCCCACAGACCGTCAACGGACGACGGGGACAGTTTCACCTCGTTGGGGTTGTGTTGTTCCCCTTGACCAGCCTGCTCCCCCTGCTGCCGTACCGATATCTGGACATCCGCGGCGGGCTCGGTATGCTCCCCGTTGCTCTCCGGCACTGTCGGCACCGCAGTGAGGAAGGACCAATTGCGTGGATCCGCCGACAGCACTCCGTGGTCCTTGAGCATGGTCAGGGTCTTGTACGCGTCCTCACGGGCGTGCCGTTCGGTCTCAGTATCGCCGGTGTTGCGGGCGAGCGTGATACGAGCCGCCGCCACCAGACCACGCACGTCGGTGCACATGGCGTCGAGTTGCGCATCAAGAACCGGCATATCCGTTCCGCTCTGTGCAACGGCGGTTTCACCTCCGGCGGCCATGCCTGCACCTTGGCCGTCTGCAACATCACCGCCAGCGGTCTCGCCTGCATCAGACCCGCCGACATCTGAACCGTCGAAGCGTTCAGGAAGATACCGCAACAGGAAGTCCGACGGGATGAGATCGTCCGAGCGTACCGCGGTGAGCATCACGTGCTCGCTGGCACGCGTCAAAGCCACCAGCAGGCCTTTCTGTTCGTTGTGGAGCACCGCGGTGAGCCGTTCGTCCCGATGCGCCCCATGGTCCAATGATGGCAGTGTGCCATGCAATACGAGGTCGTCCAGGTCTTCGCCGCCGAACATCGTGTTGCGTGGCATGAGATTCGGCCATACATCCTGCTGCATGGCGACAATCCATACAAGCGGCCAGTGTCTGCCGCCCGAACCCGCCGGTGTCGTCAACGTGACCGCTTGGTCGATCGGCGCGACTTTGGCCAACGAATCCGCTTCGATACGCATCGAACGCACCTTGCGAAAGAAGGTGGTGATATCGCCTCCTGCGCCCGCGCCGGAAGCGTAGTCGAACAGACGCATCGCCACGTCGAGCCGGTCGTTGGCGGCACGCCCCTCCTGCGAATTGACCAGCGCCGCCGTCTGCCAGGCAGTGGCGACATGGCAACGCTCCCAAGCCAGACTCAACACATACACCGGCTTGGTGTCGTCAAGCCTGGTGATACCGGAGGCAATCTCGCTCACAATCCGCCACAGGTTGCCGAACGCACGAATGTCCGCGTCATGACGGGATATGGAACTCAAAGCGCCCAACACTTGCACAGACGCGTCTTCGTTCTCCTCCTCATGCGTTCCAGCACCGTGTGCTGCCTGCGGGCAAGTGAGCAGCAAGTACATCGCGTCCAGCGTCAACGCCGGCGGCTCGGTCGTCTCGTTTGACGTTGCTTCTGGAGATGTCTGGCCGTCTTGTTCACCTGCCTGAACCAGCGCGTCTCGTAGCGCACCCCAATGCTGTTCCAAGAACCGCAACGGGGCTTCATTCCGAGGTTGTGTAGCAGAATCTGCACCGACCCCACCGGCATTCCCAACATCCTCAACGTGAACGGTACCCATAGCATTACCGGTATCAGAAGTTTGGCCTGTCTTTCCGGCGGTCTGCTGCCGCATGACTGTGGACAGCGAGACTAGAGACTGCATGGCCAACTCCACGGGTTCGAGGCGCGCTGGGGACTTACCGCTCTTCCGCCGAGCGGTAATCAACGGCGAGCCCATGGCCATACGCACACGGGAACGGATAAACGCAGCCAGCCTCGAAATATTGTCCCGCCCAGCGGCACCCGTGTCGGCAGTCCCGACGAATCGTGCATCATTGACGGCGGATGCACCGCGCAGACGCACTTGGGCGAGTTCAATCAACGCGAAGAGCCCTTGGACGAACGACTCGTCCTTCAACGGCGTGGTCACCGACGAGTACCGCACCGGCACACCGTCACGACGCAGCCTCTCACCGAACGCCCGCACAGTCGCGTTGTCATGCGCGATAACCGCCATATCATTCCACACACGCCCATGATCGAGATGCTCTGCCTTGATGGCAGCGACCACAGCTTCGAGCTCTTCATTCGCCGAAGCATACAGCCGGGTGCCCACGCTGCCATCCTGGGTATGGTCAGTGATGCTTTCGTCCGACGTTTCAGTGTTGATGGATGCGATTGGATAGCTTCCGGGCACGACCGCGTTCTTCCACGGACGTTCCGGAATCGGCATATCGAGTTGTTCTTCAGAGGCGATGTCGAGGCTCACCCGTGAAACGACCAGATTACGGTACCCATCCTGCTCAGGCTTGTCCAGCGCGCCTACCGCGGCATGAAATACGCCCTCCGCCGCCAACAGACGCCCCAACGCATATTCCGGATGCGACCCGCGGAACGCCTGCACCGATTCGTCCGGATCGTCCACAATGAGCAACCGCGCACCGGCACTGGTCGCTTGTTCGAGAAAAGCGAGACCTGCGAGCGTCAAATCCTGTGCGTCGTCGATCACAATGAGTTCGGGAAGATCCTCCCCGCTCAACGAGGGCACCGCAAGCGCCCCTTCAACAAGCAGCATGGACGGGTCAAGCCGGTATTGCCCCGGATAATTGTGCTCAATCGCCGCCGCATATTCCTGCCGCAATGCGAAGGCAAGACGCCACTGGACATCAAGCCGTTTCGCCTGCGGCCCCATACCCGCGCCGGAAGTCCCCGTTGCCCCGGCAATCGTGTGCAAGCGCCCAATCAGCGGCTGCTCGTCTGGCTCACGCAGTCCGAGCTCATTGATGCGGGAGATGATATCGCGCAACTGGATGATGAACGCGTCACTGATACCTTTGGTGAACATCGCCAGCGATGTGGATTCCGATGCCGCACCACGCCCGGAAACCCCGCTCGGGTTTGCGCCTGCGCGCGCACCTTGCTGCGGTACTGCATCGCAGACCATATCCGCCCAGGAATCCTGGGCGAAATACTCGCGCAACAGCGCGCATGTGGGGCATTCGTCTCCACTACGGGCATGCTGAATATGCTCGGCAACCACCAAACGCAGCAGCGCATCTTGTTCAGCGCCGTTGAGCAGACGCGGCAACGCCTTGCCCTCGGCCGACCGCACTGCCGTAATTGCCCTGAACGCGAGCGCCGACATGGTTGTCACCGGACGGGCCTGAGAAACCGCCCCGAGCGCACGAATGGCCTCGTTACCCAAAGCATCCGCCGCAACGCGACCGGATACGGTCATCACCGCGCGCGTGTCCCCAAACGTGCGAATGCCTTCAAGCAGCGCACGATAGGCGAACTGCGTTTTGCCGCTGCAAGGCGCCCCCAAAACCACCAGCGTCCGGGTATGGTCCCCGGAGCCGTTCGTCAGCGTGCCGGCGAGCAACGCCCGCACCAAATCATCGCAGGGCTGCCCGCTTTCGCTACGCCCGCCGAACGTCGTGTTGCTTCGCATAGATGTACCTCCTATGAAATCCATCATATGTGTGCGACACGCCGATGATTCGAAGTGGAACATCTGCTGCAACCGTCGTCCGGCAAGACGTTAAATCCGGCGCAAGCGACGTCCAGCGCGGCGAATCATGATATTACTTGACGAAATGCCGACAAACGGCAACCGGTCAACGTCCCGCCGGTCTGTTGCCGGTCTGCGGCTCGCGGACGATTCGCTGCAAGCGGTATGACGTGCGTGCTCCATGCTCTCACCCCCTGGGATTGTCCGGCAATCGATTAATCGCGATCAAATGGTTACGCAAACATTCCGTTGGGACTGGGGATACATATCAGCAACGCGCCGACTTCTTCAAGCCGGTACAGCTTCAATGCATTTTTATTCCCCCAATGATCAGCCCTATTTATAGAACTTGTTTGCAACCACGTCAAACGTGTAACTACATTTTCGCCCCTAGTGTGGCGAAAGTAACATTGTGGTGACATACGTCAGACGCTCAATCATTACCCAAGCAATCCCAAGTATTCCCGAATGTTCCGCGTTCTCGGCGTGTCGCCTCGCTCGCTATCGGCGAACGCGGTACGCAGAAGCCTGGCGTCGCGAATATTGCTGACTGCTGCGTTCACGATCATTGCCACAACTGTCCAGAACCATTGATGATACCGTCCATTCCGGTGTGAACAACCCTGCTGCGCGACACGTCAGTCGCACGACAGCCAGATAGCCAGCCAATCAACCCTCAACCCCGACGGCACCCGCCAGCCATGCGACGCGTCAGTCGCACACACCCGACATACACGAATCGGGCCGGGCGACTGCGTTTACACAGTCGCCCGGCCCGACTCGAAAATACTGAGCGCTCTCAGCGCGCCCTGCGGATCACAGGTCTATCAGGCCTGCTGCCCGTCACCATCGGCACCATCAGCGTCGGCGCCATTAGTACCAGCTTCGTCAGTACCGTCACCAGACGCATCATCACCGGCGTTGTCAATATCCTCCTGACCGCCCTGGTCGTCCAGGAAGTCGTCAGGATTGAAATCGCCGGCATTGAAGTCGTCAGGGTTGAAATCGCCGCCGAGCTTCATGTCGCCGAAATCAATGTTCGACAGGTCGATGTCGCCGTTCTCGTCGCCGAAGTCGAGCGGAGCGTCGGTGTCGCCACCCAGCCCGAAGTTCGGGTAGATGGTGTCGCGGATCGCCTTGTCCGGCTCGACCGTCGCGTTGCGGTAACGCGCCAGACCAGTGCCGGCCGGGATCAGCTTGCCGATGATCACGTTCTCCTTGAGGCCCTTGAGATCGTCTTCCTTCTCGTTCAGGGCGGCCTCAGTGAGCACGCGCGTGGTCTCCTGGAAGGATGCCGCGGACAGCCAGGAATCGGTGGCGAGCGAAGCCTTGGTAATACCCATGAGCTCCGGACGACCGGCGGCCGGCTTGCCACCGTTCTTGATGGTCTGCTTGTTGATCTCCTGGAACTTCTGGCGATCGACGAGCTCGCCCGGCAGCAGCGCGGTGTCGCCCGCGTCGAGCACGGTCACGCGATGCAACATCTGGTGCACGATGACCTCGATGTGCTTGTCGTGGATATCCACGCCCTGGGAGCGGTACACGTTGTGCACTTCCTCGACGATGTTGACCTGAGCGGCACGCGGTCCAAGGATGCGCAGGATCTTCTTCGGATCGACGGAACCTTCGCACAGCTGGGTGCCGGCGGCGACATGGTCGCCATCCTTGACCAGCAGCGGAGCACGACGCGAGACCGGGTAGACGATCGGCTCGATGCCTTCGCCGTCCGGAGACAGCGTAACTTGACGGCCACGATCGGTGTCCTGCACCTTGACGGTACCGGCGAAATCCGTAATCGGCGCCTCGCCCTTAGGTCTACGAGCTTCGAACAACTCGGTGACACGCGGAAGACCCTGCGTAATATCGGACGCCGAAGCGACGCCACCGGAGTGGAAGGAACGCAGCGTCAGCTGAGTACCAGGCTCGCCGATGGACTGGGCCGCGACGATACCGACGGCCTCGCCGACATCAACCAGCGTGTTGGTGGCCAGCGACCAGCCGTAGCACTTCGCGCACACGCCGCGCTTGGATTCGCAGGTAAGCACGGAACGCGCCTTGACTTCCTCCACGCCGTGGGCGACCATGTCGCGCAGCACGTCCATGGACATCGCTTCGTCACGCTTGTAGAGCACTTCGCCGGTCTTCGGGTCGAGTACATCCTCAGCGAGCAGACGCGAGTACGGACCACCGTCGGCAGCCTTGACGAGCACGAGATTGCCGTTCTCATCACGCTCGGCGACCTTCATGACGAGGCCGTGCTTGGTGCCGCAATCCTCTTCACGCACGATGACTTCCTGCGCGACGTCGACCAGACGACGGGTCAGGTAACCGGATTCTGCGGTACGCAGTGCGGTATCGGCCAGACCCTTACGCGCGCCGTGCTGCGAGATGAAGTACTCGAGCACGGACAGGCCTTCGCGGTAGTTGGACTTGACAGGACGCGGGATGATCTCGCCCTTCGGGTTAGCCACGAGGCCTCGCATACCTGCGATCTGGCGGATCTGCATCCAGTTGCCTCGTGCACCGGACTGGACCATGATGTTCACGTTGTTGTCATCATGGAAGTTGTCGCGCATGGCTTCGGCGACCTTGTCGGTGCATTCGGTCCACAGGTTGATGAGCTCCTGGCGGCGCTCCTCGTCGGTCAACAGACCGAGGTCGAACTGGGAGTTGACCTTGGCGGCCTGGCCTTCGTAATCCTTGATGATCGGCTCGCGATCCGGCGGCTCGACGATGTCGGAGAACGCCATGGTCACGCCGGACCACGGTGCGCGGGTGAAGCCGAGATCCTTGAGCGCGTCAAGGGATGCGGCGACCTGCTGCGTGGAGTAGCGCGTCGCGATGTCATCGACGATCTTGGCGAGACGGCCCTTGGGGACCTGCTCGTTGATGAACGGGTAGTCCACCGGCAGGGTGCCGTTGAACAGGACACGTCCGTAGGAGGTGGCGAACAGGTAGGTGCCGTCGGAGAAGCGCTCCTCCTTGACGACATCCGGGCTGCCCGGCTCCGGGTCGGTGACCTTGAGCTCGCCCGGCTCCCAACCGGTCGGCAGCACGAAGTCCTTCGGCATGCGAATCAGCACCTTGGCCTGCATGTCGATGTCGTGCTTGTCCAGAGCCATGATGACTTCGTCCAGCGAGCCGAACACGCGGCCCTGCCCCTTGGCTCCCTCGACCACTGTGGTCAGGTAGTACAGACCGAGGATCATATCCTGGCTCGGCATGGTAACGGTGTGGCCGTCTGCCGGCTTCAAGATGTTGTCGGACGCCATCATGAGCGTACGGGCTTCAGCCTGCGCCTCGGCGCTGAGCGGAAGGTGGATTGCCATCTGGTCGCCATCGAAGTCCGCGTTGAATGCGGCGCAAGCGAGCGGCGGCAGGTGGATGGCCTTGCCTTCGACCAGAATCGGCTCGAAGGCCTGAATGCCCAGACGGTGCAGCGTAGGTGCACGGTTGAGGAGCACCGGATGCTCGGAGATGACTTCCTCGAGCACGCCCCACACAGCCGGGTCGCCGCGATCGACCAGATGCTTCGCGCTCTTCATGTTCTGCGCGTAGTTGAGGTCCACAAGACGCTTGATGACGAACGGCTTGAACAGCTCAAGCGCCATCGGCTTCGGCAGACCGCACTGGTGCATGCGCAGGCTCGGGCCGACGACGATCACGGAACGGCCAGAATAATCCACGCGCTTACCGAGCAGGTTCTGACGGAAGCGGCCCTGCTTGCCCTTGAGCATGTCAGCCAGGGACTTGAGCGGGCGGTTCGAAGCGCCGGTGACCGGACGGCCGCGACGGCCGTTGTCGAACAGGGAGTCGACGGCTTCCTGGAGCATGCGCTTCTCGTTGTTGAGCATGATTTCAGGGGCGCCGAGCTCGATGAGGCGCTTGAGACGGTTGTTGCGGTTGATGACGCGACGATACAGGTCGTTGAGGTCGGAGGTCGCGAAGCGGCCGCCGTCCAGCTGGACCATCGGGCGCAGATCCGGCGGGATGACCGGAATCACGTCAAGCACCATGGCCTCCGGCTTGTTGTCGGTGGTCAGGAACGCGTTGACGACCTTGAGACGCTTGAGCGCACGGGCCTTGCGCTGGCCGGTGCCCTTGTCGATCTCCTCGCGCAGCTCTTCCGCCGCAGCCTTCAGATCGAAGTCCTGCAGGCGCTTCTTGATGGCTTCGGCGCCCATGCAGCCGTCGAAGTAATCGCCGTAGCGATCCTTCATTTCACGCCACAGGTCGACGTCGCCTTCCATATCGCCGGGCTTGAGGCTCTTGAAACGGTCGAACACGGCGGTCAGACGCTGGATCTGGTCGTCGTAACGCTGGCGGATAGCCGCCATATCGCGTTCGGCGCCGCTACGCAGCTTGGCGCGTGCGCTGCCCTTGGCCTCGCCGGCCTCTTCGAGGGCGCGCAGATCCTCTTCGACCTTCTTGGCGCGCGCCTCGATGTCGCTGTTGCGGCGACGCTCGAGGTTCGCGATCTCGTTGTCGAATTCTTCCTGGAGGTCAGGCAGATCCTGATGACGCTGCTCCTCGTTCACCTCGGTGACCATGTAGGCCGCGAAGTAGATGACCTTCTCGAGATCCTTCGGAGCGATGTCAAGCAGGTAGCCCAGACGGCTCGGAACGCCCTTGAAATACCAGATGTGGGTGACCGGGGCGGCCAGCTCGATGTGGCCCATGCGTTCGCGGCGCACACGGGAGCGGGTGACTTCCACACCGCAGCGTTCGCACACGATGCCCTTGAAGCGCACGCGCTTGTACTTGCCGCACGCGCACTCCCAGTCACGGGTCGGGCCGAAGATCTGCTCGCCGAACAGACCGTCCTTCTCAGGCTTGAGGGTACGGTAATTGATGGTTTCAGGCTTCTTGACCTCGCCATGGCTCCAGCCGCGGATGTCGTCGGCGGTGGCCATGCCAATGCGAAGCTTGTCAAATGCGTTGACGTCCAGCACTCTTGATTCCTGTCTTTGAAATTGTTTCCATCACGTTTGCGGGAGCTGTCCGCGCCCGGCCCGCTTCAGGCGGGGCACGGACAGCTGTGTCGTCACTTGTATTCGGGCTCTTCCGCGGCCTGATCCTCCTTGGCGGAGGCGTCCGGGCGGGCACCGATGTTGAAGCCGAGATCGTTGGAGTTGGAAGCCGGGTCGTCGTCTTCCTCGCGCATGTCAATCGCCTGGCCGTCGGCGTTGAGCACCTCGACGTTCAGGGCGAGCGACTGCATTTCCTTCAAAAGCACCTTGAAGGACTCCGGGATGCCTGCCGGCGGCAGGTTCTCGCCCTTCACGATGGCTCCGTAGGCGCGCACGCGGCCGTCGACGTCATCGGACTTGGTGGTCATCATCTCGTGCAGCGTGTAGGCGGCGCCGTAAGCCTCGAGGGCCCACACCTCCATCTCGCCGAAGCGCTGGCCACCGAACTGGGCCTTGCCGCCGAGCGGCTGCTGCGTGATCATCGAGTACGGGCCGGTGGAACGCGCGTGAATCTTGTCGTCCACGAGGTGGTGGAGCTTAAGCATGTACATGTAGCCCACGGAAATCGGCTTCGGGAACGGTTCGCCGGTGCGGCCGTCGAACAGTTGCGCCTTGCCGTCCTCGCCCACGAGCTTGTTGCCGTCCTTGTCCGGCAGCGTGCACTTGAGCAGGCCCTTCAAGGTGTCAGGGCGGACGCCGTCGAACACCGGGGTCGCGACCGGGGTGCCAGGCGCGCCCTTTTCGGCGCCTTCAGGCACGTACTTCTTCCAAGCGGCCTCAACATCCGGGTCGATGCTGATATCCCAGCCGGCGTGTGCAATCCAGCCCAAGTGAAGCTCGAGCACCTGGCCCAGGTTCATTCGGCTCGGCACGCCCAGCGGGTTGAGCATGATGTCGATCGGGGTGCCGTCGGCCATGAACGGCATATCCTCTTCCGGAAGAATCCGGGAGATGACGCCCTTGTTGCCGTGGCGACCAGAGAGCTTGTCGCCCTGCGTAATCTTGCGGTGCTGGGCGATGTACACGCGGATCATCTGGTTGACGCCGTTGGGCAGCTCGTCGCCGTCCTCCTCGGCATCCTCGCGGGTGATTTCCTTGACCGCGATGACAGTACCGGTCTCGCCGTGCGGCACGCGCAGCGAGGTATCACGAACTTCGCGGCTCTTCTCGCCGAAGATAGCACGCAGCAGGCGCTCCTCCGGGGTCAGCTCGGTCTCGCCCTTCGGGGTGACCTTGCCGACGAGGATATCGCCGGCCTCGACCTCGGCACCAATGCGGATGATGCCACGCTCGTCAAGGTTCGCGACCGCGTCCTCGCCGACGTTCGGCAGGTCGCGGGTGATTTCCTCAGCACCGAGCTTGGTTTCACGGGCGTCGATCTCGTACTCTTCGATGTGGATCGAGGACAGGGTGTCGTCGCGCACCAGACGCTGGGAGATGATCACAGCGTCCTCGTAGTTGTAGCCGTTCCAAGGCATGAACGCGATGAGCAGGTTCTTGCCCAGTGCCAGATCGCCCTTCTCGGTGGCCGGGCCATCCGCGAGGACGGTGCCTTTCTCCACGCGCTCGCCATGCTTGACAAGCGGGACCTGGTTGTAGCAGGTGGTCTGGTTGGAACGCTGGAACTTGGCGAGCTTGTAGCTGGATTGCGTGCCGTCGTCGTTCATCGTGCGGATGATGTCGGCGGACGCGTAGGTGACCACACCGTCCTTCTCGGCGAGGATGACATCGCCGGAATCGACGGCTGCACGCCATTCGGAGCCGGTGCCCACGAGCGGGCGCTCGGACTTGACCAGCGGGACGGCCTGACGCTGCATGTTGGTACCCATCAGCGCTCGGTGGCCTTCATCATGCTCGAGGAACGGAATCAGGGAGGCGCCGACGGACACCATCTGACGCGGGGAGACATCCATGTAGTCGACCATCTCGACCGGGACATCTTCCGCTTCGCCCTGGGCGTCACGCACAAGGGCTTCCTTGGAGACAAAGTTGCCGTTCTCGTCAAGCTCCTGATTGGCCTGCGCGATGACGTGCTCGGCCTCGCGGTCGGCGGTCATGTAGACGACCTCGTCGGTCACATGGCCGTTGACGACCTTGCGGTACGGGGTCTCGATGAAGCCGAACGGGTTGATGCGGCCGAAGGTCGCCAGCGAGCCGATCAGGCCAATGTTCGGGCCTTCAGGGGATTCGATCGGGCACATACGACCGAAGTGGGACGGGTGCACGTCTCGCACTTCCATGGATGCGCGGTCACGGGACAGGCCGCCGGGGCCGAGGGCGGACAGACGACGCTTGTTCGTCACGCCGGCCAGCGGGTTGTTCTGGTCCATGAACTGGGACAGCTGGGAAGTGCCGAAGAACTCCTTGATGGTCGCGTTGACCGGGCGAATGTTGATCAGGGACTGCGGTGTGATTGCCTCGGCATCCTGGGTGGTCATGCGTTCACGCACGACACGCTCCATACGGCTCAGGCCGGTGCGCAGCTGGTTCTGGATCAGCTCGCCGACCTGGCGGATTCGACGGTTGCCGAAGTGATCGATATCGTCGACGTCCACACGCAGATCGACCGGCTTGCCGTCACGCATGCCCGGGAAGGTCTTGTCGCCGGCATGCAAAGTCACCAGGTACTTGATGGTGGCGATGATGTCCTCGCGGCTCAGGCTGCGATCGTTGTAATCACGCTCAAGGCCCAGCTTGCGGTTGATCTTGTAGCGGCCGACGCGCGCCAAATCGTAACGCTTGGTGTTGAAGTAGAAGGAATCCAGCAGGTTCTTGCCGGCCTCGGGGGTCGGGGTGTCCGCCGGACGAATCTTGCGGTACAGGTCAACGAGGGCCTCGTCCTGCGTGTTGATCGAGGTTTCCTTCGCCAGCGCGTCAAGCACGAGCGGGTAGTCCTTGAAGGACTCGGCGATCTCCTGCTTGGTCATACCAATGGCCATGAGGAACACGATCGCGGACTGCTTGCGCTTGCGATCCACGCGGACGCCGAGGACGTCGCGCTTGTCGATCTCGAACTCGAGCCATGCGCCGCGGCTCGGGATGATCTTCGCACCGAAGACCTCCTTGTCGGAGGTGCGGTCCTGCTGACGGTCGAAATACACACCCGGAGAACGCACGAGCTGCGAAACGATGACGCGCTCGGTGCCGCCGATGATGAAAGTGCCGTGCGGGGTCTGCAGCGGGAAATCGCCCATGAAGACGGTCTGGCTCTTAATCTCGCCGGTGTCGCCGTTTTCGAACTCAGCGTTCACATACAGCGGCGCGGAATAGGTGTAATCCTTCTCCTTGCACTCCTGGACCGTGTGACGCGGCTCCTCGAAGTACGGGTCGGAGAAGGTCAGGCTCATGGTCTGAGTGAAGTTCTCGATCGGAGAAATCTCCTGGAAGACCTCGTCAAGACCGGAAACGTGCGGCACGGTGTTGGTGCCGTTCTTTTCGTCTTCCTCGACGCGCTTCTTCCAGCGCTCGTTGCCGATCAGCCAATCGAAGCTGTCGGTCTGCACGCCCAGCAGGTAGGGCACATCGATGGGCTCACGGATGGAGCCGAAATTCACGCGATCCGACGCCTTGTACAGTTTGATGTCATGCTCGTCGGCACGTGCGATGACTTTGGTGGTGTTCGTCGTAGCTTGTTCAGCAGCCAATGGACGTTCCTTATCGCTCGCTTTGTCGTTTGTTCCCCGGAAACGCGGGCGGACGGCCACTATATGCTGTTCGCGGGCGCTTCTTGACTGTCAGCATGCCCGCAATATGACACACTTTACGCAAAGTCAATAGTTTAGCCGATGATTGCGCGCGCCGCAAATGCGACACGCTTGTGGGAGGTGGACAGGGATGGTGGGGGTGAGAGCGATGGGCGGTCTGTCCGCCACACCGACCGCCAGACCGACCGCCAGAATGTGAGCCACATCCTCACACGATGGCCACCGATACGGTCAAACCCCCATTCCGAAGATCCAGCCCAGCCATCAGCAATCATGTGAACGAATCCTCACAGGATGACTTGCCTTGACAAGCCAGCTATGGGGCACCATCACTCTTCGCGCATACCCGCACATACGAAACTCGACAGATTGCGGTCCGGCCGGCCAAATCAACCCCGCAAACCATCTGGCG
Source organism: Bifidobacterium thermacidophilum subsp. thermacidophilum DSM 15837 (assembly GCF_000426425.1). Classification (NCBI taxonomy): domain Bacteria; kingdom Bacillati; phylum Actinomycetota; class Actinomycetes; order Bifidobacteriales; family Bifidobacteriaceae; genus Bifidobacterium; species Bifidobacterium thermacidophilum. The sequence goes on from NZ_AUFI01000009.1 coordinate 132,260, forward strand.
CGCATGCCGCGACATACACAACACGGCAGATCAACCCCATACAAGTCCACATACACTGCCAAACCACCTCACACGCATGCCGCGACATACACAACATGACAGATCAGCTTCCAACAAGCCCACTCGCGCCGCCAAATCACCGGACACACATGCCGGAACATACACAATCCGGCAAATCGTGCGCCAAGCGCCCCGACGACGCGCCTGACCACTCCCCGACCGATCAGCCTCACTGCGCATACGCGACACTGCGCATGCGGGCGCATACATCATCGATCTGATTCGCAAGCCGCCGATTACACGCCCCCCAAGCGAATAATCTTTCCGACTGCCCAACGCCACCGTCAACGCAGCCAGCCAACGCGGCATACCCAAACCAGCTACCCGACGGTAATCGTCACCTTATTGCTCACAATCTTCGGATGGTCCTTCATCGATAGCTGCGCGGTGTACGTCCCGGCCTCCACTTTCGGCAGCGCCGAATCCTCGGCGCACGAGTCCCCGGTACGATTCGTGTTCCACGTCATCGTCTGCGTGTCAGTATCCCCTACCGCCAGAAGCAGCTGACGCGAATCCACATCGCATACGTCAGACCGCCACACGGTGTCGCTTCCCGACTTGATGGTCAGTACCCGCGAATCGTCCGCGGCATCGATCAGGCAGCTGCTCTTGCCCTTCGGCACATACTTGATGGTCGCTGTGAATTTCATGGAACCACCGACAGCAACCGTCTGGGAATCCGACTGCAACGACAAATCGATATCGGACGCCGTACAATCCTTGACTTTGCTCTGCTGCATCGGCGTCGGCACCGTCGAACGAGTCAGCGCCATCTGGTCGTCATGGCGGATCGACGCATCAATCGCCATCATCCCCCGGCCGAGGCTGTACACGCAAAACGCAATCAATGCAAGAACGACAATCAACGCAATCAACGCGACAATGCGACGCCTGCGGTAGATCTGCCGCTGCCGTTTGGACAATTTTCGGCGGGGACGGCGATTCCGCGGGTTGTTGGAAGTGCGCTGGCTGCTCGATGACATATGTTCCAGTGTAGTCATGCCGGTGGTGACGTGTCACGCTGACGCTACGTCGGATTGCGAAGTAGCGTCAGATTGCGAAGTGTTGGCGTGCGTTTCGATGATCGCACTGGCATCGGCGCTGCCAGCGGCACCAGCACTGTCATCGGCAACGGCACCCGAGTCCGCGTCGGTATCAGCATTCCGGACGCTCCCGGCGGGCAGACGAATCCCTTCATCACCAATGATTTCAATCAATCCGTCCTCGTCAAGCGAGGCGACACACGCATCAAGCTGCGTCTGGTCGGGCCACAACAACGCCACCCGCGCGCGCGACAATACCGGGGCATCCGCAGGCAGCGCGCGCAACGCAGCCAACACAATGCCGCGCACCTGTCGATTCGTACCCGCGAACCGCTGACGGGGACGAGTCCGGCGCTGTCCCAGTCTCGGACGGCCCGCCGCAAGAAACGCGCAAACCGACGCAACCGGGCAAGTCTCACAAGCCGGAGATTTCGCCGTGCACACCAGTGCGCCGAGCTCCATCACCGCCTCGTTCCACACGACGCTGGCTGCCTGACCTTCGGGAAGCACGCGCGAAGCCAGATCCCGATCCTTCGCCGTCGTGGACCCGCCCAACGATTCCTCGCCGACGAACAGGCGCGACAGAACACGCCGAATATTCGTATCGATGACGGCAATACGCTCTCCGAACGCGAAACTCATGACCGCACTCGCCGTGTAATCGCCGATTCCGGGCAGCGCGACCAGCTCGTCGTAACTGTGAGGAAGCCGGTTGCCGTATCGCGTGGCGACTTCGCGGGCGCACTCCTGCAAACGCAAAGCGCGACGCGGGTAGCCGAGGCGCCCCCATGCGGTGATGACCTCTGCCGTGGATGCCGCGGCAAGTGCTTCCGGGTCCGGCCAATGGCGCATCCACGCGGTCCAGTAGGGCACGACCCGGCTCATCTGGGTCTGCTGGCTCATGACTTCACTGACGAGGACGCCCCACGGTGTGGTGCGGCCGAATCGCCACGGCAGGTCGCGGGCGTTCGCGTGCCACCACAAGGTGAGCACGCGCTGGATTTCAGGCGTGTGTCGGATTTGGGGCACGTGGTCTGTGGCGGCAGGCTTCGCGCGGACGAATGGCGCGTCTGGCGTATGCGGGGTGTCAGGTCGGTTGGTGTTCATCGTGTGCCGTATCTTAGCATTCGACCGGGGCGTGTATGACGTGCCGCGCGGCTGTCGGTTGAACGGGTTAGGTTGGAGCGTATGACACATGAAGCCAATCCGCAGCAGTCTCAGGACGCCGGTTCGTCGGCGAATCCGGAGGCTAAGGTCGAGTCGATGTTCGAATACGGGTATCGCAAGTCGAATTATGGGCCGGATGAGCTCGTCACCGACGCGCACGGCAATCCAATCAGTGTGACGGATGCGATGATGAGTGCCGAGGATGCGGCGAAAGCCGAGACGAGCACGCCGCACCTGTGCTACTACTCGCCGCGTATCCCCGGCAATACGGGGTCGGCGATTCGCCTGTGCGCGGTGACGGGGACGATTCTGCATCTGGTCGAGCCGCTTGGATTCAACCTGCATGATACGAAGTTGCGCCGCGCTGGATTGGATTACCATGACATGGCGCATGTGGTGCTGCATCCGGATTTCGACAATCTGGTTGAATCGATGCCGGATTCCAGGATCATCGCGTTCACTGCGCATGCGACGAAGCTGTACACGGAGGTCGAGTACCGGCCGACGGATATTCTGCTGTTCGGCCCTGAGCCAGGCAATATTCCCGATCCGACGGATATCATGTTCGGCCCGCATGTCGCCGAGCAGGTGCGACTGCCGATGCGCCCGAGCCTGCGAAGCCTGAACCTGACCAACTGCGCGTCCATCGCCATCTACGAAGCCTGGCGCCAACTCAAATTCAAGGGCGGCGCGTAAGCGAAATGGTCCAGTGGGCCATTTCGTAGCGCCGCTGAGGGCCGATTGTATCGAGGGCCGAAGCAGAAAACACACACCCGCGCGTGATTGTATGAGCTTCATCAATCGTCCCGATCCAGTACATCCACCGCGTTAACGCTTCACAGTGGTGTCGTCTGCACCAGGAGACTTCCCCTGCTTGGGCACCGATGGGAGTCCGAGCCGAAATCGGCATGCCGGTTGCTTTTTCCCGGGAGAAGCCAACGGGTTGCGAAATCCCCGGCTGTTCTCCCGGGAGAAATCGCGGATTCCGCAATCCATGGCTATGCTCCCGCGCAACCCGCGGGAGTTTATGGGAATCCGCCCTCTCAACGGATAATCTCCCATCAGAAACGTTGAAATTCCGCGATTCTTAAAAATCAACCCAGAAGCGGTTCGCGGGAGAACAACAGCAGAATGACATATTCGCAGTAATCTCCCGCAAGGAAGCGGGAGATTATTCACCTAAGGCCGGTTCACGACAGATTTCCCGCACCGGATTTCAAGCGATTGCCGTTGGGGCCGACGAACCGCATATCGACACGACTTGTTCCGTATTCGCGCAACGAAATCCACGCACTCTTCACCTTCTGCCGACGCCGACCCACCTCTCAGCATCGGCAGAAGGTGAAAGCGCACCAGCAATCGCAACCCGCCTGAAATCTGTGGGTATAGTCCAGAATGTGTGTCCGTGATCGGGTGCGAGGGGTTGTGCTGTCAGGCGTGTCGCGGTTTCGAATCCTCATGCAGCCACGTTCTAGGCCGGGTGGGGTGTGTGTCCGAAGCCAGCGCCCCGTAGCGGCTCATAGCATGCGGACGGCTCAAATATGCCTCGCCGCGCACGACCCGGCACACATCACGCACCGGACGGAAGGCCTCCCACCCTGTCGGTAGCCGTAATGCCAAGTTGTGATTCCACGACACGCGCAAACCACGGGACACGGCCCGGAGCTGCCGCTTTCCGTCGATATCTGTTCAGCCACGCATGCCCCGGCACACACGACACGCACGAAGACCGGAACAATCACTCCCGGCTCCCACACGTCCCACCACCGGACACACGCATTGGCTTACAACCCCCGCTTTTCATCATCAGCCCGTATCACGAACGGGCCGCGCACCGGAATGGAACCGGTGGCGCGGCCCGTTGCGGACACACCAGATATCGCTGGATGGAACCTTGTTCCGACTCAGTTCTTGAAGCTGTGGATCGGCGCCGGGATTCGCCCACCGCGCGACACGAAAGCCTCGCAGCTGGCGGTGTTGACCGGCATAATCGGCGCATAACCCATGAGCCCGCCGAATTCCGCGGATTCGCCGACACCCTTGCCGATCACCGGAATCACACGCATGGCGGTCGTCTTCTGGTTGACCATACCGATAGCCGCCTCGTCGGCGATCATGCCGGAGATAGTGGACGGCGTGGTATCGCCCGGAATCGCAATCATGTCAAGACCGACCGAGCACACGCACGTCATCGCCTCGAGCTTTTCGATGCGCAAGCAACCGGAAGCAGCCGCATCGATCATGTTCTTGTCTTCAGAAACCGGGATGAACGCGCCAGACAGGCCGCCGACGTACGAGGACGCCATGATGCCGCCCTTCTTAACCTGGTCGTTAAGCATGGCCAGCGCTGCGGTGGTGCCGGGCGCGCCGACCTGCTCAAGCCCGCATTTCTCAAGCACTTCGCCGACAGAGTCACCGGCAGCGGCGGTCGGAGCAAGCGACAAATCGATGATGCCGAACGGGATGCCGAGCCGGCGCGACGCCTCCTGGGCGACCAGCTGGCCGACACGCGTGATCTTGAACGCGGTGCGCTTGATGGTCTCGCACAGGAATTCGAAATCCTTACCCTTGGCCTCGTCAAGCGCGCGGGAGACCACACCCGGGCCCGAAACGCCGACATTGATGACCGCGTCGCCTTCGGTGACACCATGGAAGCCGCCCGCCATGAACGGGTTGTCATCCGGCGCGTTGCAGAACACCACAAGCTTGGTGCAGCCGTCACTGTCGGTCTCGCGGGTGGCGTAGGCAACGTCCTTGACGATCTGGCCGAGCAGGTAAACCGCGTTCATATCAATGCCGGTCTTGGTGGAGCCGACGTTCACCGACGAGCACACGATGTCGGTTTCGCTCAGCGCCTGCGGCAGGGAGCGGATGAGCATCTCCTCGGCGGGCGTCATGGATTTGGAAACAAGTGCGGAGTAGCCGCCAATCAAGTCAACACCGACGGTTTTCGCGGCTTTGTCAAGCGCATGGGCGATGCGCACGAAATCCTCGGAGCTCTTGCAAGCACTGGCTCCGACCAGAGAAATCGGCGTGACGGTGATGCGCTTGTTGACAATCGGAATGCCGTAATCGCGCTCAATGGCCTCGCCTGTGGAAACCAGGTCCTTGGCGTACGTGGTGATCTTGCGGTAGATGTTGTCGCACACCTCGTCCACGGTGTCGGCCGCGCAGTCAAGCAGGCTGATGCCCATGGTGATGGTGCGCACGTCGAGCTTCTCCTGCTCGATCATCTTGTTGGTCTCGTGGACCTCCATGATATTCAGCATGGTCGTGTCTGTCCTTTTCGATTCGTTCGGTTGCGTTCTTGCGCGGCGATCCGCGTGATAACTGGACTCAGACGCGATGCATCTTGGTGAAGATCTCTTCGCGCTGGCAGCGGATGCGCACGCCGATCTCCTCGCCGAGCTTGTCGAGGTCGTTGACCATGGTGCCGAATTCGTTGTCGGCGTTGCTGTAATCGACGATCATCATCATGTTGAAGAACCCGTCGATGATGGTCTGCGAGATGTCGAGGACGTTGACATGGTGACCGGAAAGGTACGTGCAGACGCGGGCGATAATGCCGACGGTGTCCTGGCCTACGACGGTGATGATTGCCTTGTTCATGGATCTCCCTTGGAAAATCGGTGCGATGGTATCCAGATGGATTCAAGTATAGGGAATGCACACGTCATCGGGCCGGGAATGTCCGTTTCGGGACGATTTGCCTAGGGCTGAGGGCACCGACTCGCTGTGAGAATGACGGACGTCAAGTCAACGACACCTGAAGCGGGGACACACAAAACAACAGACAACGAAACAACAAACACCCGAAACGAAAAACATTCGAAACGAAAGACGCCCGAAACGAACTCGGCATTGTTGCCGACGGTCCGTTCCGGGCATCTCGGCCTTGCTGGCGTTCCCCCGTGTCAGTCGATCTGTATCAGTCGACGCGGTGCGCCGAAGCGGATGCGACCGCGGCGAGCGCCCGAGGATGGTGGAATCCATGCACTGCGAACGCGTCGGCAATCTTTTGCGCGACTTCACGGCTGCGCCCCTTGTCCACCAGCGCGATGATGGAGCCGCCGAAGCCGCCGCCGGTCATGCGGGCGCCGTACGCGCCGTTGGCCCGCGCGGTGTCCACGGCGACATCGAGTTCCGGCACCGTAACTTGGTAGTCGTCGCGCAGGGAATCGTGGGAGGCATTGAACAGTTTGCCAGCACGCTTGATATCCCCGGCTGCAAACGCATCGACGAACTGTCCGACACGGCCGATTTCGGTGATTACGTGACGTACACGCCGGCGCACCACGTCATCATCGAGCTTGCCGAGAACGTCCGCAAGCGCGGCCTCGGGGTCGTCGGCGGCGTTGACCTGGTCGGCAATCACCCGCAGGTTCTCCACCCCGAGCCCGGCAGCCGCCTGTTCGCAGGTGGCGCGGCGCTGGGCGTATTGCCCGTCGTTGAGCTGATGCGGGGCCCGCGTGTCCACGACCAGCAGTTCGAGCCCGTACTTGTCGAGGTCGAATGCCTGCTGGGACACGCTTTCGAGGGCGCTCAGGCCCGGCCGGCAGTCCAGGAGCAGGGCGTGCCCCGGCGTGCATCGCATGGAGGCGTTCTGGTCAAGCCCGCCCGTGGAGGCGCCCGCCATATCGTTTTCCGCGGCGATGGCCGCGTTGATCAGGGTGATGCGCCCCGCATCGCTGGAGCCGAAGCCGAGCCCGTACACGTCGTCCAGGGCGAGGGCGGTCGAGCAGGTCATCGCGGCGGAGGAGCTCAGCCCGGAGCCGAGCGGCACGCATGAGGCGAAGGCCGCGTCGAAGCCCTTGACTTGCCCGAATCCGGCTTCACGCAGCGCCCATGCGACGCCGACCGGGTAGGCCGCCCACCCGTCGACGCCTCCGGCTGTGAGACCGTCCAGATCGGCTTGTGCGACCTTGTCGGGGCTAACATCGGAAACCACACGCACACTCGTGTCTTCGCGCGGTTTCAGCGCGATATACGTGCGGTGCGGCAGCGCGATCGGCAGGCACAGACCCGCGTTGTAATCGGTGTGCTCACCGATGAGGTTCACACGCCCCGGAGCCGCCCACACACCTGCCGGCGCCTCACCGTATGCCTGTTCGAACAGCTCTCGTGCTGCGGCGGCGCCTTCCGCGTCGCCCATCGCGTCGATGAACAGGATGCTTCCGGCTGCATCCTGCGTTGCATGCTGCTGGTCTGGTGTTGTCATGATTATTCCTTTCGAATGATGTTGCGCTGATGTGCCGCTGTGCTGCCCGCCTGCTGCCGGCCCGGGCCCGCCTACGTTCTGCACGCCAATGCCTGGTCAAACGCCGCACGGCCAGCCGGTACGCGTTCAGTCGTCGATGTCAATCGGCCCGAGCTCATGGAACCGCTTGGCGATGAGTTCCGGCGTCGTGTCGGACACCCATGCGGCCATACCTGATTCGGAACCTGCCAGATACTTGATCTTGTTCGCCGCCCTGCGGAAGGAGAAGAACTGGAGGTTGAGTCGGTAGTTCGCACGGCGGGCGTCATGAATCGGCGCCTGATGCCACGCGGCGATGTACGGCAGATCCATGCCCTTGCCGTCGCCCTTGTCGAAGAAGGCGTTGCCACGCTTGAGCAACGTGGAGTACATCTGTGCCAAATCCCACCGCTCCTGGTCGTCAAGCTCGTCGATGGTGAGCACGTCGCGCAGGGGGGCGACATGCACTTCCAACGGCCAGCGCGCCGCCGCCGGCACGTAGGCGACCCAGCTGTGGTTGCGCATGACAATCCGCTCCCCCGCCTCGATTTCGGCGTTCATGAGGTCGCGCAGCAGGTTGCCGCCGGTACGTTCGTGGTATGCCTCGGTGTGTTGCAGTTCGGTTTCCAGCTTCGGCGCGATGAACGGGTAGCAGTAGACCTGGCCGTGCGGGTGGGCGAGCGAGACGCCGATTTCCTGACCGTGGTTCTCGAACGGGAAGATCTGCTCAATACCGTCGATATGCGAGATCTCGGCGGTGCGGAAGGCCCACGCCTCAACAACCGTGCGCAGGCGGCGCACCGGCAAATCGGCGGGCAGACCATGCTCGTTGGGGTCGAAGCAGATAACCTCGCACCTGCCGCCGGCCATCTTCTGCTGCCACAGCGGGTTGCCGTCGACATTCGTCACCGTGTCAGGCACGCCGGGCACGCGCACCATCGAGGGGAAACGGTTTTCAAAGATAACGACGTTGTAATCGGTATCCGGCACTTCGCCGTCCTGATACGGGTCACCCGGCTTGCGCGCGGCGAGCGGGTTGCCCTTCGCAGTGGCCCCCGGACCGGCGGTGATCGGCCGGTTCATGCGCGCAGTGGCCATGATGATCCAGTCGCCGGTCAGCGGGTCGCGGCGCATCTGCGGTGCAGCGTACGGCACCTCGTTGCCGTCGGCGTCCAAATGAGGCGCGAAACGGTAGGCGAGATGGCGAGGATCATGCAGTTCGCGGGTCTTCTTGCCGCTGACGTACTCGGGGTCGTCATCGAGATAGAAGAAGTCGCGTCCGTCGGCGAGGGTGGTCGGCGTGATGCGGATGTTGGCGCTCGCGTATGCGCCGGGCTGGTAGTACTGCCATGCCGGCGTCTGCTGGGCCGATTGGGATGATTGGGTGGTCATGTCGTCTCCTTTGTCGGACGGTTGAGCTTATGTTGTCTGTTTCTTTCACAACAGAATCGCATGCGTCGCCAAGACTGAATACGCCGCGTTGCGCCTCTGTCGCGGCGACGGGCTGCGCTGCCCGCCGCCGGGTCTGGTTGTGGTTGTCTGCTACTTGCCGACCGGCCTCGGCGTCCCCGTTGTCCGTCCGGCCTTCATCTGCCTGCCGCGAGGTCCACGATCCGCAGGAAGGTCATACTCGTCATCGACGGAATCGGGATATCCCGGGCCTCCTGCGGCAGCATGCGCCCCGACATGTTCGGCGACCACGCCGTTCTCGTTCGGGTGTATCCGGCGGGGCGAACGGATTGATTCGTCCGACTCGCCCTGTTTGGCGAGCACGAGTTCCTTGACCAGTTCGCGTGTTTTGGTGACGGAATCAGGGTCGAGCCCGTCATCGGTAATCACAGTGTCGACCTGGTCGAAGTTGGCGAACAGAGACAGCGAGGTGCTGCTCCATTTGGTGTGGTCGGTGAGGATAATCGTCCGGTCGGCGATATCCATCATCGCCATGTCGGTGGCCGCTTCCAATGAGTTCGGCATGAGGAAGCCACGCGGAATGGACACCGAATGCGTGCCGAGGAACACGGTGTTCACGCGCAGGGATTGCACGACCTTGTCCGCAATCGGCCCAACCAGAGAGTTGGAACGGGTGATGACACCACCGGTGACAATCACCTCGACATCCTTGGATTCGAGCGCCTGAACGAGTTCGGCGACGGGAATCGAGTTGGTGAGGATGGTGACGCCGCTGGACTGCTGGGATTCAAGCAGGTGCTGGGCGAACACGTAGGCGGTGGTACCGCCGCCGATGGCGATGACGTCGCCCGGGGAGACGTAGTTGACTGCCTCCTGTGCGATGGCATCCTTGAGGCCGATGTCCATCTGCGATTTTACAGAGAACAGAGGTTCGCTCAGCAGGGTGCTGGTGGTCACTGCGCCGCCGTGGACGCGTTTGAGCAGGCCCTTGTCGGCGAGTTCGGCGATGTCCCTGCGCACGGTCATGGCTGACACGCCGAGCTCTTTGGACAGCGCGGTGATGCGCACCGCACCGCGGGTGCGCAGTCTGCTGAGAATCAGATGCTGACGTTGTGACGAAATCATATGAACATTATCGCACATAATTGCGCACACAAGTGACAGCATTGAGCGGATAACGCTCGACAACATCATGAAAACTCACAAAAACGCTAAGTTTTCCGCACCTTCCGTAAGCAAGATGAACATAAACGAACGCATCCTCGTTGTGGTCATCGGCGTGTCGCCCGCTGTGTGTCGCCTGTTGCGCGTCACCCGCTGGGTGTCGTCTGTCGGATACCGTCTGCTGGCTATCTTCTGCTGCGCGTCACAGGCTGAATGCTCTCTACCGCGTGGTACCCGTTACCCGGCACCCGCTAGTCGATCCGCTAATCGGCACGACGGCCATGGGCCGAACGCATCCGCGCAATCCCCCACAAGGTGACATTCCGCATCGCCTCAACGACAATCGCCGAATCCATCTTCGACACACCACGGCGACGTTCGGGGAAGACGATCGGCACCTCGAGAATCCTGCCGCCGACCGCCGCGGCGCGCCTAGTCATATCAATTTGGAAGACATAGCCGTTCGCCTCAACGGACCGCAAATCCATATGCCTGAGCAAATCGGCCCGGTACGCGCGAAACCCGGCGGTCATATCGCGCACACCCAACCCCAGCATCCTGCGTGCATACCAGGACCCGCCACGGGAAATCATGTCGCGATACCACGGCCATCCTTCCGTACGGCCACCAGGCACGCGCCTCGAGCCGATCACCAGGTCCACACCACGGTCGAAGCGCATCACCTTGAGCATCCGCGCCAAATCCTGCGGGCGATGCGAACCGTCCATATCCATCTCGCACACCACGGCATACCCGCGTTCCAACGCCCATGCGAACCCAGCCAGATATGCCGGCCCCAGGCCGCCTTTGCCCCCGCGGTGCAGCACATGGATACGCCCATTGTCCTGTGCCATCTGATCGGCGAGCTCACCCGTGCCGTCCGGGGAGGCGTCATCGACGATCAGCACGTCAACATCCGGATTGTAGGCGAACACACCATCCAGGGTCGTGCGGAGGTTCTCGCGCTCGTTATATGTCGGCATCACCACGCACACGCCGTCCCCCGCCATGCCGGTTCCACTCGCAGATGCTGTCATGACTCCCCTTTCAAGCTGCTTCACGTCGTTTTTTCATCACTTCATGCCACGTCAAACGACTGCAAGCCGTCTGTGCCGCCTCAAGCCGTTTGACGCCACCAGCCCCAATTGGACTCTGTGTTCACAGTACCCGCGTTTGTTGCGAACACGCTGACAACAGTGCCACAATATGAGGTATGAGTTACGTTTCCGAACAGCCGTTGCACGACGCCGTCAACAAGGCGACTACCGACCTTTTCACTTTCGGCTACAAGCACATCGTCAAACCGTTCTTCGTGTTCAACCACACACCTGACGTTGCACACGACCAGATGATTGAATTCTGCCGTGTCACCCGCAATATTCCGCCGCTCATGTGGCTGCTGCGCGAAATGCTCGACTACACCGACCCGATTCTCGAAACCGATGTGATGGGCGTGCATTTCGATAACCCCTTCGGTCTGTCCGCCGGCCTCGACAAGAACTGCGACATGCCGGTGCTGCTCGACAACGCCGGATTCGGTTTCGAAACGGTCGGCTCGACCACCGCACGCCCGTGCGCGGGCAATCCGAAGCCATGGTTCCACCGGCTACCGGAATACGATTCGATGATCGTCCATGTCGGGCTTGCCAACGACGGCAGCGAACGGGTTATTCCGCGGGCCGAACGCGCATGGGACAAGGCGAAAAGCATGCAAGTGTCCGTGTCCATCGCGCGGACGAACGACAAACTGTGCGGAGACATCGACGAAGGCATCGAAGACTACTGCACGTCGATGCGCCGGGCGGCCGGGCACACGGCGATGATTGAAATCAACATCTCCTGCCCGAACACCTATGTCGGCGAACCGTTCGGCGAGCCAGAAAACCTCGACCGGTTGTTCAGCGCGTTGGACAAGATCGACCGCCCGCAGCCGGTGCTCGTCAAGATGCCACTGAATAAGACGTGGCCAGAATTCCGCGAGCTGCTTGACGTGCTGGCGGAACACAATGTGCAGGGCGTCAGCATCGCAAACCTGCAGAAGGACCGCAGCGGTATGGAGATACCAGCGATGTGGAAGGGCGGACTGAGCGGTGGGCCGACCTACCGCGCGAGCAACGCGATGATTTGGCAGGCCTACCGCGAGTACGGCGACCGCTTCGCCATCGGGGGCATCGGCGGCGTGTTTACCCCCAAGCAGGCGTACGAGAAGATCCGCGCGGGCTCCAGCCTAGTCATGTTCATCTCCTCGCTCATGTATCGCGGACCGCAGCAGATCACGGTGCTCAAGCGCGGACTCGCCGAACTGTTGCGCCGGGACGGGTTCGAGCACGTCAGCGAGGCGGTCGGCGTCGACGCTTGATCAGGGCTTGATCGGGGCTTGATGGCGGTGTTGTACTGCGCCTTGATTGCGTTTGATTGCGTTTGATTGTGCTGGGGTTCACGTGGCAGGGTTCGCGCGGCGGATGAACTCCACATCAAGCATGTCACCACATACAAAACACGACAGAAAACTGACGGTTCGACACTGACCCGCGTTTTCTGCTGGATTGCGTATGCCGGGGCACGCACAATCCAGCAAATGCCTCGGGGATCAGCCGCCAAGCAAGCCAATCAGACGGTTCGCGTATGTCAGGAGATACACGAACTGACACCACCGAACCGCTCACCAACCCATCCAACAACTCACCAACCCACTGCACCGCTGCAATCACCCATCCGCTCTTTTTCTACAAACTGGCTACGCTGACAAAGGAGTTAGCGTAACCAGTTTGTAGAACGCGCGAAGTCCCCACATTGGTTCCGCAAGAGACGGGATTCATGACTGGTTTGATGCCCCACCGTGCGAGCCAATCCTCACACAACGACCTTCGGCACTGCAAAATCAGCCATCCCCGTACGCCCAAAACCGCCAACGTGCGAACGAATCCTCACACAATGACCCTCAAGGACCGCCACACCAGCCGCCAGAGACCACCCGGCCCGCCACCGTGCGAACCAATCCTCACACAGACGCACTCTCGCGCAGATTGGAATCAGCCGATATTCCGACCAGTACCACCAAATGGGCGGCGCCCGCAGACGCCCCGCGCCACCCCGCTCATTCGGCGAGTGTTGGCGCGGGATCAGGCACCAGGATTCCCGTCCGCGGGTAGTACGTCAGGGTGACGCGCTGACCGGATTCGAGGCCTGACGGCATGAGTCCCTCATCACCGTTCGCCAACGAAATACGGAATTTCCTGCCGGAGTCAGTCCGGAATTCGTAATAGGCACTCGTCATGGAACCGCTGAACGTACCCCTCTCCACGAATGTGACCGTGTCGGTCACCGGGCCGGTCGAATAATCCGAGGCCGTGAACGCCGTCAAGACTCCGCCTGCCGCCAGCACAATCACCGTCAGCGCCACCGCCGTCCGCCCGGACATGCCAACCTTCCAGCCGCACCCCACGTCTTTGGCCAGACGCAGTCGCGGCACCGCCTTGACAAGCATGTAAACGATTCCAACCACACCGACCACAAGCAGCACCACTGCCAATATGAGCTTGCCGCGCAGACCACTGGCACCAACGCCCCAAGAAAGGCCGGGCAGGAACATGATGAACAACGATACGACACTGAACACGATATTGACGATTCGATTGGGCAGCAGGTCGAAACGATGATCCTGTGATTCAGTCGCCGCCACACCAGCTGCAGGATTGGGATTGCTATTCGGCCCGCCTTGTTGCGGACTCGCTGCGACCAAGGTGACCGTTGCATGGGTTGTGGTTGCTGCGATATCGGCGATTGTTGCAAAGGCTGCGATTGCCCGGAAACCGCCGACTGCTGCGGCCAAGGAGCTCGTTGCGGGGCCTGAGCATACCTCGGCATCGATGGCGTGGATGCACCCGGACGGGAGGAAGATTGCGCCGGCGGACCCGGCTGTTGCGGCACTGATGGCATCGCAGATTGCCGCGAATACGACCCGTACGGAGACGGCGTCTGCACATACCGCCCTTGCGGATACGGCAGCTGACCGGACGAACCGAGCTGCCCCGGTACTTGGCTGCCGGACGACATCCGTCCATCGTGCGGCATCAGTCCACCGCGGCCAACCGGCGGCATCATATTTGGATTGCCCATATTCTTCCTCCATGCGTCGTGACAGTCATCACTGACCAATCATCACCGACCAGCCGGTTACCAGTCTCCGTTGTCCGTCCATACATGTCAGCCGATTGTCGGCGACATCAATGCTCATGAATATACCTCAGCAGTACCAATCGCGCATTGTCATTCCCTCTTATGTACGCCGCTTATGTACGCCGACGCCCCGCTTCCACGTCGGGACATCAACTGCACGCGTCCGACACGCCGTCTCAGCATATGGGCACCGCTCCGTTTCAAGGAAATCAATAACCCGTCCAGCCGACAAACACGAATGCGAACAAATGAAGTGAAACGTTTTATGACGCAGAACATCGCCGTTTTCCAGAATCATTGCTTCGTGTCAGAAGGCAATTCGTTACCGGCGAGACACGTCATTGTAATCCCCGGCACAGGATACGATTTCGACCAATACATTCGCGCGAACACCAACGCGCATGGGGGACAATGTATGCACAATTGTAGGGGGAACTGTCATGACTATCAGTGCACCGCTGTCACTTGGTGGCCCACACGAGCGACCTGTTGCAAGGCCGGATGCCGAGGCCAGGTATTCGTCGTGGAGCGCAAAGAGCACGCAAACACACCGAACCATCGAGGTATTTCGGACAACCCAGACGGCCCAAGCGGGCATCACGGAACACGCAGTCGGGCGCATCCCTGGCTACTCACCCATCATGCAGCTTGGATCGGGCTCGGAAGCCGACGTGTACCTGTACCGTCAGCATGTCCCGAATCGCAAGGTCGCCATCAAGATCAGCAAGCAGAAACTGGATTCGCAGGTGGCGAACCGTTTCCGTTCCGAAGCCGATTTCATGGGCCAAATCTCTGCACATCCCTATATTCTTTCCATTTACGGAAGCGGCATCACCGCGACTGGACACGGATACACTGTGTTCGAGTACGCCCCGGGAGGCAATTTCAAGGCCTTCCTCGAACATGACAGACTCACCGCAGACCAGATGCTCACCATCGGTATCGATCTGGCGAGCGCACTGTTCACCGCACATCGTAAAGGCATTATCCACCGCGATATCAAGCCAAGCAACATACTCATCAACGCGCAGCATATGCCCATGCTCGCTGATTTCGGTATCGCGGGCACCATCTATGGAGGCCCCGGTGTGGGATTCACCGTTGCCTGGGCACCGCCCGAGGTACTGGCCAACGGCGGAGGCGGCAATGAGGCGTCCGATATTTATTCCCTAGGTGCCACACTGTTCGCTATGGTGACTGGGCAATCCCCGTATGAATACGCGTTTGCCGACGAGTTGGGCGATTCCCGCGGAAAGGAACGGGCGGAACGGTTGCAGTCCATCATCTTGGCAAAGCCGTTGCCGGCATTCCGCCGTCCGGATATTCCCGCCCCCGTTGAGCGGGTGTTGCACAGGGCGATGAGCCCGGCTCCCGAGGACCGGTATTATTCGGCGCTGGAATTCGCTCGCGATATGCAGCGCGCGCAACTGGAAATGTACGGTCATACCGCGTGCACGACAATCAAGGGCGAGATGGATATCCCCGCGGATGTCGCCACGAACGCACGCTTGGCCACGACGACAACGCCGGCGACTGTCGAGTCGTCCCGCCGCAGCCTACCATGGACGAAACCGCCTGTCATCGCATTGGCCGCTCTCGCTGCAATCGTCGCGGTTGTGTCAGGATTCGTTTTCTTGATCGCCCCGAATATGGACACGACCTCAGGCGACCTGACCATGCAGATTCTCGGCAGTGGCCTCGACAACAAGACTTCGGAACAACGCAACGGGGACGCCCCTGATTCGGCGGTTGTCTCCGACTCAGTCCCACAAGTGCACGGTCTTTCCGGCGCGTACAACGCTGCCGGCACCAAAGCGACGTTCTCGTGGACCAATCCTGATCCCCGAGATGGCGACGCATACGCGTGGTCGCTTGTGGGCGGCACGGGCGAACGTGCGAGTTCGCGAAGCGCGCTGACGTCGTCGACATCCATCGACATTGACCCGTCCGGTGCAGCACAGACTTGTATCAAGGTGAGTCTGATCCGCGCGGACAGACGGATGTCCGACACCCCTGCGATGGCATGCGCCATCAGGCCGTAAACGCGAGCGCAAGAACACAGCACATTTCACGCCCAAGGAAGAGCCAGAATATGAGCAGCAGCAATTTCACCGAACGTCAACTGTTGCCGCCGTCCAGAGAGAGACGGAAGCGTTTCCCTGCCATGATGCGCCGGTTGGTGCCGTCCGGCAACCGGCGGTGGATTACCCCGGTCGTCATGCTGGTTCTGCTGCTTGGCATCGTTGCCGGTTGCGTCATTGTCAGTTCGGTGACACAGCCGCACGTGCAGCTTGATGACGGCACGGTATGGGTCACTTCGCTCAAGGACCATAAAGCCGCGCGGTTCAACGTGAAGAACAGGGATGCCGACGCCGGTGTCACTTCGACAGCAGCACGTTTCGACATAGCCCAGCACGATGGTGACACCGTGATTGCCGAGGGGACAAAAGCGAGCAATATCGCGGCTTCCACAGTCAGCGTACACGGAAACACCAGCATCACCGCCGATATGGAAACCGTGATCGGCGGGAAGACTGCGGCGATTATCAACACGAAAACGGGGAACGTGTGGGTGGGTTCCGCCTCCGATATCGCCTCGTTGAACCCGACAAGCGGCAGTCCGGCTATGAAGCTCGGCTCCTCGGGTGCGATTGCCGTGACCCATGATGGTGTCGTGTACGGGTATCGCCCGTCCGATTATGCGGTGTTGAGCGTTGACGGCCCACAGGGCTCGCCGAGTAAGGTCGCTCGAATCGAGAACGCCACGGGGGTTGAATCGTTCACGGTCATCGGCGGCACGCCGGTCGTCGCCGGCAATGGTAAGGTGTTCTGGCCGAAAGGAAACGCCGACATCGGCTTGCAAGGCAAGGTGACGCTACAGGCCCCGCCCACCGATGGCAAGCAGAGCAACTGGGTGGCGGCGGCGACCCCGCGCGGCCTCGCCTTGGTCAATCTGCATTCCGGTGCTGTCAACACATTGCCGAAAGCGGGCAAGGGCGACGCGGCACGACCGGTGTCGACCGGCGGATGCGTCTTCGCGGCGTGGGCGCAGCGGGCGGAAAACTACGTCAGTGTATGCGATGCAAACGGCAAGGGAGCGACATACTCATCGCTGGAATCCATCGACCCCACCTCGCAACTCGTCTTCCGCACCAACCATCGTCTGGTGGTCCTCAACGACGTAATCAACGGCAATGTGTGGAACCCGCAGGATTCCGCCAAAGTCATCAAAATCCAGTGGAACAAGGTGGAAACCAAGGAATCCAAGCAGCAGGAGCGCAACAACAGCGCCAACAATCAACGCCGTTTCAGCAAGAGCTGCTCCTCCCAGTCAGGGCACATCAGGGCGCAGGACGATGCGTTCGGCGCGCGTACCGGATCGCAGCAGATTCTCGACGTGTTGCGTAACGATGAGCAGACCGACTGTTCGGTGTTGCACATCGATTCGGTCAGCGCGCCCGACGGCGCGAATATCTCGGTCTTGCCCATTTATGACGGACGGTACCTGCAACTTGATGCCTCGGCCGCAGGGGCGGGTGAAGTGACGTTCAGCTACGAGATTTCTGACGGACGCGGCCAGACCGCCAGTGCGAACGTGTCCCTGAACCTCACCGACGGCGAGGACTGGGCCCCGCAACAAACCGATGTTCCCCCGGAAATCGACGTCGAACAGGGGGCTTCCTACACTGCCAATGCGTTGGAAAGCTTCTCCGATCCCGACGGGGACCCGCTGACCTTGGTTTCGGCGTCACCGCAGAACACCAATCAGGTGACTGTCTCCACGCGAGCCGACGGCCAACTTGTGTTCAACGCCGGTTCTATGTCCTCAGGACGCGCGGGCATCGAAGTCACCGTGTCGGACGGGAAGCAGACCGGTACGGGGATAATCTATTTCTCGGTGAAACCGGCGAACACGCTCGCCGCCGTGATCGACCCGGTGGCTAGGCAGACCACGCCCGGTACCCGCACCACCATCGCGCTCAAGCAGTATGTGCACGGCACCAGCGCGGAACCCGCCCAACTGACCTCGGTGGAATCCGTGCCCGGCGTATCCGCCACCATGAACGCGGCGGATATGTCGATTGCGTTCAGCGCGTCAAGCCCGGGCACCTACTATGTGCCGTACACCATCACCCAAGGCACCATTGCGGCGACCGGCCTCGTACGGGTGGAGGTGCAGGCCGTGACCGGCGACGCCGCCAAGCCGGTTGCGGCGAACGATGTGGCTCTGCTGGGCGCGGATAACACCGCAATCGTCGAGCCGCTGACCAACGATGTGGACCCGTTGGGCGGCGTCCTGTCAGTGACCAGCGTCGCTGCGGACACGCACAGCGGCATCAAAGCCGGTATTGTGGGCAACAAGCGAATCTACATCACCGCCCGCCAAGTGCCGACCGAACCGGTGCAATTGACATACACCGTGGCCAATGCCGCGGGATCTTCGACCGGCATCATCACCCTGCAACCGCCCGCATCGACCAGATCGAACTCCGTACCGAAAGCCGAGAATGTCACAGCGCGGGTGAGGACCGGCGGCATCGTGTCCGTAAACGTGCTCGACCATGTGACTTACTCGGACGGGACCACAGTGAAACTGCAAGACAATCTGCAGGTCGACAAGGCCACATTCAAGGGCCTGGTGTTCGTCTCCGGGAACACCGTACGTTATCAGGCCACGGGAGAACCCGGGTCCTACCCCGTCACATACACGGTCAAAGACAATCTGGGCAACACAGCCTCCGCCACCATCATCATTGATGTGCACCGCAAGGATGCCGCCGACAAGGCTGCTCCAACCCC
Organism: Bifidobacterium thermacidophilum subsp. thermacidophilum DSM 15837; assembly: GCF_000426425.1. NCBI lineage: Bacteria > Bacillati > Actinomycetota > Actinomycetes > Bifidobacteriales > Bifidobacteriaceae > Bifidobacterium > Bifidobacterium thermacidophilum. The sequence continues at coordinate 151,319 of NZ_AUFI01000009.1, forward strand.
CTCGGATGCGGAAGCCCAAGTGGCAGCCGGCAGAAAGGTCCAAATCCCGATCACACTGACCGGTATCGACCCTGACGGCGACGACGTGCAACTGCTCGGATTGGGTAACAAGGCGCCAAAACTCGGTCGCATCACCGAAGTGGGCGCCACATACCTGGTGTATGAGGCGTACGCCGATTCGTCAGGCACCGACACCTTCTCCTACGCCGTGGAGGATTGGACCGGACAGCGGGCGACCGCGCAGATCCGCGTGGGCGTCTTCTCCTCCGGCTCCGATTCGGGCGTGTACGCACGCGATGACGAAATCACCCTGCGCCCGAATACGGCGACGACCGTACCAGTAGCCCAGAACGACATCTGCGGCGACAACACGGATCTCACGGTCGCCGACCATGTCGAATCGCAAGGCATCAACGGCATCACCGTCATCGACGGTATGCTCGCGTTCACCACGCCGAAACAGGCAGGCACCTATTACGCGGCGTATACGATCAAGAACAAGGCCGGTCTGTCCGACACCGCGACCCTGACGGTGAACGTCGACGCGAACGCCCCCATCGACCCTCCGACCGCTTACGATTACCGCGTTCCCGCAGCGGCCACAATCGACAAGAAATCCGTAGATGTGGACGTCTCGCAGTGGATTGCCAATCCTTCGGGAACCGCAGACGAGCTGACCGTGGGCGTCGCCCCCTCCGCCACGGGGCATGCTCATGTCAAAGGCGGCAAGGGTTCCACCACCATCACTGTGGAGCTGACCGACGAGGCACGTGCGGTCCCGTACACCGTGACAAACACGACGTACGGCCTCACATCCACCGCATTCATCCAAGTGCCGGCGTACGGCGTCTTCCCGCCCACCCTGCGTCCAAAAGCCCCCGCGTTGAAAGTCAACGCGCGTGAAACCATCACCATCAACATCGCCGACTATGTTCGTGTGGGCGCGGGCAAAACAGCCTACGTGGACGGCGCGGATTCGGTGAGCGCCACAAAAGCCGCGGACGACAACCTGTACGTCAACGACCAAACGCTACGGTTCACCGCGCCCAGCGACTATGCCGGCCCGGCTTCCATCACCTTCACGGCAACGGACGGCAAACGCGGCAAGAACGACAACGTGAAAATCGTCAATTCCGCGGTGCTCACCCTGTCGATCACCGTGATCGGACGTGACGTGCCCGCCCCGACCTTCTCCTCTTCCACAATCGATGTGGTTGCCGGCGAAAGCGCTTCAACCATCGACTTGAAAGCGCTGACCCATTCGGCATCCGGATTATACGATGACGAGAAGCAATACACGTATTCCGGTGGGGCGAGCACCAACGGTGTCACCGCCAAGGTGAGTTCGACCGGCAAACTGACCGTGTCCGCAGATAAAACCGCCACAGCCGGCACCACCGTCAATGTGCCGATTGCCATCGCCTATGCGAAAGGCACAGTCAACGCCGGCTTGACGGTGCGCGTCACCTCATCCACCAGACCGTTGGCGCGTCTGGGTGACAAGGCGATAACCATCAAAGCCGGGTCCGTCAGGCAGGTCAATATGCTGTCCGACGCTTTCAACCCGTTCCCGGACATCCCTTTGACCGTAACCGGCTGCGTTTCGGACAAGAACGCGAAATTCACCGTGGATTGTTCGCCCGACGGCGTGGTATCCATCAAGGCGGCCTTAGACATCGGCGCAAGCACGAACAGGGTGATTGTCACCGTGCGCGACGCCACCCAGGCCAAGGACCGCGAAGTGACCGGGACCATCAACGTTTCCGTGACGGACAAGCCCGATGCGCCGCTCCTGTCCGCGGTTTCGGGCAAACCGCAGGATGGCAGAGTCGATTTGAGTTGGACGGCCGGATCGGCCAACGGCAGCCCAATCACCGAATATCGGGTCATCTGGGGCGGCGAGGGTTCCGGCCAGAAATCCTGCGGCGCGGCGACCTCGTGTACGGTGGACGGCCTGAGAAACGGCAGAACCTACACGTTCAAGGTGCAGGCGAAGAACGAGGTCGGCTGGTCGAAGGAATCCAACGCCGTGGAAAGCACACCCGACAAACTGCCGGACGCGCCGACAGATGTGACGGCCGAAGCAGGTGAATACACTGTCACGGTCACGTGGAAAGCCACGAACGGCGATTTCTCCGCGATTGACAAGTACCGGGTGACGCTGAGCGGCACGAACGCGCCCGCCCCCGTTGAAACGACCGGCACCAGCGTCACCTTCGCCATCGAAAACAACACGATTGTCGACGGCGCATCCTACAAGGCGACCGTGCAATCGCACAACAACGTGAACTGGAGCCAGCCTTCCAAACAGTCCGGCGATGCGAAGCCCTGGGGCAAGCCGGACGCCCCTGCCGTCACATTGACCAATGATGACACGCGCGGAACCGTCACCGTCGAATCGGTAGGCAATACACGCAACGCGGGGTGCAAGTCCATTGAACTGTCCGGAGACGTCACCATGACGATGTCCTGCTCTGGATCGGAATCCTTCGACATCCCGGAGCGTAATCTCAACACAAAGGAATACGTCGTCGAAGCGATCGTCATCGGCAAGAAGGCGACGCGAAGCGACCCCGCCAAGGTGACTTTCACCCCGCGGTACACCGTGGAGAAGCCGGAACGCGTCTCCGTTTCCGGCGACAACGGCATCTGCACGGTCACATGGAAGATGCGGGGGCACGCCGACGGGTACACCGTACACGCAAGCGGGTTCGATCCCTATGAGGCCGGGGCGTCCGAACGGTCGCACGATTTCATGATGGCCCCATGGCAGTCCTGCACTTCGGCCAGCGTGATGCAGCGGTTCAAGGGCGTGACAAGCAAACCGACCGAAGGCAGCGCCTCCCCTGCCTATGTGAACAAGCAGAAAGCGGGCATCCAGGCACCGCAATTGCGCTGGAGCAGCACCGATGCGGACACCATCGACATCACCGGCGGAACCGTGAACATGTACGGGCAGTCAGGCAAAACCATGATCACCTTCACAGCAGATGGCAAGTCGTACGATGTCCCGTGGGCATCCTCCGATCGCACGCTCAACGTCAACAACATACTTCCGACGGGAGCCGACTATGTCTGGAAGGCGCGCGTGGTCGGCGACGACCCGGCATTGAGCAATGAGACCAGCGGTGAGCACCTGAAAGATGCCAACAGGTACCAGCCGCCCGCGCAGCCGGATCCGACACCGGGCCCGAGCGCGAGTCCCATCGCAAACCCCCGCAAGAACCCGAGCACAACTCTCGGCGTGACTCCCAGCACAAGTCGGAATGTCCTATCGAACAGGACGAACAAGGCACTCACAGGCACGGTTACCGTGAACACGGCGAGACGGGAATCGGCCCCCGTCTCCCCCATGACGCTGTTCCAGCATCGGCAGCAGATCCAAGCCCTAGGACTCAGGGCATGGCGTACGCCGTCGACCAAGGAGCAACGCATCCCGACCATGATCACCCAACAGCAAGGAGCAATCATCCCATGAGCGACGAATTCGACGACGAAACCCAACTGGGCTCCATCGGCCGTACACCGCGCATTCCCGGCCACCCGGAGGTGCCACAGCCGTTCCTTTCGCAAACCGGACAACAACCGGCCCAGCCGGCGATTCCGGCTCCGACGCCGGTTTCTTTCGCGACCACAGCCGAACCTCCAGTCGCGGCACCGGTATCCACTGCGGCAACGGCTCCAAGCCAAGGACTTCCACCGGCGCATCCAGATGACGATATGGAAGGTACGTTGCTGAGCACTCGCGGCACGCTGCCGTTGACGACACCACCGGCCGCGATACAAATGACCCCGGCACCATCGCAAGGCCAACCAACGGGAATCGTTCCCACGCCAAATCAGCAATCCCCGCACACTCCGATGACTCCACAGGCACCGCTGACTCCACAGACATCGCACGCCACGCAATCCATGGTCTCTCCTTCCCGACCTGCCCAATCTGTCCGACCCGCTCAACCTGCGCAACCACGACAGGAATGGCACGGTCAACAGGGACAGGCAGCCCAGTCGCACGCCCCATCGTCCCTGCTTCCCGCCCCATCGGCGGACATCGCCGAATTCCACAGCATGTTCTCCAAACTCGTTGACAACGTCTCCCACGTTGTGGTCGGCAAGGAAACACCGATCCGCCAATGCGCCGCCGCCATGGTGGTCGGCGGGCACATTCTGCTCGAAGACAACCCGGGAACGGGAAAAACCCAGCTTGCACGCGGTCTGGCCAACTCCATTGATATGCCGTTCAAGCGCATCCAGTTCACACCGGATCTGCTGCCGTCCGACGTGGTCGGCGTCACCTATTACGACCAGAAAACCGGCGAATTCGAATACCGAGAAGGCCCCATCTTCGCTTCCATCGTGCTCGCTGACGAAATCAACCGCGCCTCCCCGAAAACACAGTCGGCACTGCTCGAAGTCATGGAGGAGCAGAACGTCACCGTCGACGGCGTCACCCATCCGGTACCTCAGCCGTTCATGGTCATCGCCACCCAGAACCCGATCGAACAGCTCGGCACATATAAACTGCCCGAAGCACAGATGGATCGTTTCCTCATCAAAACGACCGTCGGCTACCCCAGTCATGACGTCAGCGTGGACATTCTCAGGCAAATCAACGTCACTGACCGAGCCGCCACCGTACACCCGGTGCTTTCCGGGGAGGATGTACTGCGCATGCGTGGCATCAGCGAGCATGTGCGGCTCGATGATTCAATCCTTGAATACATCGTGCGGCTGGTCGAAGCCACCCGCCACAACGAGCGCATCCGAGTCGGGCCCTCCATGCGAGGCGCACTGGCACTCACCCGGTGTGCGCGCGTCTGGGCGGCCGCCGACAATCGCGGATACGTGGTGCCCGACGATGTGAAGCATCTCGCGGTTGCGGTCCTCGCCCACCGCATCACCCTGACCGCCGAATCTACATTCGCCGGATCAACCCCTGAACAGCTGATTGGGCAGATTCTAGAAGACGTCCCCGCGCCAACCCTTGGTACCAGCGCGTGAACCATATCGGACCGGTAAACCACCCTCATCGAAAGGTCAAGGAATGCAGCAATCGCACACCATGCGGCGCAGAACAGCCACGGTACGCACCCTGCGACGCATCCGGCACCGGGCCAAACGGCTGCTCACCTCGTATATCTCCGTTCCCGGGTGGACCGTCATCGCCCTGGCCATCATCTCGGCGACGGCGTTCCTTATGCTCGGATGGCACGAACTGCTCGCCATGGCGGTGGCGTTCACAGCCATGATGATATGTGCGGTTGTGCTGTCGCTCGGCAACACCACCTGCAACGCCACCATCGATGTGTCCCGCCGCCGGGTCACTGTATCGGACAAGGTGGCCGTCAACGTATGCGTCGACAATCCCGGCCGTACACCGACCGCTTCGGCGCGAGGCGACCTGCCCATCGGCGACGACCACGAGCGCTTCACCATCCCCATGCTCGCCGCAGGCCAGTCACGCATGACAACCGTGGAATTCACCGCAGTATCGCGGGATATCCTGCCCATCGGCCCCCTGTCCATCCGCAGAGGCGACCCATTCGGCCTAGTGCGCCGTGAGAGGCGACTCACCAAGCAGATCACCGTGTTCATCCATCCGCGCACAGTCGCGCTGAATACGCTCAGCGCAGGCGTCCCCCGCGACCTCGAAGGCCAGCCAAGCAACGAAATCGTGGACGATGACCTGGATTTCCACGGTCTGCGCGAATATGCCCCAGGCGACGACGTGCGCAACATCCACTGGCTCAGCTCTGCGAAAACCGGAACACTGATGATCCGCCAATACGAAGCCACCCGACGCACCGACACCTCGCTGACCATCAGTGTGAATCCCCATGATTATGCGCACTCGCAGGAGTTTGAACTTGCGGTGTCAGTCCACGCATCCATCGGCGTGCAGTGCCTGCAACAGGACCGGCCGGTGACCGCCCACGCCGGCATCAACCACACAACACCCCGCAATCCCACGGAATTCCTGGATGATTGCAGCGGCATCGACCCCGATATCGACGACAACCCCAATCTCGCGCAGGACACGCTTGCGCACGCCCGGGACGCATCGTTCTATTTCTTCACGGTCGGAAGCCTCAAAACCATTGGCATCATCAAACGCATGGCGCTGGCGCTCCCCCACAGCGCGACCTGCGTAGTCCTGCAAACCGCGCCGGGACAGCCATGCGCCATCAAGCACTACCCCGATTTCACCCTGGCAACCATAGGAGACCTCGACAACCTCCCGATCATCATGGGAGCACTGGTATGAACCCCACGAACCCCGTCAATACCATGGACACCGGCGATGTCACCAATGTCACGGACCTGACCGGCGCCGCCGCATCGACTGTCACATCCACGGCGACGACGACAGCCACCGGCACATGGATGGACTCTAAGCGCTCGGCAATCTGGATAACGCGCCCAGGACAACCCGCCCCCATCGCCGGCACGCGGCACTGCGCGGCACCCTACGCAAGCCTGCTTATCGCCGCGCTGCTCACCCTCGTCGCATCCAGCAATCTGATTGATGTCTATGGATCCGCGCTGTCATGGGCCACGGCAGCGATCCCCGCCACCATCATCGGCTCGCTGGTGGCGCTCGCCGGTCTCTTCCCCGTGCTGCGCCTATGGTGGCAGATGCTGTTCATGGCATTCGCGCAACTGGTGGTCGGCCCCGCCTTGATACTCAACGACACCACCATCGCCCATATCATTCCGACAGTCCGCACCATCAGACAGGGGTGGATGAGTATGCTGGGCTCGTTCAAATACCTGCTTGCGCTCGACCCGCCGGTGGGGACGGCAGACGGCTCGCTCCTAGCCGTCTGGACAATCTGCCTGTGGGCGGCGCTGCTAACCGGCATCTTCGCCGTCACCAAGGACGGACGGTACATCATAATCGCCGTCATCCCTATCTTGGCGAATACGGCGGTCTGCGCGCTGCTCGGCTCCCCGACCGGATTCCACCGCATCGCCGCGGGCACCGTGACAGCCATTACGCTGGTGGCATGGATCAGCTCGCGATGGAATCTGCTGGAGCTGAGCCGGTGGTTGAGCAGCATCGTCATCGTGCTGATTTCGGCGTCGCTCGCGGTCGGTGGATGCGCGGTTGTCGAACAGCACCGCACCATCATGCGCGACCATTACGAACCGCCGCTGAGCCCCTACCAGTACACGAGCCCGCTCAGCGGCATGCGCTCATACGTCAAGAACCACAAGGATGACGTGCTGCTGACCGTCACCGATCTGCCCGCCGGCTCCACCGTACGCCTTGCCGTCATGGACCGGTTCGACGGCAATGTGTGGAACCTGTCCGACTCGGCGATGGCCTCGGACTCTTCCAGCTACCGCCGTGTCGGCACCAGTATCCGCAACACCGCGGAAGGCAAACGTTTTACTGCCAAATTCACAGTGAACAAAGGGCTGACCGACTACTGGCTGCCCATCGCCGGGGCCGCGTCAAGCGTACAATTCGCCAACACGTCCGACGCCGATTCGTTCTACTACAACACCGACACCATGTCCTCCATCTACTCCGCACGCACCTACGCGGGATTGTCCTACACGGAAACCGGCATCATCCCCCGCATACCGACCGACAAGGAAATCACCAAGGCGGCAATCAGCCTGATCAGTCAGCCCAAAGCCGAAGACGTGCCCGACAGCGTGGATAAACTCGCCAACGCCACGGCCGGCGGACAGGCCAGCGGCGGCGAGGCGGCGCAATCCATCGCGAAGCAGCTCAAGGAATCAGGCTGGTTCTCACATGGGCTGGACGGAGATTACCCCTCCAGTGCCGGCCACGGCAATTACCGTATCGACCAGCTGTTGGCGGGGTCCGCCATGGTCGGCGACAGCGAGCAATACGCCTCCGCGATGGCGTTGATGGCCCGCAGCCTTGGCATGCCCAGTCGCGTCGTGCTCGGGTTCCTGCCAAAGAACGATGAGGGCGACATCAGCGAAAGCCGCACCGAGAAGCACGGCTCATCCACCGTCACACAATTCACCGGCAACGATGTAACCGCGTGGGTGGAAATCAAACTGGACGGATACGATTGGGTGCCGTTCTACCCGACACCGAAGGAAACAAAAATCCCGGACGACAACCGGAACCTGACCCCGCCGAATCCGCAGACACTGGTGCGCCAGCCCGCAGTCCCGCTCACCAACCCCTTGCGTGACGACAATCAAGCCACCGGCGCATCATCAATCGGCGGCAGCATGGCTGATGAGGCACCGGATAACACGTCTTGGGCACGGTTCCGTACCATTGCCCGAGCGGTCGCCCTGTATGGCAGCCCAATCTGGGTGTTGCTCGCCGTATGTACACTGCTGCTCGCCATCAAGGCAATCGCGCTGCTATGGGCACGCAAGCACGGCAGCCCATCGCAACGCGTCGCTGCAGGCTGGCAGGCGGTCACCGCAACCGCCATGCAAAGCGGTCTCAGCGTTCACGGCACCAGAAACGAACAGGCGCAAGCCATCGCCAAGGAAATGGGCCTCACGTTAGACGCGCTGGTCATGTTGGGCAAGGAAGCGGACTATGTCTCCTTCTCCGGCAACACCATCGATCAGCATCAAGTCGACCGGTATTGGAATGACGTCATCGAGGAACGCGCTACCATGCTCAAATCGTTGCCGGCGTTACGCAGATGGCGCGCCAAGCTCTCGCTGCGAGGGATGTTCCACAAGCCATGTTGCACAGGGATGACTTGGAAAACGCCCGGAAGAGGCCGGGAACCATCAGTCCGACGCCCAGCCCGGCGACGCGTTCCACCAAACCCACGCCCAGCACAATGATGAGCCCCGCCAAACCCGACGGCATGTCCCACCCAACACAGTGCCAAACCCGACGCTCAACTCGGCAACAAGCCCTACGGCAGAGCCCAGCTGCATCGAAAACAACCTCAGCAGTAAGCTCCCCGACGGTACTGGTCCGCGTACGGCGCCTGGTCGGCAGGCACCCCCAGCTTGTAAGCGGCGCGCAACGGCCAATACGGGTCACGCAACGCGGCACGGCCGATTTCCACAACATCCGCCTTGCCTTTGCGCACAATCTTTTCCGCCTGCTTAGGCTTGGTGATCAGCCCGACCGCGCTCACCGGAATCTCGGCCTCCTTGCGGATCGCCGCGGCGAACGGCACCTGCCAGCCATCCTTGACCGGCACATTCACATGCGGGATGATGCTGCCGGTCGACACGTCGATCAAATCCACACCATGCTCCTTGAGCACACGGGACAGCTCCACAGTCTGGACCAAATTCCAACCGCCGGCGGCCCAATCGGTCGCGGAAACACGCACCACAAGCGGCATGTAGTCGGGAATCACCTGGCGGACGGCATCCACGACTTCGACCACCAAGCGCATCCGGTTCTCCAACGAACCGCCGTACTCGTCCTCACGCGCATTGGTCAGCGGATCAAGGAATTCCGAAAGCAGGTAGCCGTGGGCTGCGTGGATTTCCACCATATCGAAGCCGGCATCCACAGCACGCGCCGCAGCATCGCGGAACTGTGCGACGATCCCGTGGATCTCATCAACGCTCAGCTCGCGCGGAGCATCCAGCTTCGCATACGGGATCGGGCTCGGGGCGACGGTCCGCCAGCCGCCCTTGTCCTGCGGCACATTCTCATGGATATATCCCAGCGAGAAACTGCCGGTATTACCTTTCCTGCCGGCATGGTTGAGCTGCACGCCGATGCGAGCTCCGGTCGCTTTCGCACCTTCGACAATCCAACGCCACGCTTGGATCTGGTCGTCGTTCCACAGGCCGACATCGCATGGGGAAATACGGCCTTCCGGGCTCACCGCAGTGGATTCGACGATGACCATGCCAAACCCGCCGATGGCGCGGGAAACATAATGCTGATAGTGGAACGGCGTCGGCTTGCCGTCCTGCGCGTACACCGAATAGGTGTCCATCGGGGGCAGCCAGATGCGGTTGCGCATCGTCAAGCCGCGCAGCTGGAACGGCTCGAACAGCTTGCTATCGACGCGGGACTGTTCCTTGTCGCTCTGTCCCTTGTCTCCCTTCCCCTTGATGTCCTTCACTTTCGTGGTCTTATCGTCTTTCGCCATATCGACTCCTTTCAGCGGGCCGCGATGAACCGTCGACGACTCTTCGATGCCGTTCGATGCCGTTCGACAACTGGCCCATGCGCGAATCGCCCGCGTTGGTCTCTCGTGTGCCTCCATCTGTATTGTATGATGTCCGGTTGCAAATCGCCGACAGATTCGGTGAACAACGGAAGAACAAGCGTCCGCCGAGCATCTGCCAAACGTCCGTGCACCGACTTCGGCGCCGATCCGCGACGAGGCGACGGTCCACGCCGATTCGCAACGAAATACGACAGGAGGCGACCCGCAACCGCGAATCGCCTCCTGTGTGGCCGTCGTGCCGATGCCCCAGCCGAATCACCTCATATATTGCTCGGCGGGTGTGCCGTAATCGTTGTCAATCGGCGCGTTGATTGCGGCTAGATACGTGTCCACGAATTCCTTCCACGCCGGAGACGCGATGTACATGCCGTACCAAGTGCCGTGGCTGACCCCGTTAATGGTTTTGCCGGAGAAGCTCTCCTGTACCTCGGCGTTGCCGACGGCGACGAATGCCGCCACCTGGTTGGGCACGAACCCGGCCGTCAACATGTACGTCTGCTCGTTGGTACCGGTTTTCGCGAAGGTCTTGCGGTTGTTGTCAAGTTGTGCCGCTTTCGCCTCGCCCTTCAGCACGCCCTGATTCAAAGCGTATGCCGTGGTCTGGGCGATTTCCGGTGCGATGGCCTGATGGCAGTTCGCGCTTGGCACCTTGACGCTCTTGCCGTTCTGCTTGATGACCTTCTTGATGGCGATTGGCGTGCATTCCACACCGTTCGCCGCGATGGTCGCATAGACATTCGCCATGGTCAGCGGGGACGCCTGAACGGAACCGATGATCATAGGCGGGTTGAACGAGTTGGCCGAGTAGACGTCCTCCTGACCCAGGATCGCGTTGTGGTAGCCGACGGTTTTCGCCGCATCCGCGATCGCGCACAGGCCAATCTGCTGTGTCATGGACGCTTGCGTGGTGTTATGCGATTTGATCAGGCCCTGCAACGGGGTCTCCTGGCTGACGGTGCCGCCTTCGGAGTTGTGCAGCGACCATGTGCCGTGTCCGGAGAACTTCGAGCAGTTGAAGGAACTGTTCGCGTAACTCGTGTAGGTTCTCAAGGATTCGTTGATGGAATGCCCTTGCAACATCCAAGCAATCATGTTGATCGGCTTCCACGTAGAGCCGACGTTAAAGCCGATACCTCCCCCGTCTTTCTGGTCGACCGCATAGTTGATGGATGTTCGTGTAGGATCAGTTTTCGCCGCATCCGTCGCATCATAGGTTCGGTTGATGCCGAAGCCGAGCACCTCGCCCGTCCCCGGTTTGACTGCGGCTATCGTCACTTCGAAGCCTGTGGGGTCATCGACCGGGATGGTGTCACGCGCGGCTTTCATCGCAGCGTTGTTCGCGTTGACATCCATCGTAGTGTAGATTTCCAAGCCGCCCTCGTTCAGCAACTTCTGCCGGGCTTGCGCGGTTTTGCCGAATTCCTTGGAATTGAGGATCTGGTTGGTCACGTAGCTGCAGAAGAACGCGGCATCGCCGGCCACCTGGCACCCTTGTTGCACGGACTGGATGTTCAGCGTATCTTTCAGCAGGGTGGCTTTGGCTTTGTCATGCTGGGTTTTTGTGATGAACTTCTCTTGGAGCATCAGGTCCAGCACAATATTTCGCTGTTCTTCAGCGGTTTTCTGATTGGACTCGATCGACGGATCGTATTTCTCCGGGTTCTTGGTGATTGCCGCGATGGTGGCCGCCTGAACGACGGAAAGGTTCGCCGCGGTCGTGTTGAAGTAGCGTTTCGCCGCCGCTTCCACGCCGTACAGGCTGCCGGAGCCGAATTGGGCGATATTCAAATACCCTTGCAGAATCTCGTATTTGGAGTATTTCTTCTCCATCTGCACGGCGATGAGCATCTCTCGCAACTTGCGCGCGACGGTGTCCTCTGAGGCATGGTATTCGGCAATCGGGTCATCGTCCTCGCGGGCCTTGACCATGAGCACGTTCTTGACATACTGCTGGGTCAGGGACGAGCCGCCCTGGGTGTCACCCTTGGCCACGTAGGTCTGCACGAACGCACGCAGCACGCCCTGGACGTCGACGCCGGCGTGTTCGAAGAATCGGCGATCCTCACGCGCGACCACGGCACGCTGCATGTATACGGAAATGTTCTTGATCGGTACGACCTCGCGGTTCTGCGCATAGAATGAGGCGATCACCGTCTTGCCGTCGGACGCGTACAGCGTGGATTTCTGCGGCAGGCTGGTCACATCGAAATCAATGCCCTCAACAGTCAGGGATGGTGCAAGCGCTTTCGCCGCGTTGTTCGCCCCGAACACGGCGGGCATCGCCATCAGGCTCACGACGACGCCTCCGGCGATACAGAGGGTCAGATACGCGAGCAGCAAAGCGAGCGCACGTCGAGCGGTCAGGGAGTTCTTCTTGGGCATGTGCCCCATTCTATGGTGTCGCCTGTACCATTACCGCGTTGCCGCTCGCACAACGGCACGGTATTTGCACATTCCGCCGGAAATGCGGAAAAGACTGAAAACAAGCCGAAAATCGGCCTGTCGGAGAGCGGATGCATTGTGGAAACCACCACCCGACGGCCTCAATCCGAATGAGTGAATCCCGTGCCGGCTCAACGCTTGGAACGGCGAATCAACGCTCCCGGTTGGTAGATGACGATGCTTCTGCCGTCACGCGCGATCCACCCCCGGTTCGCGAATTCAGTCAACGCCTTGTTCACCGTCTCGCGGGACGAGCCGACCAGCTGTGCCAGCTCCTCCTGGGTCAGATCGTGCGGAATCTTGACGCCGGCTTCTTCCGGTACACCGAAGCGGGACGCCAGATTGATCAGGGTTTTCGCCAATCGGGCGGGCACATCCATGAATACCAGGTCGCTGATGCGCTCGTTGTTCGCGCGCATACGGCGTGCGAGCACCTGCAACATGTCGACGGCGACACGCGGATATTGGTCGAGCCACGCGAACAGCGCGTCATGCTCAAGCCAGACAACCTGAGTCGGGCTAGAAATGGCGATCGCCGATGCCGTACGAGGCCCGCCTTCCGGGTCGAACACCGGAATCTCACCCAATACTTCACCCGGAGCATGAATGCTCAGAAGTTGCACGCGGCCGTCGCTGGAACGCCGGGTGAGCTTCACGCGCCCCCACTCCAGCAGATACATGCGGTGATCGGTGTCCCCTTCCGCGAAAATCACGCCGCCCTTGCCGAACTGCGCACGTTGCAGGTACGGCAGAAGCCGCGCCGCCTGCTGCTCGGATACCTGTTTGAACAGCGCGGTGCGCAACAGGATATTGTCAGGCTCGGGCATCGCGTTGGGCTTGGGCATGACCATGGGCTCCTCCTTGCCGCTTCGCTTGGCGTCGATGCGACACATACGGCACCCATTGTATCCCGCTTCCCGACGAAATCAGTGCTGTTCCCAGGTTAACGCATGGGTCGCATGGGTCGCATGGGTCAATGTCGCCTGCGATTGACACCGCCGGCAGCCGGCCGGGGCTTCTTCGGCAGATATCGGTACGGTACAGCGCAATACCACTCGCAGCTTTGCCGCTATCTGCGGTATCTGTAGTACTTCGCACAAGCTATCTCGCGTATTTGTGTGCGCCGACGGCTGATACCCGGAGTATGCCGTTGGAATTGCGCGAGTCATACTTGCGGTATCGGGTGCATACGCACACAGATAGTGAAGATATGATCGTGGAGGTACTACAGATAGACAAGATGCACGCTTGGCGGTGCCACAGATCAGTACCGCAGATATGCAACTGCCGGTATCAGGCACCGGTTCGGGTCGCCGATTGCACGGTCCCCGCTGGGTCAAGCTTTGCATCGCATCGGCCACGCACCTCATACGTGCGCACTCACGTGCACGGCGTGGCACGGGCCGCGTCACCTAGACCGCGTCATGCGAACGATGTTACGCGTGACGCCACCCGGACAGCGTCACCCGGACAGCGTCACACGAACGGCAACGCGAAAGGCATCACCGCTGGCTGCTGACGACGCGCCGCTTCAATCAGCCGATCGACGATTTCACGCCGGCTCAACCCGGTTTGCGAGCGCAGCGGGTCCACGCGTTTGACGGCGGATTTCACGGCCTTGTCCGACATCTTCTCCTGCGAAACCCGCAGTACGCGGGACATGGCGACCGCATCGATGTCGTAGGCCATGGTCACGTGATGCAGCACGGCCCCTGGCCCTTTCCCGATCGGCGGGAACCGTCGCTGGGCGGCCCCTGCGATCTTCCCCGCGCTTGACGAGATGTCGTTGATTGAGCTGAACGAGGCCTCGATGCCCATATCACGCAGGGCATCAATCAGCCATTGGTCGCACAGCCGATAGGATTCCTCGATGTCCATACCGGCGACGAAATCACGCGGGGCATACAAGGAGTAGGTGATGGTGTTGCCCGGTTCGATGAACATGGCTCCCCCGCCCGTGCAACGACGGACGACGGTGAACCCGGACTGCTGCGCCTGGTCAAGGTTCACTTCGTCTTCAAGCGACTGGAATCTGCCGATGACGACTGCGGGCGCGGCCCACTCCCAAAAGCGCAAGGTAGGCGGCATCTTACCGGCGGCGACACGCTCAGCAAGGCGGATATCGATGTCCATTTGCTCTTGGGGCATGCGCGGGGTGTCGTGGATGACTTCCGGTTTCAGCGCCTGCCAGCGTGCTCGACGGCGTCGTTCCGTCTTCCGCTCAGCTTGTTCAAAGGGGCGATGTGCTTGGCTGGATGTCGCCGCCGTGTGACCGCGCGACGATGCGGTATCACGCATGGCCGTGGAGTGCGGTGCCGCGCCGCCGTTGTCGACCGCCCGATGGAATGCGATGAGGAACGCGTCAACATCGGCGCCAATCAACTGGACGTGCGGATGGGCGGAGAATACGGCGTTGAGATCGTCCCCGTGACGCAACGCATTCGCGAGCGCGTCCAGCATGGCTTGTTGCTCGGATTCCTCGCCTTCCATGAAGAAATCGCCGTCAATGCTGCATGAGGTGATGAAGCCAGCGGGGTCACACGCCACCGTGACCCCGACAAGCTTGCCGCCTGGAGTTTTATATTCACCGCGCATAGGGCAGATCCTCAGTCCCGAAGCTCGTACCCCTTGCCGTCCTTATGCCATTCACTGCCTGTAGACGACGTCAGGATGAGAATGCCCTCAATCAACCCCCAGATACCTGCGATAACAGGACCAATGAGCACAATCCAGCCGATGAACGTCAACAACAGCTGAGCCACCGCCTTGCCGGTGTTGCCGAGGTAGAAATTATGCACCCCGAGAGAGCCGAAGAGGATACCCAGCAGACCGGCTGCGATTTTTGATTTCTGGCCGACGTATCCGTACCCGCCATAGTTCGCCGGCGGATAGGGATAGCCTTGCGCAGCTTGATACGGCTGCTCGTACGACTGCTGATACTGCTGGCCGTAGGGCTGCTGCTGGTACTGGTAGCCCTCGCCCATCGCCACTCCGGCAGCCGGATAAGCTGCCGACGCTGCAGGCTGCTCGTACTGCTGCTGCGGAGATGCGTACTGGTATCCCTCTTGATATTGGGTGGTTTGGGTGTTGCCTTGACCATAGGTGTATTCCTGCGATGCCGGCTGGGAATACTGTGCGTACCCGGGCTGATCCGACTGGGACTGACCGTACTGATTGTACTGATCGGGCGCGGGCTGCGGTTGCGCGGATGACTGCTGATTGTACTGCTGCTCGTACGACGGCTGCTGGTTATACGCAGGCTGTCCAAACTGCTGCGGCCGGGCGGACTGCTGCCCGTACTCCTGACCGTATTGGGGTTGCGGAGTTTCCGATTGCGATTCCGGAGCAGCCTGCGCGGACTGCTCGTACTCTGACTGCTGCGATGCAGCCGACGCGTACTGGGACTGCTGCGGCGCTTCCTGACCTGTGATGTCGGGAGCCTGGCTGCTCTGGTTATTTTCTTCCATACCGCCAGTATCGCATAACCCATGCCTTTGCCGATGCCGAAGCCACCGCTCATGGACATCCAGCGTCTGCAATGCGAAAACCCACCGAAACCACACCCCCGTGGACGTTCAATCACAAGCAGGACCTCCAAACCCGGTGCACGTCACGTCACGCATGCCCCGACATACGCAACCCGCCAGAACCGCTCCCTTTCCCTGACTGCAAGAACCATCTCACCCGCCCGCGCATGCCCCGACATACACAAGCCAGCAGAACCTTCACCGAACCCACAGCCAACGGCGGCAACCGACCCCGCACGCATGCCCCGACATACACAACCTGACACATCAAGTACAATCCGCCACCCAGCGTGCCATCTCATGCAAACCCCGCACTCATCCACCCAACTCACCGAATCTTCACAGTGGACATGGGGGTGATTACGATACAGAAAATAAACCGCCCTGCATCCCCGTGCTGTTGTTGACTTCTTCCGTTGCACAGGATTGCAGGGCGGCGCTCACACGCTTGTGGCGTGAGAGGTATCAGATGCGCGCCAAGATGTCGCGTCCCACTTCTTCGGTGGTGCGCTTGGTCGACCCGAGTTCGGCGATATCCGCTTCGACCGCACGGTCGATTTTCGCGGCGGCCTCGTCGAATCCGAGATGGCGCAGGAGCATCGCGCTCGACAGCACGGCGGCCGTCGGGTTGGCGATCCCCTTGCCCGCGATATCCGGTGCCGACCCATGGATCGGTTCGAACATCGAGGGGTATTCGTTGGAAGCATTGATGTTGCCAGAGGCGGAGTATCCGACGCCGCCGACCACGGCACCCGCCTCATCGGTGAGAATATCGCCGAAGAGGTTGTCGGTGAGGATCACGTCGAAGCGCGAGGGGTTCGACACGAGGAAGATCGTGGTCGCGTCGATATGCAGGTAGTCGTGCGTGACCTGCGGGAATTCCTCGCCGACCTTGTCGACGATCCGCTGCCACATGTCGCCCGCGTTGACGAGCACGTTCTTCTTGTGCACGAGCGTGACATGCTTCTTGCGCTTCATGGCGAACTGGAAGGCGTAACGGACCACGCGCTCGACACCAAACGCCGTGTTGATGGACACCTCGGTGGCCACTTCGTTCGGCGTGCCGCGACGGACTGCGCCGCCGGCACCGCAGTACAGGCCTTCGGTTCCTTCGCGCACGACGACGAAGTCGATGTCGCCCGGATTGGCGAGCGGCGAAGTGACGCCGCGGTACAGCTTGGACGGGCGCAGGTTGATGTACTGGTCAAGCGAGAAACGCAGCTTGAGCAGCAGGCCACGCTCGAGGATGCCCGCCTTGATGCGCGGGTCGCCTACTGCACCAAGCAGGATCGCGTCGGTGCCCTTGATGCGTTCGAGATCCTCGTCCGGCAGAATCGCGCCGTCGCGCAGGTAGCGTTCCGCACCGAGATCAAAGCTTTCGTAAGTGAATGATGCCACACCGTCAGCCGCTCTTTCGAGCGCGGCCTGGGCGACGGGGGTGACTTCCTTGCCGATGCCATCGCCCGGGATGACGGCAATCCGATATGTCTTGGTTGTGCTCATGTTCGCGACAATAGTCGGTTCACCTGCGGCCGAGACACGCGTATTCCGTCAGTTGGACACCAGTCCGAATGATGGAATTACGTCCGCATTTCGGCCAAATTCATGGGTTTTCGGCATGATTGTCCACAAGCCCGCTATCGGCTGGCGAGCGCCACAGGCACCGGCGCCCGGCCCAAGACACCCACCCGACGCCCGGTCAAAGCGCCTGTCCAAGGGCACACACCCCAAGACGCCGGGCCAAAGAGACACCCGGCTAAAGCACACGCCCAAATAATCCCTATCTCGTGATGCCCATAGTCGCCAGGCACCACGCGTTCTCGTACGAAATCTCGCGCCACTGACGGTACCTGCCGGACGTCCCGCCATGCCCCGCTTCGGTTTCGATCTTCTCGACGGCATCCACGCCAGCCGCCTGCAAGCGAGCCACCCATTTGAGCGGTTCGACGACAAGCACGCGCGTATCGTTCATTGACGTGGTCACGAAAATCTTCGGGAAGGCGCGCGCCCGCGGGTCTCCCGGTTCGGGAGCGTTTTCATACGGTGAATACGATTTCATGTACTCATACACCGCGCGGTCGTGCAGCGGATCGCCCCACTCGTCCCATTCCGTCACCGTCAACGGCAGCGACGGGTCAAGAATCGAAGTCAGCGCATCAACGAACGGCACGTCCGCCTCGATGCCCGCGTAACATTCCGGAGCCATATTCGCAATCGCGCCCATGAGCAGGCCGCCCGCCGAGCCGCCTTCCGCAACCGTACGCGCCGGCGAGGCGAGCCCCATGCGTTGCAGGGCGCGCGTCGCATCGACGAAATCCTCGAAGGTGTGCTTCTTGTTGAGCCGCCGCCCCTGCTCATACCAAGCACGGCCCATTTCCCCGCCGCCACGGACGTGCACGCACGCGTACAGCACGCCGCGATCGAGCAGACTGAGCCGGGCAACCGAGAATCCGGGGTCGGAACTGACTTCATACGCCCCGTACCCGAGGATGAACATCGGAGATGACCCGTCGGCACGAATGCCATAGCATGCCGGCTCGCCGGGTTGCGCAGACAGTTTGTCGCGACGCCACACCAGCGACACGGGGATTGATTCGCCGTCACGTGCGCGCACCCAGATGCGACGTTCGGCGTACCGGTGGGCATCGAAATCGCCAAGTACGCGGGCCCTTTTAAGCAGCGTGTCCACGCCCGCGGCCGGATCGATCTCATGCAGTTCGCCGGGGCGGGTGTAGCTGCCGAAGGAGTAGCGCATGCGCGGGGCGTCATAGGACGGATTGCCGGCGGCCCCGATGGAGTACAACCGCCCGTCGTTACCGCGGTCGTTGGTATCGTCGCTCACATCATCATTCGTACCAGTGTCATTTTTGCCACCATCATCCGCGCCATTGTTCGTACCATCTGCGCAACTATCGCCGGCACCCGCTTCCGCCAGCGGCGGCGGGACCAATTCGCGGAATCGCCAAGGACGCCCCGCAAGAAAGTCTTGGGCGGCATCGGTTTTCGCCATCACGGCAAGATGCGGCAGACTGTCCGCGCGATACGACAGGGCAACGAAATGCCGATGCAGCGCTATCCCGTCGATGGACAACCCACGCGCACCCTGCAAAATCGCCGGGTTGCGCGGATCATGATATGGCGTGCCGACCGGCATGTCGGACGCACCGGCGAGCGCCACATCCCCCTGTTCGCAACCGTACGGCGACCCGGCAGCCACGCACACGCCTTCACCGAGCCGGTACGGCGGCTTGTGCGACCGCATATCGATCACATCGATCTCGAAATTCGGATTGGTCGCGTTATGGTCCACGACGGCGACCGGAATGTCTTCGCCATGCTCCCCCGCGCCTTCGAAACACGCGAAGCTCACATCGTATTCGATGCCTTCACGGCGCGGGATGAACGACGTGAACTCCCCCGTCGGATCGCTTGCGGGGAGCTTGAGCACTTCGCTGGTGGTCTTGGACCCGGTGCAGATGACCACATGCCGTTCGTCGAAGCTCAGGCCGACACCCACCCAGAAGCGCTCGTCCTGCTCGCGGAACACTTCGACGTCGTCGTCAACCGGCGTGCCGACGCGATGTCGGAACACCGCGTACGGACGCCATGCGTCGTCAAGCACGGTGTAGAACACCCATGCGCCGTCGGCCGTGAAGCACGCTCCCGCAATGCCTTTGAGTACCTCGGGCAATTCACTGCCGTCATTCAAGTCGCGAATTCGGAAGTCGTAGCGTTCGTCGCCCGCAGTATCGACGCCGTAGAGCAGCCAGCGGCCGTCATGGCTCACGTCCATGCCGCCGATACGGAAGAAATCATGGCCCTGTGATTCTTTGTTCGCGTCGAAATACACCTGTTCCCCGGGCATGGAACCAGGTTCGGCCCCGCGGTCGATATGTGGCGGATCCCAATCATCTTCACCACGCACGGGAATGCGGCAGGATGCGGCGTATTGGCTGCCTTCACGGGTCCGGGAAAAATACCAGTAGTCGTTCACTCGTGTGGGGACTGACATGTCGGTTTCCTGAACATGCGAGGTGAACTCCTTGAACAGGGTTTCGCGTAGATGGTGCAACGGAGCCATCCGGCGGTCGCAGTAGGTGTTTTGCGCAGCGACGTAGGCGGCGAGCTCCGGAGAATCCTTGTCGCGCATCCACTCGTACGGATCGTCGAACACATCCCCGTGTTCGATCCGCCGGTGGGGCTTCTGCTTGGCGTACGGCGGGTTGTCGCCAGTGCCCAAGCCTGAACCGGACAAGCCTGAACCGGATTGCGAGCCCTTGCCGCAAAGCCCTTGCGGGCGGTCGTCATTGCGCTGTTCGTCACTCATAGGCACCATCGTAAAACAAGCCCGGGGACGGTCCGATGACGGCGAGTTCACGCATGTCGCCCCGCAGCTCAGCGTGAGTCACCCCGCCTCTCGAAGTTGCGTGCGTCGCGCATCGAGCATCGCTACGAACGTAACCTAAGCGAACTGCCGCAGGTACGGCAGCATTGTCTTCATGAGATTGGCGCCGGTCGTACCCGTGAACACAGGCACGTCCGTGACCGGCGAAGGCTGCGACTGCGTCATGCCACGAACCGGGCCGAGCGGCGAGGATTCCCGCGGGCTCAACTGCCGAATCCCAATGGCGAGGACACGCCCAGGATACCGTTTCGCGATGGTCACATACGTGGTCGGATCCTTCTGCCCGTCATCGCCGATCAGAATGAACTTCATGTCCGGAAAATCGCCCATCAGCTGCTCGGCATACTCCAACTTGTGCTGCACACCCGAAGGAATGAAGGTCTTCGGCCTGGGATCGAGGTCCCGCAACAGCAGAGGGCCGGCCGGGAAGCCGTAATTCTCAATAAAATGGCGGATTGAGCTTTCCACATTCCACGGCGAGGTGGACAGGTAGAAGAACGGCGCGTCCGGGAAAATATCCGCGATCCGGTTGAACAGCACCGCCATGCCAGGCACAGACGCTCGCTTCTGCGGATTGAGCAGCAGCAGATTGTATGCAGCCTTCCACAAGGTGGGCGCCTGCGTAATCATGATGGTGTCATCCACATCAGATATCACACCGACACGCGTGCCCGGCACGATGGTGAACAGATTGGAATCGACCGCGTGACGGCCCTCGACCTGATAGGACACGTGATGGATTCCGGGTTCAAGCGCCCGGTCAGCGACTAAGTCCAGATATCCCGCGGAATCAGAGACCGCATAGTCGATGCTGCGCTCGCGGAATCTGTCGACGCGGTCGTAGACTTCACTTGTGCCGACCTGCACGGTTTCCACCGGAACACCGTCGATGGACAGCTTCACTTTGACTTTGGGCGCCGGGACCGCAAGCATGCCGCGCCATCCGCGCATCAGCGCGCCCGGTTTGCGGCGGAGCGGCTCGTACACGGTCCGGCAGATCAACCGCGAGAAATTGCTGGTGCCGTACCCAACATACGGCTCGACTTGTTGCCGCCAATTCAGATTGGTCACGATTGTCGTGGAAATCTTCGCCCATAGGCTGAACACGCCGGTAACGATGCGGCGGAAAATCCTCACAGGAAGAGGCTTGACGCCGATTTGCTCATGTTTGGAGGCAGCATCGAAAGTGGTGACGACACGACGCGCCGGAATCGGCACAGTCGCCATGTCATCCTCATTCCATTTGTGAGGGAATTGTGTAATGCTGCCCATGCCCCCATCATACGGTGGGGTGTTGAAGAACGGATGACGAGGGAACGTGAGTTCCGGAAGAATTCAGGGCCGGCTCAGGGACATCCCCGATGGACATTTCCGATGAGAACGGCTGCCTCTGGCCAATCTTCTGCTTCTGTCGACGCTGACGGGCGTCTCAGCGTCGGCAGTAGCTTCCGGGAGTGACTTACAGCCGGCGAAGCATCGCCGCATACTGCTCAGCGGACAGCAGATCCGGCTCGTCGTCATCGAGTGCGATCTTAAGAATCCAGCCCTCGCCGTACGGGTCGCCGTTGATGATGCTCGGATCGTCCGCGGCCTCACGGTTCACGTACCGCACCGTGCCGGCGACCGGGCTGACCAGGGGTTCGACGGCCTTCGACGATTCCAACTCGACGATCTCGTCGCCCGCCTCGACGCGAGTGCCTACCTCCGGCAGATCGACGAAAACCAAGTCTCCCAACTGGTTGGCGGCGTATTCGGTGATGCCGATCACCGCGGGGTCCACACTGGCGTCGACCCACACATGCTCGTCGGAATATTCCAGATGATCCGGGACTTCAAGATTCGGGCGATCATCTTCCTGTTCGTTATTGCTCATGATGTCATCGTATCGCATAAAGTCAACCGCCACGCAAAGATCGCGACACCGCAGCCGCAACCCACCCGGTCGGCATGCCACAGCAATCGCATATCACAAACTGTCTACGCAAACCGGGCACTCAGCGTCAACAGTTTGTGAGGAGAGAACAGCTGTGGACCGGCCTGCGGCTCAGCGCACCGGGGCAGTCGGTTGGGCACCGACCACCTGAACGAGCGTGCCATCCGGGCAGTTATCATAAATCCACTTGGCGTCAGCTTCGTTCATGTTGACACAGCCGTGGGAACCATGACCGGTCGGATCCCCAGATGCGATACCAGCCGCGTTCCAACCCGCCGTATGGAAGCCTTGTCCGCCATTGAAGTAGCTGATCCATTTGACACCTTTGGTCAGGTATTGTGAACCGTCATCATTGGTGCCGCGCATGTCCTGCACCTGGTATTTCAGATAGATGAAATAGTTGCCGGGTGTGGTCTCGTGCTTGCCGGTCTTACCGGTGCACACGTTGAAGGTCTGGACAACTTGGTCGTTGTTGTACACGGTTGCGGTCTGCTTCGAGCGGTCGACCACGATCTTCCACGTGACTTTCTGCTGTTCAGTGTCAAACTTCGTGACATCGCTGGCAACCGTCAGCGTCGCCGAACGATTCGCGCTCAACGCGCTGTACACCTGATCGGCGACCGTAGCGGTGTCCTTGATCGTCACACCGTTCACGCCCTTGGTTTTCGTCATGATGACGTTGCCGGACGTATCCACCAGATCGACCTGATTGGTCTTCGTCTGGTTGAGGTGATTGCCCAACTCGCCATTCATGTAGTCACTGATGGCCTGCTTGTCATAGGACACCGCGATGGTGCCCTTCGCCGGGTCAGCTGCCGTAACGGTCCACGAAGCGATGGTTGCCGCCGGAATCTTGTATGTCGTGGCATCGCCGTTGTTGATGGTGATGCTCAGCCCAAGGCCGGCGTTCGCCTGATCGGCGGCGGTGGTCGCAGCCGCCTCGCTGATCGGCATGTCGGTCTGCGTGTAGGTGATGCTCGCGGTTCGCGTGGTTCCCGGCGTGTCTAGCGCCTGATCTATCGCCTTGACCACGTTGTCCGTCACAGGCGCCTGCCCACCTCGCCCCACGGTCACTGTGAATTTCTGCGACATCTGATCATAGGCAATGGTGGATGCGATGGCCTGGCTGTCGTTCGGAATGAGCTTGCCAGTCAGGTATTGGCTGAGCGCAAGCTTGTCGGTGGTTGCGGCGAGCTTGACATTCTGCTTGCTGAACGGGTTGCTGCGCACGAACGGATTGCTGTCTTTCGCGGCGATCAGCGCGGATACCGTTTGCTTCTGGTTGACATTGACGCCGAGATCCTTGAGGCTTGCGGTGACGGTATTACCCTGCGAGTCGGTGACAGTGATCTTCGTGTTCTCCACCGCGGATTTGACCGTGGCGGCCAGTTGCTCACTGTTCTGCCCTGCCACCGATGCACCGGCGAACATGACTCCCGGCGCGGCTTTGTCCTGATAGTACCAACGTGCCGTAAAGAAGCCGGCGACCGCCGCGACGGCAAGCACTGCGAACACAATCAGCAGGATTCTCAGCCACAGGCGCTTATGCGGCGGGCGTAACGCGGTGGCCATCTCATCGTCCGCATCACCGTTTCCGGCGTCGGAGATGGCATACAGCGGAATCTCCATACCCGAGAGCGTGTCATCGTTCACATCGGCAGCATCGGCAGCATCGGCAGCCAGATTGGTTTTCCAGATGTCCCCCGGGGCATCAGGCTGCGCCGGCACGCGCGTCTTTCGCGGCATGTCGGGGCCCCCAACTCCGTATCGTGGCACGGAACCGTCAAAAGTGTTGGTCACGTTGATGCCTTTCCTATCCATTCCTGCCTGACTTTAGCCGCATCACATGACCAGTTCAGGGCGCACACGCTTCGAAAACGATGTCATGTGTCGAACATCACATCCGGCACGCGAGAGCGATGCGGCACGACCTGTACATGACAACCTATGCGACTCAACCCACAACCTGTGTGCCGCAACCGTGCTCAGGCGCATACCCGCACTCGAGCAGATAGCCACAGGTATCCAGCAGCGCAGCGACCCCAGTTCACAGCTCGTGCCCGAGCCACTCCTCAATCATGTAGCGCGCGATGGCGGCCTTGACCGGAGGCGTGACTTCGCCGGATGCGAGCGCCTGCTCATATTCGTCGCGGGTGAACCAGCGCGCGTCCCCGGTTTCCTCGCCGTCCACGCGGATATCCGTGCTCAGCGCCCGCGCCTTGAACGCGACCATCAGGGATGCCGGGAACGGCCACGGCTGGGAACCGAGATATTTCACCTCGCCCAGTTCGATGCCGGTCTCCTCGCGGGTTTCCCTACGGCAGGCGTGCTCAAGGTTCTCTCCTGCTTCCACGAATCCGGCGGATACTGAGTACATGGTCGCGGTCTGCCACGCGCGATTATGTTGCAGCAGCAAGCGGTCCTGCGAATCCACGACGGAGACGATGACGGCAGGCTCGATGCGAGGGAACAGCAGTCTGTTGCCGTCCGCCGCGTTCATGCAGCGCTGTGCCCAACCACCCAGCGCTGGTTTGATCTCGGCCCCGCACGTCGGGCAGTGCCGTTGCCGCATATGCCACACGCTCAACGAGGCTGCTGTGGTGGCCTGCCCTGCCTCACGTGCGGAGGCATGCGGCGCGAATCCTCGCAGATCGACCCAATCGAAGCGTTTCGCCGCCTGTTCGAGCGCCGATGGAACCGCGCGTGGCTTGCGTGAAGCGGCACCCCCGGTCGTAGCGCCGAATGCGTCGTCGGCACCCTCGTATGCGGAATCCGGCACACGGTCGTCGAGGTTGTTGTCATGAAGCCCCGGCAAGCGCGTCACGTCTACCGCCACAACCTGTTCCGCGCGAGCGCCGCCATAGGAGCCAAGGAACATCGGGACGGCCTGCGGGTGCGAGGCGAGTTCCGGAAGCACATAGGCTCCGGGGAGCGTTGCCAAACGCAGCTTGACATTGTCATAATCGACCAAATCGCCTTGCCCCTTGGGTACGGCGACTTTGCCGCCATCGACGAGCATGACCGTGCACACCGGCGATGACAGTACTGACGAGAACAGGTCCGGGTCGTTCCTGCGATCGACCTGATAATCGATATCTCCTTGTGCCAGAGGAAGGAACGGCAGGGCTTGCGTGAGCGCAAGCGGTGAAAACATGCTCATTGTCGGTTGTCCTCGATTCGTTCATTGTGGCCGTGACATCCGTTACGACCGATACTTCCAATAATCCCCGTCATAATCGTTGTCTCATTTTCGCGATATCCCATATTCCTGCGATATCCCAGAGCGATGTCAGGGACGCTCGGAGCACTCAAGCCGCTGAACACGCGACATCAGATTGACTAACGCCTCGGCGACGACGTCAGGATGTTCGACAGCGCTGAAATGTCCGCAATCAGGAATCTGTGTGAACGAGACCTCCGTGCCGGTCATCGCCGCGGCGAGCGCCCGCATCTGCTCCGGCGGGCTGGACGGATCGCATTCCCCGCTGACGACGGCAGCCGGAGCATGTACCGCGGCGAGCTGGTCGCCCAAATCCGGCCGTCCTGCGGCCATGCGCTGCCGCCAAGCGATGCCTTCCGGGCTTTGGGCCTGAATCCAGGCGGTCATCTGCTTGATGAAGGCATCGGAACGTTTGATGCTCGAATCGCCGTCCTGGGGCTGGGCGAAATGCATGACCGGCTCAATCGTGCGCTCGTGCTCGCACTCGTCAGCGATGCGAAGCCTGTTCGCGCGTGCGGTATCGTCGTCCGCGGATGCTTTGGTATCACACATGGCGAGCCCCGCAATCAGGTCGGGGTGGCGTCGTTGCATGTCCATGACCACATATCCGCCCATGGACAGGCCGACCCATACGGCCTTACGGTATCCCGCACGCCGCAACAGGGACGCGTA
Source organism: Bifidobacterium thermacidophilum subsp. thermacidophilum DSM 15837 (assembly GCF_000426425.1). Taxonomy (NCBI): domain Bacteria; kingdom Bacillati; phylum Actinomycetota; class Actinomycetes; order Bifidobacteriales; family Bifidobacteriaceae; genus Bifidobacterium; species Bifidobacterium thermacidophilum. The sequence goes on from NZ_AUFI01000009.1 coordinate 177,678, forward strand.
GGCATCGGTCATCAGGTCGAGCGCGTCCGTGTATGCGCCGTCTGCTGCGATGCGGCCGCTGTCTGCGACGGCGGGAATCGGACCAGCCCCTGCCCCCGGCATGTCAGGCGCCCACAGGGCGAAGGTGTCCAGCCTTTGCGCGTTCGCACGCTTGATGATCTGGGCCGCGCAAGCGTCCCACATATGGTGGTCGACCGGGAAGGCGTGCACCAGAATCATCGGCGTGGCCGAGCCGTCGCGATACACCGTGTTGTTGAGCGCGAATGGATGATGATGCTCGGCAACGGTAGCAGACACGCCGGGAGTAGCGGCGGTTTGTGCGGGTTCGGGTGTTTCGGGTTCCGGTGCTGCGCCGGTTGCCGTAGTTGCGCCGCTTGCGTCGGTCACGCCAATTTCCGTGATTGCCCCAGCTTCCCCGCAAATATCGCGATATCCAGCATTACATTGTTCTGCCATTGTTGTCTTTCATCCTTCCTTCATCCTGACCTGTGCCGACTGGTATACGGCTGGTATGTCGCTGACATGTGACTGACATCCAGCTGTGTGTCCCACACCAGCGAATCACCCTGCATCACATCAAGCTGCGTTCAACGATGGTCCCAAGTATCCGCGAAATCGACCGTCCGGCCGTTCCGATTCTTGTTTTCCGCGACCTTGATTTCATGGATTTCATGCGATCCGCACGCGCCTGACGTTGTCATAACGCGGCCGGATCAATGGTTTCGGCGTTATTGTCGCCGCATTCGTCGCCATTCCTCAACTCTCGTCTCGGCAGCTTGACGTCGGCCCGCAGTCCACACAAATCAAGCTCCGGCCCAGGCGAGGGCACGACGGACGATTTCGCCATACCCGTTGGCCATCTGGTCGATGCACTCGGTCAGCTGCTCGCCTTGTGCATCGCACCATTCCACGTCGAGCGTCTCATCCTGTGGCTTGCAATCGCCCGGAATCGGCACTACATAGCACAGGGCGATTGCGTGCTGGCGAGGGTCATAAAACGGCGAAATACCAGGGGTTGGGAAGAATTCAGCCACAGTGAACGGCTGCAGGCTCTGCGGCAGGGTCGGCAGCGCGATATCGCCGAGATCCTTGGAGATATTGCGGGCGATGGCCTCACGCACGGATTCGTGATACAGCACTCGCCCGGCAATCAACGTGCGCTCAACCGACCCGTCCTCGCTGACACACAAGAGGGAGCCGACCTTGCTGATTCGGCCGAAATCATCAACGCGCACCGGCACAACGACAACGTACGGCATCGGGGTTTCACGACGGATCCGGGTGATTTCGCCCGAGTCAAGCCATCCCGGAGGGTTGCCGTGGCCTGATCCGCGGATGAAATCCTCCGGCGTGATATGGTCGAACTCGCCTCTGCGGCGATTCGCATCGTAGTCGCCCTCGTCGGGCACCTCGTCATTCAGCACTGGCATGGTTCCATTATTGCCCAACCCCAAGAATCCTGGCGGCGTGTTCGCCAGCAGGTGCGGACCGCGGGGTCGCAAGCAGGTGACAACGGAATCCTCACGATGCCGTGACTGCTGTTGATTGTGCAAGCACGCGACCGCCGCCACCATGCGAGCCAATCCTCACACACTGACTTCCCAAGCCATCCAGAACCCCAATCCCGACTGCCTCACCCGCCATCGTGCGAGCGAATCCTCACACAAGGTCAAGACCAACAATCCAGCCAAACGCAACCACCCAACCGGTCACCATGCGAGCCAATCCTCACACAACGACCACCCGGCACCACCAAACCAACCAAACCACCCCGCCAAACCGCCATCATGCGAACCAATCCTCACACAACGCCGCATCCGCCCGTTCACGGGGCGCAATCCCCATGCCAGCATCCGAACCATCTGCGGTTCGGCTATCGGCGGACAGCGCTTGACTTTCAGGCACGGTGTGGGATGCTGGGAACCACGAAACACACACGAACCGCGACAATCCGACTCACGGATAGCACGACAGTCGCCCGGAAAGCGGGGACACCGGAAGTAAGGAGCCATCATGGCAACCACCGCAGTAACTACACAGACATTCGAGAAGACCATCACCGACAACAACCTGGTGTTCGTTGACTTCTGGGCCACCTGGTGTGGACCGTGCAAGGCCTTCGGCCCGGTGTTTGAGAAGGCGAGCGAAGAGCATCCCGACATCACCTTCGCGAAGGTCGACATCGATCAGAATCAGGAACTCGCCGCCGCGGCCCAAATCCAGGCCGTGCCCACGCTAATGGTCGTCAAGGGTGGCAAGGTCATTTTTAAGCAGGCAGGCGCTTTGCGCGGCTCCGACCTCGAGAATCTCATCGAGCAGGCGAAGGCTTATCAAGACGATCAGGAAGCCTGATCTGGTTTCTGAAACCTCTGAAAACCCCTGAACCTGAATCCCCATGCAGCAGGGGCGTACAGTGCACACGCTGTGCGCCCCTGCTGCGTAACCATCAGAGTTATCACAAGAATTGCCGATCTCGACGCTGCCACCTGTCCGGAATCCGAAAACAGATGATTTCCTCCGAGACGATTTCCCCCGACTCGATGACGAATTATGCAGAAGGCGAACAGCGCTTATCGCGCTCATGATCAGTTCGGAACACGCGTCCGTCGACACGTGCCCGAACACCGTATGACACTCCGAACGCCAGCAGCTATACGCCCTTGTGCAAGGCCGGGATTCCGCGTGGTTGACGCCCGACCGTCACCCGCCACCCCCACGACCGGGATTTGATGTTTCACATCAGCGCGGTAGTATGGAGGAGGTGTGCAACCCGACGGCGGCAGCGTTGAGCAGTCCGCGACGTGGGGTTAAGCAGTTGATGACCCCGGCACACGGCATCTGTAGGTCGAGCAAGGAGCGACATGGCTAACCACCGTAAGAAAGTGTCCACCCTCAGGTCGCTGAGCAAGCGTCAGCGAATCAAGGTCATGGCGGTAATCGCCGCAGTGGGCGTTCTTGTGGGGACGGGTGCCGTGTCACGCAACTACTACGCCGCCGAACATCACCAGTCCACTGTCACTGCATATTCGGCGACGGAAGCCAACGCCGATGAAGTCTCCCGTGGTACCACGCGTAGCAGCCTCAAAGGCGCCGACGCCGACACCTCGTACATCACGGTGAAGATCAACGGCAAATCCCGCGTGGTGCTCGGCAAGGACTTCACGAATGTCAAGTCCGTTCTTGAAGCGGGCAATATCACACTTGAGCCGAACGACACCGTCTCCCCCTCGCTGACCACCGAGGTCACCGAATCCACGGTCATCACCATTGAACGTTCCGGTGCAGATCTTGAAACATCGGATGACGCAATCGCGTACAACGTCGTGCGCAAGGAGACCGCGGACCTGCCGAAGGGCACCGAAAAGGTCGAAACCGAAGGTCAGGACGGCGTCATGGAGACCACAAGCCTCGTGCAGCGCGCAGGCGGCAAGGTCGTATCTTCCAACGTGTTCGCGTCGTATGTGAAGACAGCTCCTGTTGACAAGGTGATTCTCGTGGGCACCGGCACCACAAAGACGGCCAGCTCCAACCCGACGAGCACCGACATCGGCACCACCACCCCAGTTGGCGAGATGCAGCAGTGGGCGCATGACTATCTCATCGCCAACGGCGGCAGCGAAGCCGATTTCACGGCGACCGTGTACATCATTACGCATGAATCAGGTTGGCGTGTAAACGCCACCAACGCAAGCTCCGGCGCGTACGGCCTGCCGCAGGCGCTCCCCGGCAGCAAGATGGCCTCCGCGGGCGCCGACTGGGCAACCAACTACCAGACGCAGCTCCTGTGGTTCTGGGGGTATTGCAACTCCCGCTATGGCTCGGTACAGGGGGCTTATAGCCACTGGCTGAGCGCGCACAGCTACTGATCCGCTGCTCGATTGCTGCTGGCAGTGATTGCCGGCTGTTTTTCTCACAACCTGGCTACGCTGAGACCTCGCTCAGCGTAGCCAGGTTGTTTTGTAGGGTGTGGTGTTGCTTTGCTGTGTTGTACTCCAGTGTGTCTAGGTAGCGCCATCGATGCAACCTGCTCGGTTGTCCACGGAATCTACACCGCGACGCGTCTTCCGGCAGTAAGGATAAGTGGCAGAATACCACACACATTCTGTCATGTAGCCCCAAATGATGACTATGGATGACTCCACGCGTGTGTCGTGCTGTTCAGCGGCTTGCTCTGATTGAGCGTGATGAGAATTTCCCGCGATGATTCCGCTTACCATCAGCTGGATACCGCCATTACATCTCCGACCAACGATTTCCGCGATTACGTGTGTTGTCAATAGAGATGTTCCACCCCCGACATGGGCGGGTGATCGATTCCACGGACCAATGCCGGAATCGACCGGTGAAAACTGAACCAGTCCATGTCTGCCACCTACCACGTATCGCATGTAAGGTGCATAGGGCTCAAGAATCTTGGAATAGCAACAATCCTGGCCGTGCGCTCAATCACTGCAGTCATAAGCCGGCCTCAGATTACGGACTGAATCTGAAATCGAGTATGGAAATCATATTCAGTCCGCCGGTGGCAGTTCCCACGGTTCATTCCCAAGTCATTCTGTGCCGATGACCAATCTCACAATCAAGAAATACCAACGATCTGTAATCCGGCGCACCTGGTTGATATCCATTCCCCGGCACGTCGACGCGGATTAATACGAGGATTGCCCCGCAGTATCGGATTTAGTCCGAGCCTCGCATCTGCACATACCGTGGCTACTCTTGCAGCGCAACCGAAATCCGCAGAATACCAACAGATCTATTCTGCTTGCATCAGCCGAGCCTGCACATTCGCCCATCCTCGGTGACTGAATGCAAAATCTATTCCCGAACTCGATTCCAATCCACGAATATCCACCCTGCATCTGCCATCTCGCAAGACCACACCTCGCCTAACCTCATAGCCTTCACACCGTCATGCTCTGAAGGGCGTCTGATCGAGGACTCATCCCGGAATCAACCACCGATTCCCGATCCGGTCCAAGCCCCTCGCGCAGACGGACCCCGGCCACTCTCACAGTTAAACCGAAATCCGCAGAATACCAACAATTCATAATCATCACTCCCTCAGCACTCATACGCCGCATATCCCGTTCTTAGGCTCAAATCCTAAATCAATCATGAATATCGGATGCAGTCCAACACACATGGGTCCCGCTCAACCACCGTTTCACCCCATCAGATACCTGCAAGGCAGCGGTATTCGCCCTCTTGCTTGCATCCATACCCGATCCCTGCACAGTATCCATTCCCTGCAATGAATCCAATCTCGGCGTTGAATCTCCGATTCAGTCCATCGTCCGATATCATGCGCCCGAGTTACTCCTGTCAGCACAACGTATCCGTAATCGACCTCAAGAATCACTGATGACAACTCACCATCATCTTCTGACCACATTGTTCGCGCGGAATCGTTTTCCCACTAACCATCACATATCGTCGAACCATGAGCAGTCCATCACCCAACCCAGACAAACTGTACAAGCCAATCACAGCGAAAACGCTATCAGAACGACAACAGCAAGCGTTACGGACTTGCCTGAGCGTGCGCTTCAAAGGGGTGGTTTCGCACACCACGGCTCTCGACCTATTTCGGGTCGAACGTCCAGAACGGCTACTCAACGATCATCAGCTTCATATCACCGTAAGCAAACGCCATTTGCGTCGTCAACAATTCGGTCCGGACAGTCCGGATATTGCGATGCACCAGTGGAAAGACCTGACTGCAGAACATACCATTATGCTGTCCGCCGGATTGCGGGTGTTATCGCCTGAAGCGACATGGGGATTGCTGGCACCGAGCTTGCGAATCGATGAACTCACCGAAGTCGCCGAGTCGCTTATCAGACATGGGCATGCGACGGAAGCCTCACTTGAAGAATTCCTCACATCACAGCGTTTCCCGGGCAAAGCCAAATGCCGTGCCTCGCTCGCACTGGTCGTCACCGGAAGTGATTCGCCAAAGGAGACCCAGCTGCGGTTATGCCTGTATTCATACGGACTGGAGCGATTCGAAGTGAATTATCGGGTTCCGGATATCCTTTCCGATCAGGGAGGAGATATCACTCTTGATCTCGCTGATTGCGAACTGAAAATCGGCATCGAGTACGCGGGTGACCAGCATCGGACTGAACAACGTCAATGGCGTAGGGATCTGCAGAAGCACCGTCTTCTCGAATCCATGGGTTGGATGATTCTGCAGGTGACCCAACTTGATCTTGCGAATCCCATCAACCGCGAGCGCCTTGCCATGAGAATTGCCTCAGCACGGGCGCAAAGAGCCGGACACCCGCTCATGCTGTCCACTCAAATTCCGTGGGAGATGTTGGCTGACCGGCGTAGGCATTCGCTACGATGACGGGGTGGTGATTGGACTTATGCTGGATTGATATTTGGGGCAGATTACGGGCTGATTGGCTGGCTGATGACCGGATTCTTTGCCTGATTGACGAACGCGCCAGATGACAGGACTAGAGCGAGTATCGGGGATTGATTCCTGATTCGGTCCCATTTGTTGCCATGCGACAGCCTCGCGCAACGGATTGGTCCGCCAGCATGGCAGCGCGGGCACTGGAATTCTGGTCATCTGCGTACACCTCGGAGAGGCCCTCGACTCGTCGATCTTTGAAATCGGCCGAATCCGCGGACTGAATCGGAAATCGCATGCCGATTCCCAATCCAGTCCGCGCCACGCACCCTGCCAACGGGCCATCGACCACGCCGACAACACAGGATCCGCAGAATACCAACAATCGACCACGCCTCACCAACCGCCAAGTAGCCGAATCAATGGACCAGCTCAGGAATTACACGCCGATTTCGAATCAAGGGCACAATCACAATACCCGGCGCCCTGCCACCGACAATGACGATTATCCAAGAACCGCTCAATCCTAGCAATCCACCAGCACGGCAGACACCAGGCATCGAGCCACCAACCACAGTGCAGCCCAAACCCACGGACCAAATCGAAAATCGTATGCTGATTCCCGATCCGGTCCGCACCATGCCACCAGACTCCGGACCATCGACCACAACGACAGCACAGGAACCGCAGAATACCAACAATCGACCAGCGCTCGGGAGGCAATCAACCGAGGCACCGGTCATCAGACGGCCGTGCCCACGGACCAAATCGGAGATCGTGTACTGATATCCCGTTCAGTCCAGACCACACCATCCAGCACCAAACCACCGATCCACTACAACAACACAAAAACCGCGGAATACTAACAACCTACCAGCGCGGCAGACATCAGCCACCTAGCCGATGCTGCTTGGCGGCCCAAATCCGCGGACTGGATCGCGAATCGTACGCCGATTCCCGATCCAGTCCGTGCCACGCACCCAGACTCCAGACCATCGACCAGGCCGATTCCCTCAAAACCGCAGAATACCAACACTCCACCAGCGCGGCAGACATCAGCCACCTAGCCACCAACCACGGCTCTGACCAGATCCACGGACCAAATCGCAAATCACTGGCCGATTCCCGATCCAGTCCGCACGACACCACCAGCCAACAGACCACCAACCGCGATAATCACCAAACCGCAGAATACCAACACTCCAGCAGCGCTCGGAAGACGATCAACCGATACACCGGCCATCAGACAGCCCACGCCAGCGAACTGAACCGGAAATAGTCACTAGATCTCCGGTTCAACCCGTGCTCAGCACCACTGGCACCCAACGTACCAGCCGTCGGCAACTACTTACCGCTCGTGCTGTCGGCGGAATTGGCGACGGAATCATCAGGAGTACTGGGAGTGGTGGGATTCTTGCTCGTGTTATCAGTGGATTGTTTGTTATCTGGTTGTTTCGCGGTATCTCCAGTATCCCCACCGGTTGAAGTCGTGCTCCCGCCCAGATTCTGTCTCTGCGTCTGGTGCTGCGTCTGCCCCTGCGTTTGACTTTGAGCCTGCGCAGCCGCGGCCGAGGCAGCAGCTGCAGCATCAGCGGCGGCCCGTTGGGTCTTGTACTCTTCCATCGATGCGTTCACCGCGTCAGAAGCGGTTTGCAAGTCGTTTTGCGCCTTTTGCACATCCACGAGCGCCGGCTTTTCCTTCTGCAACAGCGTATTGGCCGCGTCAATCGCGGATTGCAGCGTCGTCCGCGTGTTGTCATCCGCGACAACCCCTTGGCTGTTGGACAGCAAAGTCGAGGCTTCGCTTGTCGTTGTCTTCAGCGTGTCGACCGCAGAGTTGTAATCATTGGTCTGCTTGGTTTTCGCGCTGGTCTTCACATCCTTTGCAGCGGCTTTTACGGTGGAATTCAAGTTGACCAGCTGCGTGGCCAGTGTCTGATTGGTTTCCGCCGCCTTGCCGAGTGCGTCCGTGCTCAGGGACGTCTTGCACATGACCGGCTTGCTCGCGGATTTCGCCTTGCTTACCGCGGTTTTCAGCTTTTCTACGGTCATGACATCGGCGACCTGATCGGTGCCGATTTTCTGTTGCGCCGCAGTGCTTTTCAGCGTTGCTGTAAGGGTTTCTGAGTTTTCTTTGACTTGGCTATACGCTTTCGTGCAGTTTGAATATGCATTGCTGCGATTGCGATTGGTCCGGACCATCCCGTACAGGTAGTACACGCCCACCCCGGCAGCGATGATGGTGATGATCAGGAATATCACGACAATCACCCGGCTACGGGTTTTCGTTCCGCGCGATGATGGAGAGTCGTCGGCTTCCTCAGCACGCCTCCGCTCGTTACCCGATGCTTGTCGCACGCTGTTGTCGACCAGTTCCTCCTGCAAGGAACCGACGGCATCCTGCGGACCGGTCATCCCGCTTTGAGGGGTATGGATGGTCCTGGTGGCATTGGTTTTTGCAGCCCCCGGAGCCGTGACTTTTGCGCTAATCGCAGCGGTTCCAGCGACGACAGCCGCCGAGGAGACGGGCGTCATAGTTTCGGTTTCCGCATTGGCGACGCGTTCACGAGCGATATCATCCGCGCGCGGAGCCGGAGGAGTGAGCAATGATGGTCCCGGCTGCTGAAGACCGACGTGTTGATCGACATGTTGATTACCGCCCCGTTGAGCCCCAGCCGCACCTGTAGCACCCTCAGCACCAACAGTAGCAGTGGCAGCAGCTGAAGCAGCCGTGCCCGAAGCAACACCACCCGAAACAGCAGCTACCGGATTCGGCATCGTCATTCCCGGCACATCCGGCATCGACAAGCTGATGTTTGACGTCCCAAGCGCCGCATTCGACACGCCACTTTGCGTTCCAATATTCGATGGCGCCAGCGCGGCCCCGAATTGTTGGGTCTCCGCCTGATTATTGTCTTGCCTCGCCGCATTCAACCATTGTTCGGTTTTTGTTCCGGCACGATGTTGAGGCGCTCCCGCTGTGAGATTGGACGGGGATATTGGAGCCGCAGCAGCCGCAGAACCTGCAACTGCAGAGCCGGCAACATCGCCTGCGGCGCCGGCAACACCGGAAGCAGCCGCAGGCCCGCCGGCAGTTGACTTGCTGGTGCGGGGAGCGCGCGAGCTGATATCCGCAATCTTGCTGATCGGCGAAACCTCGCCACTCTGCTCATTGTCCAGCATCGGGAACGTGATAAGCGGAATATCCCAGTTCGTGTCAACGATATCCCCTGGCAGTATCCCGTCCTCATCGGCGAACGCCGGAGCATTACCCGTTCCGAGCGCTCCGGCAGCTGGAATGCTGGAAGAATCGGTGGTGATGCCGCCCGGAGCATCCGAGTCAGCCACGCCATTCATACCGTTGAGACCATTCGCGTCAGCAGAACCGCCCACATTACCCAAGAACCCCTGACTCCCCTGTTGCTCGGCATTACCAGCAGCTGCGTCTTTGTCAGCATGCCAGGCTTTGTCAGCATCGTCAGTCGGCTTGGCGATCGGAAACAGCAGGTTCATATCCGATTGCTGATGCTCCTGTCCTGTCATCGACTTCTCCTTGTTTCACTTCGCGCAACTCTTGCCGCGCGTCACGCCATGCACATCTTTACCTATGGTAGGTCATTGCCGGTACCTCTACGGATTGCGATCGGTTACTAGCTCGTCGGTACCACCGCGCACCAAGAAAATACACGCGGGGGCAGCCGGAATCCTTCGACTCCGTCTACCCCCGTTTTCGTCTCAATGACGGGTGTCACTTGCTATGTTTGCTCCCACCATGATTACCAGTGGATTCATCATAATAATAGTAGTAATAATTGCCGTTCTTATTGGAATGCTTCTTCTCGTCCGCAAAGTTGAGCACGAAGCCGAGAACCGGAACATCCGCTTCCTTCAGCAATGTGGCGGTATCTGCAAGATCCTTCTTCTCTGCAACACCCCTGCCGACGACGAGAATCAGACCATGCGCCATACGGCCGAACACCGTCGCATCGTTCGCCACAGACAGCGGCGCGGTATCGATGATGACGTAATCGTACTGGGTGAGCGCCTGTTCGACCATCTCGGTCATCAGCTCCGAATTGAGCAGCACGCTGGCGTTGGCAGGACGCTTGCCTGCGGGCAGCACATGAAGATTCTGCTTCCAGTACTTCTGCACCACGTCACGCGGCGTCGCCTGAGCGGAAAGAATATGAGACAAGCCGACGTGGCCCTCGATGCCCATTTCCTTCGCCACGGACGGATGGCGCAAATCGGCGTCGATAAGCAGCACGCTCTTGCCGACTTCGGCGATGGCGGCCGCGGTATTGGTTGCCGTGGTGGTCTTGCCTTCGCCCGGCCTGGTCGACGTGAAGACGAGCAGATGACCGTGTTCCTTGACATTCGGTGCAAGGAAGGAGATATTCGTGCGAATCTTGCGGAACTCTTCCGCTTCTTTACTACTCGGCTGCGAAATAACGACAGGCCGCGGTTCGTCAAGCAGTTCCGAACGCTGAATCGAACCGAGCGACGAAGCCTTGGTCAGCTCGCGCACATCGGAGGAGCTCTCGACACGCGTGTTGATCACGTCAAGCAGCAACGCCATGCCGACTCCGCAGATCAGGCCAAGCACCACGCCCGCTGCAAGGTACAGCCCGACTTTCGGTGAACTCGGAGACTGCGGCGTACGGGCCTTTTGCACGAGGTTGAGCTGAATGGGGGATTTCGCGGATTCATCGGTGTACAGAGACGACGAAATCTGCTCCGAAAGGTTCTTCGCTACGCTGTTGGCAATGCGGGCGGACTGTTCGGCGTTACCGTCTTGTACGGAGACATCGACCATGAATGTGTTGCTTGGATTGGTGGCGGTGACTTTGTCGGCGAGTTCTTCGGTTGTCATGTCAAGACCGAGTTCCTTGATGACCGGCTTCAGTACGGCCTCGGTTTTCACCAGTTGCGGATAGGTCTTGATCTGGGTTGACAGATATGACGCACCCGAGTTCATGTCCGATGAATTCTGCGACTCCCCTTGCGAAGCGTAGGTTGCGAACAGCTCCGCGGTCGCAGTGTACTGAGGCGGCACCAAGAACGTATATCCCGCGACTGCGGCCACAATCACGACGAACGTAGCGATCGCAGCCACCATATGCTTGCGTACAGCCTGGAGTAAATCAGCGATTGTCAATGGTTCCCCAATTCTCGTGGAATCTCCTCAAAAACTCTTATACGATACCACTAGCGGGAGAATTCGCTCCGCCACCTACCCACTCTTTCACACGACCACCTAATTCTTGCTGGATGCCGGTAACGCTAGCTGATTTGTTGCTCATGATTCTCAGATGATTTGCATTGTCTTGTCCGTGCATCTGCTGGATACACTACTGGTTTCGAAGTCAAAAGTATTCATTTTCAATATTCACGGAAAAATCGGTAAGAAGTACACAAATCAACGGTATACTTTTTAATCACGATATACACGAACACTCAAGCATGAAGCCTGAGTTAAATTCGCGGATACGTCCGCGGAACAACGCAAGAATATAAAGGAGTATCTAATGACCTCATTACACGGATTCAAGGAGATCAATATCCGCAAGCCCATCGGCAAGGTCGTGATGACCGTTACCAAGACGCTGGTCCGGTTCAACAAGGCGACGGTGGTCGCAATGGAATGCCCGGAGTACGTGAAAATCCTCGTCAACCCTGATACGCGGCAGATCGCCGTCGAGCCTTGTAGCGCCGAGGATCGCAACGCGGTGAAATTCAGCCGGCCCAAGGGCACGAAAGCCGATGACGGCAACCAGCCGTCATCGGTTACCGTGCGCGAGCAGTCGGTGGTGGACGCAATCGTATCGTTCTTTGATTTCGCCGACGTCGACGAGGATCATGTCGCATACCAGGCCATTGTCGGGCGAATCTCCCAGGACGACCACGTGGCCGTGTTCGATGCCTCTGACGCGACTGCCGGCGTGATGAAGCGTCGCGGCCGCAGGAAGGGACAGACTCGGCAGTAATCGACGGCCGCGACGCAGATACGACACGACTTGACACGTATCGGCGGCCTCGACCCAACCAGTCCAAGCAGTAATCGGTTCCCGGTGGCATGCACCGGGAACCGATATTGTTTTCGGTGTTGTACCTTGAAAACGCATCTTTCACGCTTTCTGTATTCAGGTCGGGAATATCCGTGATGCTCGTTGCGGCACGGCATCCATGGTTACGCTACCATTCAGTTATTGTTCAGTCGCCCACGCGTTGTCTATCAACGGGTTTGCTTGTCTACACGGTGCCGGTACGATATGCCTCGTGGAACACGAACAAGGACAGCAACAGGGTGCCGAAAACCGCACCGATGGTGGCTTTGGTGATGCATCCTCGTTCGCGGAATTGCTTGATACGAATGAAATCGGGTATTACACGGTTTCTCCGGGAGACGACGGATTGATCCACACCCACAACGATGCAACACAGGATTCCGAATCCACGGCTGAAACCATGACGAACCAGCCCACGGACACCAATGCCGGCCAGTCTGCAACCGGCCAATCCGCAACCGACCAATCCGCACGACAGGCGTCCACGAGCGCAAAGCCGAAGAGCGAAAAGCCCATGAGCAAAGAACCGACAGTCGAAGAACCGGTACACGAAGAGTCCAAACGCGAAGAGCCAGACCACGAACGGTCTGCTTCAAAGGCGGCACCGCCGACTGGCACCGTGTTCAGGCCAGATGGCACGGTCGACTTCTCCAACGCTTCGCCCGATACCCACGCATCATCACAGTCCGCCCAGACGGCGAGCGCCCCGGCGGACTCCCCACAATCACACGGCGATGCAGCACAGCCGGATACTGCGGATACCGAAAGCGCTGAGACTCCGCTGCATCGCATGCAGCTTGGATTGCAAGGGTTTGCCGCCCGCTTCAGCACGGCATGGGGTGTGTTTAGAGGCGGGGTATCCACCGTTTTCACGGCAGTGGCTTCGTTCCTCGCACCCATGTTCAGCACCATCGCTCGTGGCTGGCACGCGTTCGCATCCACCATTTCACGCGGCTGGCACGCGTTCGTGGCGTTGAAAGCCGTGCAGGCTGTCTGGTCTGCGCTGAGATTCTTCAAGACCCGCATCTGGGACAAGCGGATGCGCTTCTCCTTCGCCTTCTACACGATCGTGTTCATTGTGGTGACCGCGGCAAGTGTCATCGGCTTGCAATGGAGCGTCTACACCGAGCCGACGTACGCCAAGGGGCAGGTTGTGGACGACCAGACCAAGGCGCTGAATTCCGTCGCCGGGCAGCTTACGAGTTTCGTCAGCCAGATCTGGCTGCACCAGAGCTACCAGGCGTGGCTGAACTTCATTGTGCTGGGCGTGCTCTATCTCACGGTGATCCTGGTCATCAACCGGTTCTGGGTGGCGACCGCGGTCTTCGGCGCACTGATGACCGTGTTCGCCATCGCCGACAAGATCAAGGTGGAGCTGCGCAACGAGCCGATTATTCCGGCCGATCTGCAGTTCATCACGGGTGGCAACGGCGACAGCATCATGTCATTCACCACGAAGAAGGACATGATGCTCATCAACTCGGCCGTCACCGGGGTAATCTGGCTGATTGTGGTGTGCGTGGTATTGCAGTTCCTCGACCGGCGTCGCGGGCTGATCCCGTACACGTGGAAGCGTTCGGCATTCGTCAGCGTCAAGAACATCACCGCCATGGTATGCAGGTGGGCGACCGCCATACTCAGCGTGGTGCTGTGCGCGTCGTTTACGTGGGGCTGCCTGTCGAGGGGTCCTGGGCGAAGAATTTCGCAAGTGGTCTGTCGGACGCCCCGCAACTATGGAACGCAATGGGCGATGCGGCGGCGAACGGCCCTACCATGAATTTTCTGCGGCTCGCACGCGTCAAGATTATGGACAAGCCGAGCGGGTACAGCAAGGAGAGCATGGAAGCTCTTGCCAAGAAATACGCGGGCGAAGCCGGAACCATCAACCAGACTCGCACAGCGAATCTTACCGACAGCACGGTGATCATGGTGCTGTCCGAATCGTTCTCCGACCCCACCCGCGTGCCGGGCGTGTCATTCACTGAAGACCCGATGCCGCAAATCAGGGCCATCAAGTCGGCGACCACATCAGGGCTCATGCTCTCCCCTGGGTACGGCGGCGGTACCGCGAATATCGAGTATCAGGCGCTGACAGGCCTCAACATGGCCAATTACGACTCATCGCTGTCCATCGCCTACCAGCAGCTGGTGCCGAAGCTCAAGTGGACGCCCACGTTCAATCAAATCTGGAACCAAGCGAACGGCAAATCCAGCTCGATTGCGTTCCATGATTTTTCAAGCATCATGTATTTCAGAGATAGAAATTATCAAAAATTCGGTTTCTCAAAATTCTATTCAACTGACGGAAAACTTGTGCTCCAAGACTTACAATCAATAGATTCAGATTGGTATTATTCCGATTCTTCATTCTATAGACAGGTTCTAGAATCAGTGGAGGACAATCAACAAACATCACAATTTATACAAATTGTTACCATGCAGAATCATCTGCCATATAACGATTGGTATGAGAACAACCAATTCAAAGATGAGGATACATCGTCAGATATCGACAATGATGAGAAAATCAGTATCGAGACCTATGCCAAAGGCGTGAACTACACCGATCAGGCGACTGCGGATCTCCTCAATCAGCTCAACCAGATCAACCGTCCGATCACCGTGATTTTCTACGGGGACCATCTTCCCGGTATCTACTCGACCGCCAACGAGGACAAACACAATCAAATCACCCTGCACGAAACCGACTACTTCATCTGGTCGAACGCGGCCTCGGCATCTGCAAATACCAAGCTGGACGACACCACAAGCGACTACACGTCATCCAACTATTTCATGGCTCAAGCAGCACAGCATCTCAATGCCAAGGTCTCGCCTTATCTCGCATTTTTGACCGAGATGCACGCAGCGATTCCAGCGATTTCCGTTCCCGCGTCCGCCGGCGATGCCAGCAAGCCTGTCTATCTGGATGCGGACGGGAATCGAATCCAGCCGAAGGATCTGACAACGCAGCAGAAAGAGCTGCTCCATGATTATCAGCTGATCCAATACGATTTGACCGCCGGCAAGCAGTATCTGAAAGATACCAGCTTCATGGCCACCGCGAAATAGCTGAAAGATTACCAGGTGTCCGCTCCCCCGCGAGCCCACTCCGTGATACGCCACGGTTTGTATACTTGTCGGCATGAAGCAGTCCGATACCCATATCGCAGATTCCGTAGCAGCATCGGCATGGGAAACCGTCAATCGTGTTGTTTTCCCCGTCAAAGACGCTGATTTGACTCTTCCCCTCTATGCCGTCGAGTGGACGCGTCCGCATGTAGACGCCGGAGCCCAGGACGTTCGTGTCAACCAGCTCCGCGTGGACACCAAGCATATGAATCGTCGCGATCTGATGCATCTGTTGCGCGAGGGAGTCGCGGATGCATCAGCACCCGAAAACTCCTTCACATGCGTGTCCCGCACCAAGCTGGAAGTTCAACAGGGCGGCCACGCCTCCCTGTGCACATATTTCAACGCGTTCCCCGCCTCATACTGGCGCCGGTGGACTGCGGTGAGCCACGTACGGTTCGTAGCCACGGCGGCAGGTAAGGGACGAATCAACCTCTTCCGGTCGAACGGCCGCGGCCTGATCACCCCCGCAGGCAGCATCAATATCGATGCCGACACCCCCACGGCGGTTTCCGGCATATTCGACATGAAAGGCCTCATGGACGGCGGATTCTTCTGGTTCGACGCCCAAGCCGCACCGGATTCCACACTCACGGTCAGCGATGCCGGCTGGCAGGCACCGGTCGAAGAGCGCAGAGCGAAGAACCGCACCACACTGTCGATTGCCATCACCACTTTCAACCGCGCACCCTACTGCATGAACCAGCTCAAGGCGATTGCTGGAGAAGCGTCCGTCCGCGAGCGCCTCGACACCATCTACTGCACCGACCAAGGCACCGATTTGGTACGCAATCAGCCGGATTTCGATGCGGTTGCCAAGGATTTGGGCAGCCAGCTCACGTATCTGCGGCAGGGTAACCTCGGCGGATCCGGCGGCTTCTCCCGTGGCATGTATGAGACCTGCAAGGCCGGCAACAGCGAGTATGTACTGTTGCTGGACGATGACGCAATCAGCGAGCCCGAGGCGATTCTGCGCGCCGTGCAGTTCGCGGATTACGCGAAACGGCCGTTGCTGGTAGGCGGCGGCATGCTGCATCTGGATAACCGTACGGTGTTGTGGTCACAGGGAGAAGATATCGACGGGCGCCAGATGCCGTTACGCAATGCCTTCGGATCCCACGATTTCGCTACGAATCCGCTACGGGACTCCCCCGAATGCCACCAGCGTTTTGACGCGCAATACAACGGCTGGTGGATGTGTTTGATTCCGACATCGGTGATTCGCGAAATCGGTCTTGCGATTCCGGTGTTCATCAAGTACGACGATATTGATTACGCATTCCGAGCCAAGGAACACGGCTATCCTACGGTGTCGCTTCCCGGCGTCGCGGTGTGGCATCAGGGGTGGCATGACAAGGATATCTCCCGCACATGGGAGGAGTATTTCATGCAGCGCAACCGTTGGATTTTCGCATTGCGACATAATCCGGAACCTTCTCGGACCATGCCGGTGAACGTGCTTTCCGCCGATATCAATATGGGACTCCATCTGGTGTATTCCGGCATCGGATTGCATCACCGGGCCATCCAGGATCTGCTGCGAGGTCCGCAATACATCATCGGCATCTATTCGACCGCGATGGCGAGTGTCAGGAAGCTTCGTTCGACATTCCCAGATACGCATGCGGTTATGGATTTCGATGAGTTCCCGGAGCCACGCCGCAGGTTCGTTTCGCCCAGCACCCGGCCGACGACGTCTATCCGACGTGCCATTGATTGCGCGGTGAACTTCGGGAAGGCGATGTTGTTGCCTCGCGATGGACGCAAGTCCACAGCTCCGGATGTTGCCGTACCGACCATGGAATCCACCTGGAACGCATACAATGGTGTGGATTCGGCTCTGGTCACCTCACCGGACGGTAATTCCGTCACTTGGATGCGTCGTGATGACCGTCTATTCCGCCGGGACATCAACGAAGCGCTCCATCTTTCCAGCGAATTGAGGCGCAACTGGAAACGGCTCCACACCGCATACAGCGATCCGCGTTTCACGAGCTTCGAGACGTGGGAACGGATTTTCAAGGAGAATCCGGCACAGGATTAGTTGCGGGAGGTCGCCAAGAGCAACCAGGCGCAAGCCGGGTGCGAGAATTGTCGCAATCCTCATACCCGGCTGTGTTCGTGGCGCCTAGTTGATATGGTGGAACCTTGATGAATAGGATGTCAACAGTAGTCGAATCGTCAACCGCCAGCACGAGCGCGACACGGCGGAAATTGCGCCTGCCCCGGTTCGGGTTGTTCTGTTGCAGTCTTGTTCTTGCAATGCTGGCAGAATACTGCGCCTATCTGAACGAAGGCGGCGGTAACGTCAGGCGTGCCCTGCATGTCATCGCGTTGACGGTGTTCTTCATGGTGATGACACTGGTGTTCGAGCATTTCATCAGTTGGCTGGGACGCGACTCAAAGCAGACTGAAAGCAGCCAAAGTCACCCGAGCATCCTGTCAAGACTTCTGCGACGAATCGCCCCCGATTTCACTGGAGACAGGCATCAGGCGCTGAAAGCAGCGGGGGTTATGGCAGTGTGCTGGCTGCCGTACTATCTGCTGGCGCTCCCCGGCGAAATCTGGTATGACACCGTCCAGCAGGTATTGCAATGGAAGGGATTGCCCAATGCAATCACCAGCGGTGCATGGTCGGATCATCATCCTGTTCTTGACACGCTCATTTTCGGAGTGTTCTATCAATTAGGCGCGTGGATCGGGCAACCGTCCGTCAGTGTGGCGTTGTACACGACCTGCATCGCTGCTGTCGCAATTGCCGTATTCGTATACACCGTCCGTTATCTCGCCAAATCCGGAGTCAGCAGGAAAGCGTATCTTGGGGCGTTTCTGTTCTTCTGTGTGTTCCCGTTTATTCCAATTTTCTCGATGGCAATGGTTAAGGATGCTGTTTTCCTGCCGGTGTTCATGCTGTTCTCGGCCCAATGCATGGAAGTCGCCCGCACCAAGGGTGCCTGCCTGAAGAACCGCCGGACTCTCGCATTGTTCATTATGTTGGCCTTCCTTGTGTCGTTGACCAAGAAAACCGGCGTCTACTCGGTGGTTCTCGCATGCATACTTCTTGTCTTCATCGTCGCCGGAAACCGGGCACGCATGAAGCTGATGGGAACAGCTGTCGCCAGCGGCCTGGTGATATTCGTACTGCTTCCCGTCGTACTGTTCCCCGCATGTCACATCATTCCTGGCGGCAAGCAGGAAATGATTGCAATCCCTCTGCAGCAATCGGCGTTGTTGCTGCGTGAGCATGGCGACGAGTTGTCGAAGACAGATAAGGACATCCTTACCGGGATGCTCGAACCCAACGCGGCAGAGAACTATGAATGGTGGGCTGTTGACAAGGTCAAGGGCACGCATTGGACGCAACAGCGTGAGTGCTTGCTCGGGCCATTCCTGCAAGCCTGGGCGAAGAACGCCACAAAATATCCGCAAACCTACGCAAAAGCGTATTTCATGCTGGAACAAGGGTGGATCGCGTTGCCCAATTCGATTGTCAATGAGAATCTCCAATCGAATTATTTGTATACCCGTACTGCGTCAGGGAAGAATACCGGTGAAGCCGGTCTACCGCAATCCCGGCACACCAAGTTGTACGACGGCATCGATCAGTTCGTCATCTGGCTGGGCAATCAGTTCTTCATGCAGCCGTGGCTTTCGCGGGCGTTCTGGGTCACATGGCTGCCGTTCATGCAGCTGTATGAAACAGTCCGTAGACTACGAGCGAAAGAACTGTCCTGGACGTATGCCGCTTGGCTAGTCCCGATGCTCGTCTCCTTGCCGTTCATGTGGATATCCGGAGGTTCGGTGACCTATGAAGGCCTGCGATACCTTATGCCGATGCTCGGCGTCGCACCGATCGGGTGCGCGTTACTGACGGTGCAACAACAACCGTCACATGCAGATAGGTAGTATGTGTACAAGCAGTACCGGCATCAGTCGCGAACGTGAATGCCCAGCCGAAAGCCGCATGCACCAACAGAAAAGGAGTAGCACATGACAAGTATTTCCGTTGTCATTCCTGTCTACAATTGTGCCCGTTACTGCACACAGTGCATTGAGAGCGTACTGCCGCAACTTGCCGGCGACGATGAAATCATTGTTGTTGATGATGCCAGTAGCGACAACACCGTCGAGGCATTGCAAGCCCTATCCTCGCAACACCACAGAATCCGGCTGATACTCCACTCCGACAACCTCGGCACGTTACGATCCCGGAGGGACGGTGTACTTGCCAGCACTGGCGACTACGTGATGCTCATCGACCAGGATGATGAAATAGCGCCGAATTCATTCAATCAGCTTCGCCAGTACATTGCAGGCAGCAAATTCGACATCATCCACTTCGGAGTGCACGTTGTACCGGAAAATGCGGCTGCACGAAAAGCCGCCGCTGGTATGGAGGGGTTTTTGTGTCCCACTCCACGGGAGTTACACGGCCAAGACATCCTCAAACTCCAGTTCGCTGCCGAACATGGGTTTGACTGGCATGTTCACCACAGGCTATTCCGCGGCGAATTGCTGCGCCGGGCGTACATGGCCTGCGCCGACACTCGTCTGGTTCTCTCCGACGACCTGTACATGAACTTCATCATCGACGCGTATGCGACCACCTATCTCGCAGTGCCCGACTCCCCTTGGTACTTGTATCATCTTGGGCGTGGCGACACCTTCGGGCGCGCATTAACGGTCGAATCCTTCGCCCGGCTCGTGCAACGGGATGCAAAAGCACTCCAGCTCATCCAGGAGTTCGTCGCAGCTAACCGGAACACCATACCGCGCGAAGACTGGGACGACCGTGTTGCGGACGTGAGAGACCGGCTCGGCGAGCACATGATGAATGAATGGAAAGATAATCTACCCGCCCCGATGCAACCCGAGGCTTTGCCTATCATCCAGCGCTCTTGGGCAAGTGATGTGATATGCGCCGAATTATTCCGGTATGTGAGGGATTACGCCTACGATTATCTCCAGCATCCCGAGGATGCCACCAGACAAGACACTGACAAGAATCTCACGTTACGGTATTTGAAGTACGCCACTGATATTGAGCAGGTGACTCCTCCACTGCTCACCAATATCCACTACACGCAACTTCGGGATATCGCGTATTCTCATCTTCATGACGCACGGCTTGTCTCTTCAGCGAAAGAATCCGCGCCGAATCATGTTCTTCGAAAGATCCGTGAATTCCTGCACAGAAGATAACCACTGGTAAATACTAGCGATATCTTGTATTTCCGCGCAATTCCCGGATGATGCATGATGCAGGCCTGTGCCGTCATCATGCATCATCCGGGAATCGTTCGATTAGTATGCGTCCGATCAACGAACTCAATCAACGCACCCAATCACCATTTGAGCTTGAAATGCCCGTCATACTGGTTGAGATTAGGATTGATGAATTCACCGCGGTGCAGCGAGCTATCCCATTTCGCATAGAAACGCGCCTGCTCGTTTATTGCGCGAAGCTCTTTGTGCACGTCCTGCTCATCGCGTCCACGGCTCGTATGCTCGTTGTGATACAGCTTCGCCTGGGGGTTGAATACTACAAGGTATCCTTCTTGCCGAGCTTTGAGGCATAGGTCAACATCATTGAGCACAACGGCAAGCTGCTCGTCCAGTCCTCCGATTTTCGTGAACAGCGAGCGCCTGATCATCTGGCATGCTCCTGTGACAGCCGCACAATCCCAGGGGTATCGCATGGTTTCCATATAGCCGCCGTCTTTGTATGAGAGCAGTTCACCGAAATACCCGCAATGATCCATCGAGGCCCAGATGCCTCCGTGCTGCACCAGATCATCGTGGAATAGCAGTTTTGCGCCTACTACGCCGACTTCGGGTCGCGCGAAGAAGCCGACCATGGAGGTCAGCCAGTCCTCGTTGATGGCTTCGGTATCGTTGTTGAGGAACAGAATCAGTTCGCCGTCGCATTGAGAGGCGCCGTAGTTGCATATGGCGGAGTAGTTGAACCCCGTCCCTTTCCATGTGACGACATGGACTCGGGCATCGTCCTGTTCGATGTCACGGTAATATTCGAATGTTCGGGGGTCCTCGCTGTTGTTTTCCACGAGGGTCACGTCGAAATTCGGGTAGTTCGTGGCGTGTAAGACGCGTTCGAGACACTTGGAAAGCACATCGACGTGATCCTTCGTCGGGATCACGATACTGACTTTGGGCGGTTGATTCCAATGATATTCGGTACGATATCGGAACGGGAGCTCAGAATCATGTACCGTCGCATCAACGCCGATTCTCTCGTAGTGCCGTGTCAGGGCGATTCTTCCTGCTTCCTGGGCATACGGCTTGCTGTCTGGATTGGTGCTCGTGGAATTCCGATGCATGCGCCAGTGGTAGAGCATTTTGGAGACATTATGGATTTCTCGCGCCTGCTCAGCGCATTTCATGGTCAAGTCGTAATCCTGCGCCCCGGCGACGTCGGATGGCGACAACTCCACCTGCTCAAGTACGTGACGACTCACCATGAGCATATGTGTGATGTAATTGTTGACATTCAGCAGATCAGGGTTGAAAGCGGGCTTGAATATCGGCTTCCAGTAATGGCCCGACTCATCCATGAGGTCTTCATCGCAGTACAGCACATCGCTGTGAGGGTGGTCCCTGAGGACGCACATATATTGATACAGCGTATCCGGCTCAATGACATCGTCGTGGTCCACGAAAGCGATGTAGTCGCCTTTGGTCTGGACGATTCCTGCATTCGTGTTGTCGGCGATGCTTTTGTTTTCTGCATGAACGATGCGGAACCGCTTATCATTGATCGACTCGAGTTCGCGCTCCACGGTACCGTCGTCATTGCTGACATTGACGAAAACGACTTCGAAATGCGCATACGACTGAGCTTTCAACGAGTCAATCAACGCATGCAGATACGGGAAGGGGGTGTTGTAGACAACCGTGACGATGGAAATCAACGGGGTGTTATCCCATGTGGTGCAAATCTGCCGCTGATTGTCAATATCAGCGAATGTCGCACGATGCTGCTCAAACCAGACGCTGTATCCTTCATCGTTGAACACGTGCCTGGTCAGGTCAAGCGCGCCGGTAAAGAAACCGCTGAACGAAGATGCGGGGATGCACGTGAAATTGCCGTTCCCGTGTTCAGGCGTAGCACAGATGCACAAGGTCCGTGGGGTATCGGACAAACGAATCGCAGCTACGATTTGCCGAATCCGCTGGTGTGCATCATGCGGATCGGTAATGACTGAATCCTCGAGAATGCAAGGAGTTACTTGGATGGGCGTGGCAGAGCCGTCGTACACTGCGATCTTGCAGGGAGCTTTCGCCTCGCTGTCTTGAAGAACAGGGTAGCGGACAGTGAAACGACAAGATACTTCATGCTCCTCGACCGGATAAATCCCGGTGATGTAGACATACGTCCCGCCCGACAGCCGCCGCTGATCGATATCGCGCATTGACGCCGCGGTCTCCGGGCGAAGCCGGTAAGTCAGTCTTGAACGGATTCTTGTCGCAACGTGTCCGAACGGTATTGTCGCCAGCGTCTCGCCGGATTCACGCGACGCGAGACGGATAGTCAGGTCAATTCCCTCAAACAGCGGAACGACGAGCACGAACGAATATTGGCGGTCACCGGCGGTTTCTCCCCACTGTCTGCTGGCTGTAGGATCCTCTCCGGGGAAGCTGAAACGGTACATGGGGCACGGAAACACGGTGCCGTCATCTTTCACCGCTTCCGCACGCAGCTTCCCGGGATCCGTGTCAGCGCAAATCGAGACATAACCTTTTCCTGTACCCCTGCGCAGCGCATTGACGGTGAACGACATCAGAGACCTTTCTGTACTGTTTGCCTAGCAGCTACCACGCGATAGCACGCGCATCAGACGAGAACACACTCACTGCTCTTCAACGGGATGCTGGCGGGTGGCAAGCTGCTCGTCCAGACTTTGATAGGACATCGAGACCTTGTTGATCAAGGCGAAATTGTCTTTACCCTTGTTGTCACGCAACGAGAAATCGCAACAGTTCTTTTCACTGGTAAACGCGATCATCTCGGCGGTGGAAGGATGCGACCCGTCCCATGTATGCATGGAAGCGACCAGGCGAAAATCACCATTATTGAACAAATCCATCGGAAGATGGAAATGTACGGTATGGTGGCCCCGCTGCGTCAAGTCGAAACTATCGCCGTACGGCAAGCCACCGCGACGTAGGTCGTGCAAAGCCAGCGCCACGTAGAACGGTTTGTCTCCCCGGTAGTCGTATTCGACCTCGAAGTCGAATCCCCCGTCGATGGTGCATAGCGGCTCACGAGTCGGCCTTACTGCCAGCACCGGTACCGTATCGCTCAATCCAAGCGGGTGTTCGGGCTGGTCTTCACCGCCGTTCTCGCCGGTGTTCTTCTTCTGTTCTTTCTTCTCCTGCCGGAGATTCTCAAGCGTATACCGGTCGGCGACATCATCTTTATCACCCGATGCAATAATCTCACCGTCCTTGATGAGAATGGCGTTGTTGCAGTACTTCTTGACCGCGTCCATCGAGTGAGTGACCAGAATGACGGTTTTCGTCGGGTCTTTTTTGATCTGCGCGAAAAAGTCGTCGCACTTGCGCTGGAAGGCTTCATCACCGACGGCGAGTACCTCGTCGAGCACGAGAATGTCACCCTGCGCCTTGATAGCGACTGAGAACGCGAGACGTACCTGCATGCCGGAAGAATAGTTCTTGAGCTTCTGGTCCATGAAGTCGCCGAGTTCGGCGAAATCGACAATATCGTCGTACATGGCGTCGATCTCGTCCCGGGTGAATCCCAGCAATGCGCCATTGAGATAGACGTTCTCGCGACCGGTGAGTTCCGGATTGAAGCCGACACCCAGTTCGATGAACGAGACGAGCTTGCCGTTGACCGTAACCGTGCCCTTATTCGGCACGTAAATCCCAGAGATAATCTTCAGCAGCGTGGATTTGCCTGAGCCGTTGCGGCCGACGATACCGAAGAAATCACCCTGTTTTACCTCGAAGGAGATATCACGCAACACCTTCTGCTCAGTGAATCCGCTCACCCCCTTCGCCCAGTTGAGGAAGGCCATCTTCAGCCCCGTAGCCTGCTCGGTGGGCAGACGGAACGATTTGGCCACATGCTGCACAGACAGGACGACAGGGCGGTCGTCTTCCTTCTTCGCCGTTTCCTTGCTTGCCATTACAACACCTCCGCGAACTTCGCGCTGTATTTGCGGAACACCATGATGCCGACATCGAGAATCACCGCGGACAGCAGGTACGGAATCAGGCACACCAGCGGGTTATGGACGATATCCCATACCGTGGGAACGTATTGAGGCGACAGCAGATTATGCCGGATATCCATGATCGCCTGTGAGGTAGGACTCAGCATGAGCAGGCCGGCAGCCCAGCTAAACTCCGGATTGTTCTGGACCATCGAAATCGGGTAGATGATAGGGGTCGCATAGAACAACGCTTGAAGCACAACCTCCCAGATCTGTGCGATATCGCGGAAATACACGAACATCGTCGCCAAGATGAGCGCGAAGCCGAGTGTGACCGCATACAGCTGGATGATGCTGAACGGAACCAGCAGAATGCGCCAGGTGTATTGCGCGTGAGCGAAGAATCCGAACAGGATCACCACGGCAAGGTTGATGCCCAAGGAAATCATGGAACCCATGGTGGTGGACGCGACCACGATATAATTGGGGAAATGCACCTTGCGCAGCAGATCGCCGCGATCGACGATCGAGTGCATGCTCATGCTCGTCGCTTCGGAGAAGAACCCCCACAGGCTGGTACCGCACAGCAGGGAGATGGGGAAGGTCGGGGTTCCATCAGTGAACTTGAGGAACTTGACGAAGACCACGTACATGACGGCGAACAGCATCAGCGGTTTGAGCGCCGACCATACCACGCCGAGGAACGAGCCTTGGTATCGGAGCTTGAAGTCGGTCTTCACCAGCTCCTTGAACACCACCATCGCGTAGTGGTATTTCTTCTGTATACGTTCGAACATCTGCTTCACAAAGAACCTACTCTATCAGTCAATACCAACAGACAGCGTCATGGTAGCGCACCCCGTCCGCGCCTGTTGCAATCCGCATCCAATCAGCACAACTCCCCTACTCCTCCGGCCGCGTGCGACAAGCAGTGGCCTCTTGCGCACCCATACGGGTAGACTGGTTCCGAATGATAGCGAAACGAGGAAGCATGCCACAGGTCTCCATTGTGATCCCGGCCTATAATGTAGGCCCGTATCTCCAACGTTGTCTCGACAGCGTTTGCAACCAGACTCTTCATGACATTGAAATCATCGTTGTCGACGATGCAAGCACGGATGACACCCCGGAAATACTACAGAAAGCGGCGCGGCAAGACCATCGCATCGTGGCGTTACGGCATGACGAGAACAAAGGCCTCCATCTCGCCCGCAAGACAGGCGTTCTGGCCGCTACAGGCGCATACACGCTCATGCTCGACGGCGATGACGAACTTGACCCGAACATGTGCGAGCAGCTTGTCGCCAGATTCTCGGGAACTCATGCCGACATGCTTCATTTCGGCATTTCGGTGATTGGCGAGAACGGAATCAGCGCCACCGATGCGGCCTCATTCGCCTCTTTCATCAATGCCCCCAGCCAGCTGCTGCACGGAAGCGACATTCTGCGTGCGACATTCGATGAGAACAACGGCCAGACCATGGATTGGCGGGCCACTCAGCGCATCTTCAATACGGAACTGCTCGTACGCGGATTCAACGCCATGACCGATACCCGTCTCGAACGCGCTGAAGACGCATACGAGATGTTTGTGCTTTGCGCGTTGGCTGATTCATGCGCACCAGCTGAAGATATCCGCGGGTATCGTTACCACTACGGTATCGGTGTAACCGGCGTTTCCCAGATTTCCGCTCAACGGTTCAGGGAATTCTGCAACCAGTTCCACGCCTGCATCACAGCATCCGAGGATTTTGCCAAGACGCATGCGGCAA
The DNA here is from genome assembly GCF_000426425.1 of Bifidobacterium thermacidophilum subsp. thermacidophilum DSM 15837. Taxonomy (NCBI): domain Bacteria; kingdom Bacillati; phylum Actinomycetota; class Actinomycetes; order Bifidobacteriales; family Bifidobacteriaceae; genus Bifidobacterium; species Bifidobacterium thermacidophilum. The sequence continues at coordinate 204,211 of NZ_AUFI01000009.1, forward strand.
TCGATTCCATCGACGATTGCCTGGCCGGATTGAAACATAAGTCCATAGAGCTTCTCGCAAACGACTGGCTGACACGAGTTCCCGAAGAAGAGAAGCTTGCGGCCGCCCAACAGATGAACGACGTGTTCGGCACCGATGTCACATGCCGTGAAATCTGGCGTTTTGTCAGAGATCGCGCATATTCATACCTTGATTCGAATACGCTTCCCGAGAAGCAAGACGAAATGTTTTCTTGGAGAAGTATAGCTGAATCAATCGAAGATGATGGGCGCCCATTTTCCTCATCAGATCGTTTGAAAACGATGAAAGCGGCCGCATTGGGACACCTTACAGACATTGAAAGCAGAGCCTTGAAGGAACAATACGACAAGCAGCGCATCCGCATTTTCGTGACCACCCACAAGGAGGTCGACAAGCCGCAGAGCGATATTCTCCAGCCGGTCCAGGTCGGGCCTAAGACCACACGGTTCCCTTGGGCATTCCAAGACGATGAGGGCGAGAACATCGCCGACAAGAACCCGATGTACTGCGAGCTGACCACGCAGTACTGGGCGTGGAAGAACGTCGATGCCGATTATTACGGATTCTGCCATTACCGCCGCTATTTCGACTTCTCGGGCGTTGAGCACAAGGAGAACACGTACGGCGAGATCATGGATGATTACATCGACGCCGCCAGCATCAAGCGATACGGCCTCGATGACGAATCCATCAAGAAGGCGATTGCCGGCGCCGACGTGGTGACCACGCGCTGGGGCGACCTGCGCGAGATTATCGAGGGCTATGGATCCCCCATCAAGATCTACCAGCATGCGCCGAAGCTCCACCTGCGTGACCTGCGGCACATGTATGACATCCTGTGCGAGATACACCCGGATTACAAGACCGATGCCGACGCGTTCCTGCATGGACATCGTTCCTGCTTCTGCAACATGTTCATCATGCGCAAGGATATCTTCCAGGATTATTGCGCATGGCTGTTCCCGATTCTCCAGAAGTTCGAAGAGACGACGGATATGTCCCTGTACAGCAAGGAAGCCCTGCGCACGCCGGGGCATCTGTCCGAACGGTTGCTGAACATCTACCTGATGCATCACCAGCGCATCGGTAGTGGTTGGAAGGTCAAGGAGCTGCAGTGCGTGCACTTCACTCACCCCGAGCCGCACCACCCGCTTGAGCGGCTTGCCGACGAAATCGACCCCACGACAGTGGTCCCGGTGGTGTTCGCGGCTGACAACAACTATGTTCCGCAGCTGACGACCACCATCTACTCGGCGATGAGCAATGCCGATCCTGACCGGTATTATGACGTCACCGTATTGCAGAAGGACATCGCTTGGGAAAACCAGGAACGCATGCGACAGTTCTTGCTTGGCAGGTTCAAGAACCTGAACCTGCGCTTCGCCGACGTAAGCCGCGAAATCTCGGGCTACGACTTGACGACCAGCAACGCGCATATCAGCATTGAGACCTACTACCGTTTCCTGATCCAGAAAGCCCTGCCGTTCTACGACAAGGTGCTCTACCTCGATTCCGACATCGTCATCAACGGCGACATCGCCCAGCTGTACGACACCGAACTCGGTGACAACCTGCTGGCCGCCGTACACGACATCGATTATCAGGGCAACCTCAACATGAATGACGGCAAGCGACTGAAGTACACGAACGAGAAGCTCCACATGAAGCACCCGTTCCAGTACTTCCAGGCGGGCGTGCTCGTGCTCAACACGAAAGAGATGCGCAGGGCGTACAGCATCAAGCAGTGGCTGGATTACGCGTCAGACCCCGACTTCATCTACAACGACCAAGACGTGCTCAACGCGCACTGCGAGGGCCGTGTCGTGTTCCTCGACTGGTCGTGGAACGTGGTCCATGATTGCGCGAACCGCGTGGCGAACGTGTTCTCCTTCGCACCGAACGATTCCTATGATGAGTACATCGCATCCCGCAAGGATCCGAAGATCATCCACTACGCCGGATTCGAGAAGCCGTGGGTGAAACCGGACTGCGATTTCGCGCCCGTGTACTGGAGCTACGCAAGGCAGACACCCTTCTATGAGCAGCTCATCGGCAAAATCGTCTCTCCCAATGCGAAGCCGGTCGGCGGCCCGAAGCCACCACGAGCCGTCGGCGAAGACAACGTGCTGAGGAAGGTTGTCGACCCGCTCGCGCCGATTGGGTCGCGGCGACGGGAAGTGCTCAAGAGCTTCGGGCGCGCTGTGCGCGGGCGGTGAACTGACCGCACTGTCTGTTTTACAACATGTCATCATACGAGAAGGGAAGAAATACAATATGACGGCCGAAACAACAGACACGGCGACTGTTCATCCCGTACTGGCAGAACAACAGGCAACAACTCAGGTAAAACGCCACTGGCTGTTTGTCGACGTGTTGAACGTCATTGCGTGTATCGCGGTGGTCTGTTTGCATACCTCGCTCGGGGCATTCCACCCCGAGCAGACGATGTTGTGGAAACGCCAAGTTGTCATGCAGTCACTGTTCATCTTTGCCACGCCGATATTTTTCATGATCAGCGGCATGAACCTGCTCGGGTATCGCAAGAAGTACGACACCGTCACATTCTTCAAGAAGCGCGCCTGGCGTACAGGCCGCGCACTGATAGTCGGAAGCGTCGTATGCTATCTGGTATTCGGGCTTTTCCCATCTTCGTTCTACGGCACCGATGCGATTTCCGCCGACTTCGGCATCATCGGTTTCGCGAAGCATTTCCTGACCAATAGCATCAATGATATCTACTGGTTCTTCTACTCGATTCTGTACCTGTATATGCTGACCCCGCTGCTCAGCAAATGCACAGAACGCAAGACCATGCGGTATCTCATCGCCGTGACAGGTTTCGTAGCGGTTATTCTGCCATTGTTCACACACCTTGGCGTCCCCTCGAAGTACTTCGGGCAACTGTTCGGATGGCCTCTGTTCGCTTCCGTCTCACTACTCTACTTTGCGCTTGGTTACTACCTGAACAACTATGTCATTCCGGTTGTCAAACCACACCCATGGATGGCGTCAATCGCGTTCCTGCTGTCGTCCACCGCTATGTTCTTTGCCACACTGCTTAATAATGGCTGGCGCTCTGCCGCCGGTTTGAGCAGCGAATATATCAATTATTGGTCCGGCACGACCTCACCGCTGGCAGTCATCCAGGCAATCAGCCTATTCTTGCTCTTTGCATGGCTTGAGCCGAGATTACGGCACACACCTGCGTCATTCTCAAAAGTGATCCGCATATTGTCAAGCGCGTCGCTTGGCGTGTATCTGTTCCATATCTTGTTTGTGAATCAGTTGATTATCGTTCCTGTACTTCCCCAACTTCCGCTATTACGCGGAGTGATATATTATTCGTTAACTGTCTTCTTCTTGTTAGCAGCCAAGAAACTAATTAGCCTATTTAGGCAGATATATAATTCAAAGAATGCAAGGTAAATCTGTCAATCAAAGAGAAACGACATGAGTCTTAGCAGTACAAATATTTCACCAGCCAAAATGCAATTCTGCTCAACCTCCGAAGCCTAAAAGCGGCAGCTATGCACGTTGGCCGTACATCTTTCCCGTCGCTTTTTGCATAGTGCTTGACGTCTGCACCACGACTAACTCTGCAAAACGTCCAATTTCGACCAACGTTGATGATGCCGACTCTATTCTTTCTGGTCTGTTTCTCGCTTTTGTTCACACTAGGTAGTTGGCTCACTTGTGAGAATAGTATGCTTCAACAACGACGTTGTTCAATTGGAAGTGTCATCAACTTCCAATTGAACAACGTCAAAAAGTGCCAGTATTTTTCTAACAACAGATATATTGATATAACTTAATGTGACTCTAATATTTATACTCGATAAATATTAGAGTCACATACTATATCACAATCTTATTACTTATTTCTCAAATTTGATGCTGCAATGTTTAGATTGCAAAATACTATAATACCACATATGACATTAATAAAACATTTACATTATTGAATATTGATAAGAATTGGTTTATGACATTAGGCTCATCAGTCTTATCCGTAAATTGCTAGTTTCTTATATTGTTTTCATTCTTATTAACGGTTTGATTTAACACTTGTCTTGCAGCTTGCAATCATTGCATTTTTCTCATCTCCGCATCCTACACTCAGATACGCAAGCAACAGCGGAGAAATACATATCGCCTGCAACACATATCTGGTCGGTTCCGCTCCATATCCGGACACAGGAACCAACAATAAATACAAAAACGTCAAACTGAGCGGGAGCATTGCAAGTAATCGTTGCAGTTTTCCCTTCCCTCGTCTTATGGCAAGATACAACATATAAAATGGAATGATTGAAGCCCATACAGATCGCGAAAACAGTACATTAAGCACAGGAATGCTTTGTTCAGTGTTATACATTGACCTCGCTAGAGCACTATGTGACTCTTCGACAGGCCACTGAGGAATGTAAGTTCGAATGGGGTCATAGTACCAAGCAGATTCTGTGCACACCACCATATTGTTGGGTGACCCGTCAATATTTTGGAAGCTGAACCATCCACGCACCAAGCCAATCCACGCTTCAAAATGACCAACTGGATGTTCAACAGTTTTTTTCAACCACAGTTTTATGAAATCGCCAAACAGCTTTGGATTCCTTAAACTTGTCCCTTTCACAGGGTCGACGCTCTGCGAATTATAAGCCTTAGGTATATCACTATACTTAATAGTTAAAAAATCAGAAATAAGTTCCTTCTCCGATGGCGTGATATTGTTACCATTGTATTTGACATCATGTGCCACTTGTTGTATAGCAAAAGGAATACTTTCTTGCTTCCCACCGGGTGCAACGTGTAGCGCAGGCATGATGAGGTGCGGCAATACAATAGCCATTACGATGGCGATAATAAGACCTGCCGACACCAAGAGCGCCTTCGCCTTTATCGATATTTTAGCTATGACCATTAACAACAATGAAGGCACAACTATATAAACTCCAGCCTTCTTGGTCATGCAAGTCAGCAATCCACATAGCAGAATCAGCACAAGGGTGCGCGTCTTACTAGTCGACTCACCTTTGGTGCGAAACACATCGATATACAAAATTGTGTATGGAATGAAGAATAAGACGGAAATTATATCCTTAGCTAGGGACGAAAACATTACCGGGAAAAAAGGAAATAGAGCAAAGAACGCTAATTCTGTACTACAAGCATGATACGGCAAACCTATTTTTTTCGTATACAATACCATCCAAGAGAACAATAGCGGTGCGGCTATTAGTTGAATAATAATTAACAAATATAGTCCATAAATTGGGTTGCCAAACAACAACTGGCCAAAATCCGCGAACCACCCGAAGATATAAGTCAATAAAAAAGGATGATGATCAGTAAACTCAACCGCACCATAGTACATAAGAAGCTGCTTCGAAGTATCGGACCAATATACCCCCGGGAATAGCCAGATTTCATACGGCAGCCAGCCGATGGCGATAGTAAACGCACATAAGAGCCAAGCCTTGACAGAATATTCATAACTCAAAATATGATGTTTGTTGATATCTGAGGTATCGCCAGATGCACTACCCATCTTTCGCTTGCGCCAAGTATCAACGAAACGGAATAGGGCAACAAAGGTTGCACAATATAGGACTATTTTCAGGCACAATGCCGCTACATTTTTGGTCAAAGTACCGTTAGGATTAGATGCTTCATCCCCAAATGCAAACATGAAACCTAAAATAACAGGAATAACAACCCTTGGCTCCAGTTTTGTTTTTACAGCAACATTCATACAAGTGGCTCCATGTAGTACGCTCAGATAATACTGAATTTCGGCACTTGGCCCCTCTCAGTATAGCGTTGCGCATGACAACACTCCATTCTCGTGACTTCTGGTATTAGTACGAGAATTGTCGGCGCACTATTCTCAATCCTGCAATTATCTACCACTTAAAGGTACAATTATCGCACGTATTTATTGCTTCTTGAAATTATCTTCTTCCATATTATTTAACATTCACCATGTTTCCGTATGATTGTACGATTTCACATCCACTTGCCCCATTACACATCACTCAGAGATGTACCTCCAGAAATGCAAGTGCATTCCTGTACCTGCTATCAACGGCGATATCAGCTATAGTGATACCCGTGCAAGAGAATACTAGGGTCGCGGTGCTTCTGCCGTGTTATAACGAGGAAATCACCATTGGCAAGGTGGTGCGTGATTTCAAGGCCACGCTGCCGGGTGCCGACGTGTACGTGTACGACAACAACTCCACCGACCGCACCGCGGAAATCGCCACCGCCGAGGGCGCAATCGTTCGCAAGGAACCGCGTCAAGGCAAGGGCAACGTGATCCGAGCCATGTTCGAGGACATCGACGCCGACGTATACGTGATGGCTGACGGTGATGACACCTATCCGGCGGATGCGGCCCCGGCCATGGTCGCGAAAATCCTCGAAGGTTACGACATGGTGATCGGCGACCGTCTGAGTTCCACGTACTTCCAGGAGAACAAGCGACCCTTCCACAACTTCGGAAACCGACTGGTCAGAGGCTCAATCAATGGCTTGTTCGGCGCCCATGTCACCGACATCATGACCGGGTACCGCGCGTTCTCCTTCGGCTTTGTGAAAACGTACCCGGTCTTGTCCCGCGGCTTCGAGATCGAGACGGAAATGACCATCCACTCACTCAACAACAATCTCCGCCTCTACGAGATGCCTATCCAATACCGTGACCGCCCAGCAGGCTCTGTAAGCAAGCTCAACACCGTGGGCGATGGCGTGAAGGTCATGTCAACGATTTTCCGCATGATCCGCGAGTACAAGCCGCTCCCCTTCTTCGGCGGACTGGGCTCGATCATCGGCATCATCGGCATCATTCTCTGCGGGCAGGTGGCATCGGAATTCTGGGCGACCGGCATGGTTGCACGGTTCCCCACACTCATCGGCGCAGTCATGCTGGTCATCGCGGGACTACTGCTCATCGTCGCAGGAATCATACTCGACGTCATGGCTAAGAACGACAGGAAGACCTTCATTCTCGAGGCGAACCGTTTCACGTATTTGAAACGGCACCTGGCCAATCATCAAAATGATTGACATTCAAGCTTAATGACACTTGTGGGGCGAGGCCATCGGCACCGCCCCACAAGTTTTTCCGATTAGAAGACCGCTCGTCTGCGTCCTCTACACATGGTCACTTCCTCACCCAGCGTTGTGCCCTCGTACCGTTGGACGCATACACCTGCACGTTTGCACCATTCGCGGTGGACGCGCCAGAGACATCGAGCACGAGACCGTACTTCAAAGCCGAATGCAAGGTCACCGTGCCATCACCGTTCGAAACGGCAATCCACTTCTGCGCCCACGTGCCATTCGAGCAATATTGCTGCACATTCGAGCCATTCGCGGTTGACGCGCCAGAAACATCGAGCACTTTACCCGAGGCGGCATTGCGGAGCGTAACGTACCCTTGGCCGTCGTGCGAAACAATCCAACGCTGTGCACCTGTACCATTGGATTGGTACAGCTGCACGTTCGCGCCATTGGAACGTGACGCACCGGACACATCAAGCGCTTTGGAAGCCGACAGCGCGGAAACCACCGCAATCGTACCGTCAGTGAGTACGCCTTTGTTTTTCGCGGCGAGATCATCGAGCTTGTCACGTTCACTCTTGACCCTCGTCACCGTCCACTGCTGAGCCTTCGTGCCGTTCGCGGAATAAATCTGCAGCTTGACCGACGAAGAGGCATTACCGGATGGAATATCGACTGCCTTGCCAGAAACATTGCTGGTCAATGAAATCTTGCCATTGCCATAGTCGAGGAGAGACCAGTGCTGTGCCGCAGTGCCATTCGATGCATATTGCTGCACTACACCTCCATTCGAGGTGGAGGCCCCGGCAACATCCAGCACTTTGTCGGAAGCGGTATTCATGAGGCTATAGACCCCGTTGCCCACTTGCTGCGCGCTGAATGTCTGCGCGTTCGAGCCATTCGCCTGATAGATCTGAATCCTCGCCCCGTTCTGAGTGGAAGCACCAGGCACATCCATAGCCAATGACGTATTCTCCACAGAAGAAATCTTGAGACTGACATTGGTTGGAATCGCAGCAGTCGCCGAAGACAAGGTGAACTTCTGGGCATTGCTCGCATTCGGCGTATACAGGCTGATGCTGGTTCCGTTAGCCGATGACCCGCTTGCAATATCAAGTACCCAGTTGCCCAACGCCGACTGGATGCAATACCCTGAGCCGGTATCCCTGATGTACCAGCGTTGTGCCTTGGTTCCATTCGGCGTGTACTGCTGGACCACCGCGCCATCGCCAGCCAAGCCGCTTGCAACGTCCAGAGCCTTGCCGCTGAGTGCATTGGTGATCACGTAGCTGCCATCACTCTGTTTGGTGAACACGAACTTCTGCGCCGATGAACCGTTAGCCTGATACAGCTGGGTTCGAGCACCATTGCTCGCAGACCCCCACTGGATATCCACACCAGACGAATCCTTCACCATCGCATTGATGTAATACGTGCCGTTAGGAATGGCGACCGTGGGAAGTGTTCGAACCTCATAGACATTGCCGAAGGCGCTGAGGTCCACAACATTAGGAATGCCTGGAATATTCCCGTTATCCGCATACTGCCATCCACGCAATCCACTGCCGAAACCGAATCCTACATGTGCACCATAGCTAGCAGCCCAGCGAGTCTTGGAATGGATATCGCTCGTATTCAGCGGCCCATTGAGATAGCTGGCATACGAGTAGACGCTGAGATTGGAGTATCCGGCAGCTTGCACTCGTTGCCACCACGCGCTGACAATGCTTTGATACACAGAGGTGCTGGTTGGCGGAGTATGCCCAGTCCAAGTCCACTTTTCCAAATCATAAAAGACCGGGTACGAGAGATCAGAGGGGCTGACACCGGCTTGCCTCAACTGGGAAACCAAGCTGTCTGCTTCTTTCGCTGCTTGGGATGCCTCATACGCATACGAATACCAGTAGATGCCAAAGGGAATACCAAGCCGCTTGCATTCGCGGATATTCCGTAGCGCCTGATAGTCGAAACGATTCGCCCAGGCAAAGCCCAAGCGAATAATCGCCCCCTGCACTCCGCTAGCTTTGACTTTCGCCCAATCGATGGTGCCGTTATGCTCCGAAACGTCAATCACACCTTGAGCGTTCTGCGCGAACAACGTGCCGTTTGACTCAAAGAATGCCTGTGTACCGCCATAGGTTCCCCAATACGCACCGTAACTATTATTCTGCAACGCCGCCTGCTTAACCGACGTTCCCGTATTGGACTTCAACACAGCAGACATCACGCTCGCACCCGCAGATGACAACGCTTTCGGCTTCAATGCCGACGCCTTGGTGTTGGATTCCTCTTTGATGGCGTTACGCACGGTCTTCACCGATACCGGGATGAACCGCTGCCCGTTGGTCTTGGCCAATGGATCCGGAGGCGTGTCTTCAGTACCCACAATCTCGGGATCGGTCACGGTCTCGCCGGTCTCGAGATTCTTCACCGCACCGTCCTTGGTGACGGCAAGATCAGAGGAAACCACGGTCGCATTGTTCGGAATCGACGAATCCACCGAATCCGGAAGCTCCTGGGAGGGATTGCTCGGCATGGTATCAGTACCAGTCGTGTCTGATGTATCATCCGTGGCAATAACCGCCTGCGCACTATCGACCCCGTTCGACGAGGCCGACGCGGAAAGTACCGTATCAACCGTCGTATTCGCCGCGGAACCTGACGTTCCGCACGAAGCAAGCACCCCCGCGCAAACCATGACCGCAGCAGTTGTCGCCACCACTGACCACATCTTCTTCCAAGCCATCCGAAATGTTCCTTTCTTCAGCCCCTCACCGGTGACTCTGCGCACGAAACTCGCCGCTCCGCATCAGGGCACACGTATACATACATTGTATTCGCGAATCCGGTAAATCACCACCGAGATATCCTGTTCTTTTCGATTCCACCATGCGAACCAATAGTCATTCGCAAACCCATACAGCGAGCTGAATGGCAGCACCCAGGAGTACGATTCCGCCATGTAAGGAAAGACCTTTTGCCTGCAATGACATCTGGGGAGAAAAAACACATGGGGAACCATCGTAAAGCATTGGGGTTAGCCATTGGCGGCATCCTCATTATCGTCTGCATTATCGCGGCACTAGCGTTCATGCACTACTCCAAACAGAGTGATGGAACCGCCCAGCATACTGCGTCAAGCACTCAAACATCGGCAATGGCGCCACGCTCCTCCGGCACACCTACTTCGACCAAGATGGCGAAATCGCTGAACGCGGCATATCAAGCATGCGACAAAGGCGTGGCATTCGACGAAACAGCCACCACAACTGAAGCCCTCGTACTCGAAGACAACGGCAAATCACTGACCGTTTTCTCAGGGAATGCTTCAGACTTCTCCACCTTCAAATGTGTAGCCAATCATCTGAATATTCCGGCTGGCTACACTGCGGAAATGCTTAAGAAGCAGGATAACCCCAGCATGGTGTCCATCAGTTGGGACGGCTATTCCGCCCAGTGGACATACAACACGAGAAGCGGACTCGATCTGTATATCACCAGCAAAGACTGAACAGTCATAGGAGGGACATGAAGAGGAAACAAGGACACCTGATGATCAATCATCAGCCATTCACCAGAGGCAGGGCAGTCGCAACGGCATGCGCAGCAACAATGTGCTTGACGTTGGTCATTGCTCCGGCATCGCCTACATATGCGGACGATGCTACAGCACCTGCACAACAGCAGACGACAAGCAATAGCAACAATACGGACATTCCAGATAATCCGGATAACCCTAGTAAGCCCGATAATCCTGGCACCGATTCCGATCAGCACACCGATCCGTCCAACGGCGCGATCGATGCTTATGCCGCCACGCATACATGGCTGGGATCGCCCACTGCAGAAGTCACGCCGATCACTGCAATCGAGAGCGGAGCTGAACGCACTTATCAGAATGGTACGGTGTATTGGTCCAGCAGCACCAATGTTCACACCGTCCGCTCCAATATCGATGCCTGCTACCAGAAGCATCTACAGGACCTCGGCTTCCCGACTACCGACGAGATGAAGCTCAACGGCGGCGCATCCCAGGTCTTCCAACGCGGGCAGATCCACTGGTCGCCAAGCACCGGGGCACAATTCACCAGAGGCGCCATCCAACAGTACTGGAGCCAGCGCGGCTGGCAGGACGGCTGGCTCGGCTGGCCCACCGGCGACGAACTCACCGTCAAAGGCGGCGCATCCCAGACCTTCCAGCACGGCACCGTCTTCTGGTCCAACAGCACCGGAGCACACGCCGTCAAAGACGGTATCCGCGGCAGGTACTCGGTCCTGAAGTTCGAACAGGGGATTCTCGGCTTCCCCACCACCGACGAGATGAAGCTCAACGGCGGCGCATCCCAGG
>NZ_AUFI01000010.1:0-212885 GCF_000426425.1 Bifidobacterium thermacidophilum subsp. thermacidophilum DSM 15837
CACCACCCACACCCGAACAAACACGACGGGGCATGCCGGGACAAGCCCATGGCACACCCCGTCCGTGAACCGGCAAGAACCCAACCACACACACGACAGGCACGGCATATAGGAACCAAAGGTATTGCTTTAGGCGATCCATTTCTTCGCGTATGCGGCGGCATACACAACCAGACGGAAGGTGCCGGGCAACGACGGGATCGCCCGGCATTCGCCGGCCCGCGCATGACCGGGCATACGCGGCGCCCCGCTACCGGCATATCAGGCCTGCCGGGCGCCTGCTTCCGGCATATGGCGCATGTCCCGGCAAACGCATTTGAAAACTCCCCGGCCCGCACGGCAAGCTCGGTTGCATCCCCTGCGGCCGGCAAGGACACGGGATACACGTCCGATGCCACGACACGCCTACGGCCACAACACCTGCGGGAATCATAAGCAACAACCCTGGTTCCCATATGTCCGAGAAGCACCAAACTTTGAATACCGGGGACAGAAACTGTACAGAATGTTTGACAGTAGTGTAATACGCACCAGCAGCGTGACACGCAGAACAACACGCGTCACTGAAATTGGCACCTTCTATTAGACTGTTTATGGATATGTCCATACATCATGGCCCTGTGATCATCATGTGATTGCAAGGCCTACGGGATTCGTCCCACGGGAGAATATATGACGAGCAAGATCATCAAGGAATACACTGAGCCACTCACCACACCGATCAATGCTGATCGCAGCATCTTCACCATCCTTGAGGATCGTGCCGAGCGGACTCCGGAAGATACGCTGATTGAGTATCACGGTGCTGACGGCAGCTGGCAGCACTTCACCGCCCTTGAATTCAAGGACAAAGTCGTTGCCTTGGCCAAAGGACTGATCGCACGCGGCATCATGCCAGGCGATTCTGTCGGCATCATCGCCCATACATCATGGCAATGGACTGCCCTTGATCTGGCCATCATGTCCATTGGCGCAGTCACTGTTCCGGTGTATGAGACCAACTCTCCTGCACAAGTACGCATGATTTTCAACGATTCGCATGTACGCATGGCTTTCGCCGAAGATGACGGCCAGCGTGACAAAATCGAGTCTGTCCGGCAGGAATGCCCTGAGCTGGGAGACGTCTATGTTATTGCGATTGATGCGCTCGACGCCATTGAGACTTTCGGCAAAGGCGTGTCCGACCGAGAGTTCTATGAACGTGCGCATGCTGTCAAGGGTGACGATCTCGCGACCATCGTCTATACGTCGGGTTCTACCGGTACTCCAAAGGGTATCGAACTGAGCCACGGAAATTTCGTATTCATCGTGATGTCCGGCACCATCACCATGCCTGATGTCGTCACCAAGCCCGGTCGTCGTCTGTGGCTATTCCTTCCGCTAGCCCACGTCTTCGCGCGATACATGCAGTATGTGTGTTTCGCCGGGAATGTGACGCTCGGTCTGTCCAGCAATTTCAAGTCGATGCTCGCTGATTTCCATGCGTTCAAACCGACCTTCGTCCTTGCTGTACCGCGAGTCTTCGAGAAGATCTACAACGCCGCCTCGCAGAAAGCCGGCAAAGGCACAAAAGGACGGATTTTCGCTCGTGCCACTAATATCGCACGTGCATGGTCCCGTGCCCAGCAGAGTGGTAGCATTCCGGTTTCTCTGCGGATTCAGCATGCCATCTACAACCAGCTCGTATACAAGCAGATCATGGACGTCTTCGGCGGACAATGCGAATACGCGGTGTGTGGCGGCGCCCCTCTGGACATGTCGATCGCGCACTTCTTCAACGGCGTCGGTCTGCCACTGCTGGAAGGCTACGGTATGACTGAGACCTGCGCTCCTGCTTGCGTCAACCCGACGGTCGGCTATCGTATCGGCACATTGGGCAAGCCGTTCCAGGGAGTGAGTTTCGCAGTCGCCGATGATGACGAGTTGTACATCAAGAGCCCGGCCGTCTGCATCGGCTACCATAACCATCCCGAAATCACCAAGAGCCAGATTGTCGACGGATGGCTGCATACCGGCGATTTGGGAGATATCAGCGAAGACGGGTACATCAAAGTCACCGGGCGCAAGAAAGATATCATCATTACCGCAGGCGGCAAGAACATGTCTCCGGGCGAGGTTGAAGCCAGCGTCATGACATCCCCTGTTGTCGATCAGTGTGTGGTGATCGGTGACCGCAAGCCGTTCATCGCGGCACTGGTGACGATTGATTTGGCCGACGCCAACGCGTGGCTTGAATCCCAAGGTGCCGAACCGTGCAAGGATCTTGACGAAGCCAGTCGCAATCCGATTATCTACTCGGAGGTCGAGCGTGCGGTCAACAAGGCGAATGAGCTGGTATCCAGGGCTGAATCCATCAGGAAGTTCGAAATCCTGCCGGACACCTTCACCGAGCAGAACGGCATGCTGACGGCGAGCCTCAAGGCGCGGCGCCAGGCAATTGTCGAGCATTACAAGGATCTGATCGATCATCAGATCTATGTGCCGCGTAAGAAATAACGCCAATCAGTAGCTCCAACGAGACGAGGCCGTCTGACGGGTTCCGACCGTCAGACGGCTTTCGACTTACTATGGGGTGGAACTACCCGGTGGTACCACGCGCGCCGCTACTGAAACAAGGACAGGAGGGGTATGAGCGAGCATCCAGCCGTTGATGCTGACCGAGGTGCACAAGCAGAAGGCGCCGATACCGCAGATGGATTGGCACATTCCGCGGTCGCCGGTTCCGCAGCTGATGACCAGAGAATCGTTGCTCCGGTCGGCGTTGAGCACCGTGAAAGCGTGGATTCCGGTGTTGCCGACCGTTTGGCTGCATCCGACCGTCATATTGATTGTGCCGACAGCCGTACTGCCGGCCAAGTCACCGACCATATCGGCGAACACGATATTGACGGCGATTCCGCGTCCGCTTCCAGATTCGTCTCTTACGCCTCAACCGAATCAAGGCGCGACCGCATCCTGACCGCCCTGCGGTGGGCATGGCCGAACACGCTGCCTGTCTTGACCGGATACCTGTTCCTGGGTATCACGTATGGGGTGTTGATGACCACTCACGGATTCCCGTTCTGGCTCCCCATCGTTACGGCACTGGTGATATACACCGGTTCGATGGAATTCCTCCTCGTGGGGATCCTGTCATCGTCGTTCAACCCTTTGTCTGCGCTCCTGACAGCTGTGGTGGTCGGGGCGCGCCACTTGTTCTATGGGATCGCAATGCTTGGCAAATACCGGAATATGGGTTGGAAAAAGCCGTATCTCATTTTTACGACGAGCGATGAGACGTTCTCGGTGAATTATTCCGCCCGCATTCCGCGCGACCGGCACGTGGACCGCGGATGGTTCTACTTCTGGGTTTCCTTCCTCGACCAGATGTACTGGGTCGTGGGATCAGCGGCAGGCGCTGTGTTCGGCAGTCTCATCACTGTGGATATCAGCGGTCTTGATTTCGTGATGACGGCGATGTTCATGGTGATTTTCCTGCAGCAATGGTTCCAGGATGGCACATCGTTGCGCCACGTATTGACCGACCATGTCTGCGAACTCATCGGGGTCGTAGGCTCGCTCGCCGCGTTGCTGGTGTTCGGTCCGGAACGCTTCATCATCCCCGCCATGGCTATCATTCTTGTACTGCTGCTCGCGATACGCCGTCCGTTGGAACGCGGCATGAAACCTAAGGAACAACAATGACTTGGCAACAGCAGCTGATCACGATACTCGTGGTGATTCTGGGCACGGTGACCACACGGTTCACCCCATATCTCGTGTTTTCGGAAAACCGCCCGATACCGCCCGTCGTCAAGTATCTAGGCAAAGTGCTGGCGCCTGCGGTGTTCGGGCTGCTGATTGTCTATTGCCTGAGGAATGTGAGTGTCATCAGTGGCTCACACGGTTTGCCGGAACTCATCTCCTTGCTGGTCGTCACGGGATTATACGCGTGGAGACGTGACATGCTGACGCCGATGGTCGGGGGAACACTGTGCTATATGGTGCTCATCCACCTGTTGTAGTGCGGTATCTGCTTGGCATGTACAATGCATGCAGCATTGCAGCTCCGCCCGGGTGCTGACAGATCGATTTGCCGACGCTCGGGCGGAACTATCTCTCGCGGCTGCTGCCGCGCTTACTGATTGTTGTTGTCCGCTGTTGTCGTATCCACGACAGTACGACGCGGATTCCGTATGATATCGACCAGGCCCAGCACGCCGTTGATGAGCAGCAACAGTCCGACGATCCGCCACAGCATGTCGTTCGCGCCTCCGGGATGGATCGTGATGACCAATCCGACGACGAGCGCTACAATATCAAGGATGACCATGCCAAGCTGCTGGGAGGCACCGCCTTCTCGCAAGACAGGCACCAAATCCAATGCCGCGGACACCATGATGATGATACCCAGCGCCACAAACACCAATGAGACGAACACGCCGGGCGACATCAGGAATACTATACCGACCACAGCACATACCGCACACGAGAACAGCGTCAGCGTTGACTCGTTGTCGGTTGTATCGTCGTCCGATTTGCGGGCTTTCAGACCGGTATAGCCGAGAAATACCGCGCACAGAATCAGCGCAAATCCCGTGAACTGCACCAACAGCAGACTGGAATCCGGTTTGATGAGCAGCAACGCGCCGAGAATCATGTACAGTATCGGTTTGATCATTGGTGAATTCATGTTTGGCCGGTCCTTTCAACCACTTCGTCGATGAACGTTTCAGTCTGGTCATCCACCATGGTACTCGTCGGGGCGTCTATGCAAGTCGTGTCAGCACACGGTATCCGGTTATTTTTCTCGGCGTGTCGCCGGGATAGAATTGCCATACACTGACATTCTACGTGCAAGAGCCATGACCATGAGAAAGGCAAGCTGATGATCCTGACCACCACCCCCACCATCGAAGGCCACGCCATCGTCGAATACAAGCCCATCGTCTTTGGCGAAGTCGTCTCGGGCGTCAACGTCGTCAAAGACATGTTCGCCGGAGCCAGGAACTTCTTCGGAGGCCGTTCTCAGTCATACGAAGATGAACTCATGAAAGCGCGCGAGCAGGCGCTTAATGAGATGGCGCAACGCGCCCAACAGTACGGCGCGAACGCCGTAGTCGGCGTTGACATCGACTACGAGACTCTGGGCGAAGGCTCGAACATGCTGATGGTCACCGCGAGCGGCACGGCGGTCGTGGTTTCTTGATACTGGCGGCGCAGCGCACCTCATTGCGTATCTTCGAATAGAAGATTCCACTTTGCATCCGCGGGCTGCATGGCGGAATATGTTCACCGAGTGTGCCTGGCTGCAGTATTACGGACAACGTGGAGACGATATCGGATGGCTCAATACCGACCTCAGCGCAAACACTAAACGTACAAACAAAGGATGGCTTGAAATGAGCAGGACTGAACCTACACTAACAGGAGCGACACCGGGGCACGGCAGGCGCGAATCGTCCGGTCGTGATGCTGTGCGCGGACATGATCTCAATCCCACCGGGAGCGAGACCCCGGCGATCAAGCTGTCCGGTGTCGAATTCCGCAGACGAGGCAGGGTGATTCTCACCGATGTGAACCTGACCATCGCTCGAGGGGAGAAATGGGTGTTGTTTGGCCCGAACGGCATCGGAAAATCCACGCTCGTCAACATGATGAGCACCAGAGGATTCCCCTCGGAGGGAACGGTTGATATTCTCGACAACAGGCTTGGCAAAGTCGATGTATTCTCGTACCGTCCCTTAATCGGATTGAGCTCCGCGTCGCTCGCCAGGGAACTGCCCCCGCAGGAGGACCCGTTGGACGCAGTCGTCACCGCGCTCACGGCCACCTTGGGCCGTTGGCGTGATACGTATACTCCCGAGGAGTATCAACAAGCGCGGCAGCTGATGGCCGAATTCAATATCTCCTATCTCGAAGGCAAGCAAATGTATCGCCTGTCTGAGGGGGAACGCACACGTGTACTCATCTGCCGTGCGCTGATGGCTGATCCTCAGCTGCTGATTCTCGACGAGCCGACAACAGGTCTTGATTTGGGTGGTCGTGAAATTGCGCTTCGCGCGCTCGCCAGAATCGGCAGGGAAGACAGAGACCGGACCGTGGTGCTCGTGACGCATCGGCTGGAAGAAATCCCCCAAGGGTTCGACCATGTCGCGATTATGGGCAGGCTTGAAGGCTCCGAGGCAGACGCTTACGAAACCAATGTCGCCGGGGGAGACCCGCAACCGGGCACCATCGTCTACGCAGGCGATCTTGAGCGCGGATTCACCTCTGAACGGCTCAGCGGCATATTAGGTTTGCAGCTCAATGTCACCCATGAGCACAACAGGTGGGGTGCCTACGCCATCTGATGCTGCATCGGATTTGCCATCCGGCCAGAGCTGGTTCGCGTGGAGACGATGATGGGCGATGATGACTGGAAACGATGACTCGTTCAAACGGGGAAGCGGGTACGCCGACGGGACTTCGCCGACGGCGATAGCATAGACACAGAGTAACGAATAGCGCGTAGTACGCGGGGAAAGGACAGTATGCCGAACCGAGGAGTGTTGCAGGCCGGTGAGAAGGTGCAATTCACCGACCGGAAAGGCAAGCGGATCACCGACCAGCTGACCGTAGGTGGTACAACCCAAACCGAGCACGGCTTGATCATGCATGACCAGATCATTGGGCGGACCGAGGGGATTGTGGTCACGACTGTCAAAGCGAAACGTGAAGCACAGATCAACCAACAGCATCCCGAACGTGATGAAGGCAAACCATGGAAGTCCGCGCGCGCGATCGGCGGGTGGGAGTACGCGGTGATGCGTCCGCGTCTGGCCGATTATGTGCTGTCCATGCCTAGGGGCGCGCAGATCATGTATCCGAAAGACATCGCGCAGGTCATCCAGTTGGGAGACATCAGGCGAGGCATGAGGGTTCTGGAGTCCGGCGCGGGGTCCGGGGCCATGAGTCTGAATCTGCTGGATGCCGTGGGGTGCGAAGGGTCGTTGACCACCATCGAAATGAGGCCGGAATTCGCGAAGGTCGCCCTCGGGAACGCCACCGTGTATTTCGGTGAGCGTCCTGGATGGTGGGATTTGCGCATTGGGGATTTTGACAGTGTCGCACGTGAACTGCCGGAGCATGTCTTCGACAGAATCGTGCTCGACATGCTTGATCCGTGGAATCGCCTGGAACAGGCGTATCGTGTCATCGCCCCCGGCGGGGTGCTTGTCGCCTACGTCACCACGACCACGCAGTTGAGTCGTATGGCCGAGTCCCTGCGGCAGACGGGGGTGTGGACCGAGCCGGACATCCAGGAAACACTGGAACGCAGCTGGAAGGCCCAAGGTTTGGCTGTCCGCCCGGACCATCAGATGATTGGGCATACAGGCTTCCTCGTCGTCACCCGTGCCATGGCCGAAGGATGCCATGCATTGCATAAGCGGGATCGCGCCACGAAGGACACAACCACCGATGTCGACGAGTTGAGTGCGCAGCAACGTGCAGCGCAGCTCGAAGACTTGGAACTGCGCGATATCTCCGACAGAAAACTGCGCAAAGTCCTCCGCGACCTCGATGCGCAGGTCGCCAACATCTCCTCCGCACAATCAGGGCAGCAATCCAGCGCCGCCACATCCGCGGATGATGCTTTCTTGGAGTTGGATTAAGGACAAACCAAGTCGAAAGAGGCAGGAAATGGCACAATCACTGAAGAACATCGCCAAGACAGCGGACCGATATCGGTACGTGCTGCTGGTGATGCGTCACGCGAAAACCGAACCGGCGAATCTGGTGGGGGACCGTGCCCGTGAGCTGACGGACAAAGGCCGCAAACAAGCGAAAAACGTGGCGCGTGGAATCCAGTCTCTCAGACTGGTTCCTGACCGAATCGCGTGCTCGGGAGCGGTCCGCGCCCAGCAGACGCTGGACCGGATGCTCAAGGTGTTTGGTGACGGACCGCAGGTAGATTATCGGCAGAGCCTGTATGAGGGCGGAGTCCAGGCGGTGTTCGACGAAATCGCGCGCACGCCGGATAAATACCACAAACTCATGGTCGTCGGCCATGAACCCACGGTATCCATCGCATCCGAATGGATCGCATCGGAACGTTCGGAGCAGTCAGTACTTGACCGTCTTCAGCTGGGGTTGTCCCCGGCATCGGTGGTGGTATTCGGATCCGATAAACCGTTCTCGAGCTGGCAGGTGCATGCGGCGGATCTGCTCGCAGTGCTCAATCCCAAGGATTTCAGCGACTGAGGCGCTCTGCTGCTCGGAATGAACAACGGCAAGTAATAGGTGCACCGGATAACGTGTGAGTGAGCATGAGGCGGCGTGGTCAGCTACGTTTGTAGTCATCTATGTCCGTGAGGATCGAGAATCATTCGCGTCGCATGGCAATACCTTATTCTTTGATATCAGGCCAGGTTTTTCATCTGACGGTATTCACAGCCTGATGCCGCCTGATTGGTCGACGGCACCCGGGCTGGAAAGCGTGCGACGAGACCACATACCAACCGCCGAGATTGACGGCAATCCGCAGAAAACCGCGCTTTATACGAGGTGTCCGCCTGTTCGGTGCCGAAGCCGACAGTGTCTGGAATTCCATGGATATAAGTCAGTCTTATAACGACACCCATAATCGGCTGATGACCTTGTTACGCGGATTTTTGATATGGTGAGCGCGTTGCAATAGATATCCGTTTCGATTTTGGAGGACAGCCATATGACAGCACTGACTTCTGTTTCCGGGTTCCCGCGCATCGGCAGCAACCGAGAGCTCAAGAAGGTCATCGAGGGGTATTGGAAAGGCGCCAAGACGCTCGAGGACGTGCGTACCACTGCGAAGCAGCTGCGCGCCAACCATTGGAAGCTTCAGCAGGAAGCCGGCATCGGCCTCATCCCCAGCAATGATTTCAGCTACTACGACCAGATGCTCGACACCGCGATTCTTCTGGGCGCTGTCCCCGCACGGTATCAGCGTCTGGGCTTCGAACAGCCTGAGGACACGCTGTTCGCCATCGGCCGTGGCTATCAGGGCGACAAGGGCGACGTGACCGCGCTGCCGATGAAGAAATGGTTCACCACGAACTACCACTACATCGTGCCGGAAATCGAAAGCTCCACGCAAATCCACCTTGCCAGCACCAAGCCCTTCGACGAATTCAACGAGGCGAAGGCGCTGGGCATCGTCACCAAGCCAGTGCTCATCGGCCCGTACACCTTCCTCAAGCTCGCACGCGACCCGCAGGCAGAAGAACTCGAATTCGACCGCGGCCTGATCAACGACATCGCCTCCGTCTACGCGCAGGTGCTCGGCAAGTTCGCCGAGCTCGGCGCCCAGTGGGTGCAGTTCGACGAGCCGTACCTTGTGCTCGACAAGGAAGACGGCGATGTCGAACTGTTCAAGAGCCTGTATTCCAAGATCCTGCCCGCACGCGAAGGCAAGGTCAAGCTGCTGCTCAACACGTACTTCGGCCACATCGCCGATATCTACGAAACCGTGAACCTGTTAGGCTTCGACGGCATCGGGCTCGACCTGATCGAAGGCAAGGACGAGAACCTCGCCGCCGTGGACAAGTACGGCGTCGCCGAGGGAACGACCGTCTTCGCAGGCGTCGTCAACGGGCGCAACATCTGGCGCAACAACTACGCCGTCAGCCTTGGCGTAATCGACGCGCTGCGCACCAAGACCGACAACATCGCCGTGTCCACCGCATGCTCCCTGCTGCACGTGCCGTTCAGCACCGAAGGAGAGACCGGGCTCGAGCCGCAGGTGCTCAAGCATTTCGCATTCGCCGTGGAAAAGCTCGGCGAACTGCACGATATCGCGGTGTTGGCTGACCAGGACGATACCGCACGCCGCGACGCCAAGGCACTCGCCGACAACCAGGCGTTGTTCGACGGCACCCGCGTCACCCCGGACCAGGCGGTCGCCAAGCGTCTCGCCGCGCTGACCACCGACGATTTCGTCCGCCAGCCCGCTCGCGCAGAACGCCAGAAGCTGCAGCGTGAGGCACTCGGCCTGCCACTGCTGCCGACCACCACCATCGGCTCCTTCCCACAAACCAAGGAAGTGCGCACCGAACGCGCACGCCTGCGCAAGGGTGAAATCACCCGTGAACAGTACGACGAGTTCATCAAGCAGCAGATTGACGAATGCATCAAGCATCAGGAGCAGATCGGTCTCGACGTGCTTGTCCACGGCGAATTCGAACGCAACGACATGGTCGAATACTTCGGCCAGCATCTCAACGGCTTCCTGTTCACCAAGAACGCATGGGTGCAGTCCTATGGCACTCGCTGCGTGAAGCCTCCGATCGTGTGGGGCGACGTCTCCCGCGCCGAGCCGATTACCGTCGCATGGAGCGCTTATGCGCAGTCGCGCACCAAGCATGTCATGAAGGGCATGCTCACCGGCCCGGTGACCATCCTCAACTGGTCCTGGCCGCGTGAGGACGTCAGCCATGAATTGCAGACCCAGCAGCTGGCGCTCGCTATCCGCGACGAGGTGCTTGATCTCGAGAAGGCCGGCATCAAGGTCATCCAGATTGATGAGGCCGCCCTGCGCGAGAAGCTGCCGCTGCGCAAGAGCGACTGGCACAAGAAGTACCTGGACTGGGCGATTCCGGCGTTCCGTCTTGTGCACTCCGCCGTCAAGCCCACCACACAGATCCACACGCACATGTGCTATTCGGAGTTCAACGACATCATCCGCGATATCGACGCGATGGACGCGGACGTCATCTCCTTCGAGGCGTCCCGTGGCGATCTGGTCGTGCTGGACGCGATCCATGACGCGAACTTCGAGACCGAGGCCGGCCCCGGCGTGTATGACATCCACTCGCCGCGCATTCCGAGCGAAGCCGAGATCGAGCATCGTATCGATGAGATCCTCGCCAAGATGGACGTCAACAAGGTGTGGATCAACCCGGACTGCGGCCTGAAGACCCGTGGCAACGCGGAAACCTGGCCGAGCTTGGAACATCTGGTTGCCGCCGCCAAGGCGGTGCGCGCACGACTGGGGGAGTGACATGCACCAGCCGATGTTCTCCATCGAGGTGTTCCCGCCCAAGCGCAACGCGCCGGTGGGAACCATCTACGACACGCTCGACGGGCTGCAAGGCCTCAACCCCGATTTCATTTCGGTGACCTACGGGACCGGCAAGTCGTCAGACCGGACGGCGACCGCGCGCATCGCAAACACCATACGCAAGGAGTACGATATCCCGGTCGTCGCCCACCTGACCGCGCAGTACACCACGCGCGAGCAGGTCGATGAGGCACTTGACATGTTCAAGCAGGCCGGGGTGTCCGCGGTGCTCGCGCTGCGCGGCGACCCGGTTCCTGATCGCGAACCCGCGGGGGCGTTCGAGCATGCCAGCGATCTGGTTGCGTACATTCGCGAGCATGACCCGGATATGACGATTTTCGGAGCATGCTACCCGGAATGCCATCCGCAGGCCAGCGACCTTGACGAGGATATTAGCAATCTCAAAATCAAGGTGGATGCGGGTGCAAGCCACCTGATCTCCCAGTTGTTCTACGACAACGCGGACTTCTACCACTTCCTTGACAAGGCACGTGCCGCAGGTATCGATGTGCCGATTGAGGCGGGTATCATGCCGGTGACCAATGCCAAGCAGATCAGGCGCATGGTGCGCATGTGCTTGTCACGCGTGCCGTTGCCGCTGGAAGCGCTGCTTGACAAGTGGGGCGACGATCCGAAGACACTCAAACAGGCGGGTGTCATCTACGCGTCGAACCAGATCGCCGACCTTGTTGCCCACGGTGTCGACGGAGTGCACCTGTACTCGATGAACAAGCCGGCTGTCACCAGGCAGATCTGGCACAACGTCGAGGACCTGTTCTCGCCCGGGCAAACGGGCACAGACTTCGCCTGAGTAATCTATTGCAACAAGCCGGCGGACGGGCGCACCATTGCGGTGTGACTGTCCGCCGGCTTCTTATGTGGTGTGGGTCGCAGGGGCTGCAAAACTGAAGGATTGCCTTGGACTTCATTGTTCGGGCATTCGACATGTCTCGCCTTGTTCGGATGTGGGAGATTGTCTCGATTTTGAAGGGCATGCGATACCATCCCGAATCGGCGCGGGAGAAATGGCTTGTACGAGGTCACTGCGGGATACCTTCGCCGGCCCGAATGGGCCGATAACCCGAGAGGAAGGTGTAGCATCCCGCCTGTGTGAAACCGTTGGGACATGGAAGGCGAGCGAACGTCGTGCGAGAGTGCGGCGACCGGCCTACGCAGTGGGCACAGACCCGAGAACGGGGCGGGAATCATTCCAGCCCCGTTCTTTTTGCCTGAAAGGTGCTGATGGTCGGCTACAACAAGGAGAAGAAGCATCTTCTGTCGCAGATACGCAGGGAGGTGCTTCCTGTGTTATTGGCCGACTTGTGTGTCTGGTGGTGGGGTGTGTGGGAGTCTGGATTATCGTTCCGGTCTTTGCGTGTGACCTGTACGTCGTGGCACGCGAAGTTGAACAGATATCGACGAAAAATGGTAGAGCTGGTATGTGTTCTGCGGTTTGCACATGCCCGGACATACGCGAACCGGCATATAGGCTCCCGGGTGGACAGAACAACTTGTATCTGGTGTGCGGCGTATGTCCGGGCATGCGCGGCGTGGCACATTCGAACCGCCCGTGCGTCTTGAAGCACAACGGGTCGGTGCTGATTCCGGACATACATTCTGGCCTATACCCCGTAAAGGATTGCCGTGTGATTTCGCAATCGCATCTGGAGAGGATTGATTCGGCCGCCGGGCTGGTGCATGGCGGAATGGGCCAGTTGTGTGATTGCTTAGACGCATAGCGGGTAGATTGATACAGATGAAGGGCTCTGCGGTGGTGGCTGAGTGTGGTATTCGCCCGCGGTTATGCGTGAGTGTAGAGGCCTGCTGTGTTGAATCGGCATGTGGTGCGATTGCGCTGTTACACGGTGTTGTAGATAGACGTGGATTGAGGCCGTTGCGTCACGATATCTGTCCGCGGTGCGATTGCGCAGTGCCAGAGCATGGAGATATAACGCGGGAGGAGGCTGTTGTAATACAGTATCTGCCTGCGGTGCGATCAACAGGTCACACAGCTGCCTGTAATCACGTTGCTGTCATATCAGGCCCGTATTCCCCGCATCGGCGGTATATTGGAACTATGGATTCATCACCGGCATTTCCTTTCAGCACCCGTGATCTCATCCATATCGGATTCCAACGGTTGGACGAGGCTCGATCGGCTTTTTCGACACTTAACGAGTACGGCATCGGCGCCGACCATATCCGCCCGATCGCCGACGCATTGGCGAGCGCCCTCGACCCGGACACCGCAATCGACAATCTCATCGGCATACTCGACGGCCTGCCGCAGGACGATGACAGCGTGCGTCGCATCCTCGAAGACGCCACCGCCGCGCGTAGGCTCATCGCCGTGCTCGGGGCGAGCGACAAACTGGGTAAACTCATGCGCACCCGAGCCGACCTTGTCCGCTCCGCGGCCTTAGACCCCTGCCATAGTTGCGACTATAACCGTCCGCAACGGTTCGCCAAGCTCCTCGACGCGGTACAAGCCAAAACATTGGAACTTACCGACACACAGGAGGATGGCCAGACACATCTGGCGTACGAATCATCCCTGCCGTTGCCGGAGGCCACCGACCGCCTGCGTGCCGCCTACCGCCGCCAGCTTGCCGCAATCGTCGCCGTTGACGCCACCGCCGAACAGCCGTGTGACATTCAGCCGCGAATCAGTAAAGCGTTGTCGGACCTCGCGGACGCAGCACTCGAAGCGGCGCTCGCCATCGCCCGTCATGAGACCCCGGACAGTGCACGATGCCGGTTCAGCATCATCGGCATGGGCAAACTCGGCGCTCAGGAATTGAACTACGTTTCCGATGTAGATCTGATTTACGTGGTTGAACCCACCGACGCTGACACCGGCACGACCACGCTCACCCGCATCGGCACCAGAATGGGCACTATGCTGCAACGCGTCTGCCAATCCGTCATCATGGGTTCCAGCGAACCTCCATTATGGCAGATTGACGGCGGGCTTCGGCCTGAAGGCAAGGATGGCCCGCTGGTCCGCCGGCTCGAATCGCATCGCAGCTACTACGAGCAGTGGGCGCAGAACTGGGAATTCCAGGCGCTGCTCAAAGCCCGGCCGGCCGCGGGCGACAGCGAACTGTCACAAGCCTACTTGGAGATGACCCGGCCGTTCGTCTGGTCCGCTTCGAAACGCGACAATTTCGTCCAGGACTGCCAGCAGATGCGCCAGCGCGTCGAACGGCTTATCCCCGACAATCTCAAAGACCGTGAAATCAAACTTGGCCGAGGCGGCTTGCGGGACGTTGAATTCACCGTGCAGATGCTCCAGCTCGTCCACGGGCGCTCCGACACCACACTACGTAAACGTGGCACGCTGGCCGCACTCAAGGCGCTCGCCGACGGCGGATACGTCTCGCGTAAGCAGGCGACGCTATTGGCGCAGGATTACCGGTTCGAACGCGTGCTCGAACACCGCCAGCAGATGTGGGAACTCAAGCGCACCCACCTGTTCCCGGACCTCGGAACCGGCAATATCGGCGGCCTAGAACGCAAACGGGACATCGATATCGACGCGCTTAGCCACAATGAGGAACTTCGCCGGCTCGCGCGTACCTTCGGCCTGCACCCCGAGGAGCTCGTCGAACGCTACGACGAGACGCGGCGCGAAGTCAGGCGCCTGCACCTTGACATCTACTACCGACCGATGTTGCCGATCAGCGCGCGCATGGATGACGACCAGATCACCCTGTCTGACCAGGCGACCCGCGAACGGTTCGAATCCATCGGTTTTGCCGACCCCGACGCCGCCATGCGCCACGTCAAGGCGTTGACCGACGGCCTGTCACGCGCCGCGCGCATCAATCGTATCCTCTTGCCTGCCGTCCTCCAGTGGCTCGGGCAAGGGCAGAACCCGGATATGGGTCTGCTCAACTGGAGACGATTGGAAGAGCATTTTGGCGAAGACAGCGACTATCTCGGCTTCCTGCGCGACTCCCAATCCGCAGCGCAACGGCTGTGCCACATCCTGTCCAACTCGCGTTTCTTGGGCGACGCGCTCAATCGCTCGGTCGAATCCG
The DNA here is from genome assembly GCF_000426425.1 of Bifidobacterium thermacidophilum subsp. thermacidophilum DSM 15837. Taxonomy (NCBI): domain Bacteria; kingdom Bacillati; phylum Actinomycetota; class Actinomycetes; order Bifidobacteriales; family Bifidobacteriaceae; genus Bifidobacterium; species Bifidobacterium thermacidophilum. Next base: position 15,100 of record NZ_AUFI01000010.1, read on the forward strand.
TGACCTGGCTGGGCGACGATGACGAACTCAGGCCGCGCACCCGAGCCAGCCTCGACGTGCAATGCGACGGCATCATCACCCGCAACCGGTCGAGTCTCAAAGACACAGCCACGCTGTTGCGAGCCATGAGACGGCACGAGATCGAACGCATCGGACTGGGCTGGATGAGCGGCGTCATCGACGAGGACACCACCCTCACCGGCATGACCGACGTGTATGACGCAATCATCGATGCGGCCTTGCGCTGGGCGTTGGAACACCGCCGTACCATGATGGGTCTGGACGCATATCCGGCGGATATCGCCGTCATCGGCATGGGGCGCTACGGCGGCAGGGAAATCAACTTCAGCTCCGACGCCGACGCGATTCTCATCTACCGAGCCAACGGCACGGGAGATACCGGACAGGGAACGCCGGACGAGGCACTCGCCGCCTCCTACGCCAGACAGGTTACTGATGACGTGCGTTCCCTGCTGCAAGGCCCGTCCACGTTGGAGCCACGCATCGACCTTGACCTCGACTTGCGGCCGGAAGGCAAGAACGGTCCACTCATCCGCTCGTACGCCTCATGCGAGGAATACTACGGGTCCTGGGCGAGTACTTGGGAAAGTCAGGCGCTGATCCGTGCGCGGTATGCGGCGGGGGACGGCACGCTCGCCCATGATTTCCTTGACAATATCGCCAATCCGCTGCGCTATCCAACGGCACCGCTCAACGGGCAGCAGATCGGTGAAATCCGTAAGCTCAAAGCCCGTATGGAAGCTGAACGGCTGCCCAGGGGCGTGCGCCGCGACCGGCACCTTAAACTCGGCAAGGGTGGACTGTCCGACGTGGAATGGACCGTGCAGCTGCTGCAATTGGAGCATGCCGGCACCTGTCCCGAGTTGCGCACCGGGTCCACGATGGATGCGCTTGACGCGCTCGAAACCCAAGACATGCTCGGACACAAGGACGCGGACACGCTGCGTCGCGCATGGCGAATCTGCACCGCGGCCCGCAACGGCAACTACCTGTGGTCCGGACGTGCCGCGCGCGCGGACATCCTGCCTGACGACCTCGATTCGCTCGGTGGAATGGCCGTATATCTCGGGTATGGGGCCAATCGCGGCCAGCAATTCGAAAACGACATCCTCGCCTTGATGCGCCAATGCCGTGAGGTCGTGGAACGTCTGTTCTACGGGCAGCAGTAAGCTCCTGGCAGGCTTGGGGCAAGCTGACGCGACCGGTCCCGGCGAACCCGCGGTGACTCCGTGGCGCCGGGCCAACCCGCGCCGAACGCGAGTGTGCCGCGAGCTTGGCCGCAAGCCGCCGGCATGTCCCTGAATCGTCCTACAGTTGGCTAGGTCACATAAGGTGGCCACCTCTCAACAGGAAGGTGAGCCTTGTCTGAACTCAGTACCCAGTTGCCGGCAAACGGCGTTCCTCAAGAAACCGCATCGTCCATGGTCGGCAAAAGCGTGGTCACGCTTGACGATCTGACGACATCCCAGATTGTCGATTTGCTCCATAAAGCGCAGTACATCGAAACGCATCGTCATGAGGTGGCGCATACCTGCGACGGCAGGGTGCTGGCCACCCTTTTTTATGAGCCCAGCACGCGCACGCGTCTGAGCTTCGAAACGGCGATGCTCCGGCTCGGCGGCCATGTGATTGGTTTCGCCGGCGCCCAATTGTCCTCCGTGACCAAGGGCGAATCCATCGCCGACACCGTGAAAACCGTGTCCAATCTCGTCGACGTCATCGCGATGCGCCACCCCAAGGAAGGCGCGGCGCTCGTGGCGGCCCGTGCGGCCAAGGACTTCGGCATCCCCGTCATCAACGCTGGTGACGGCGGGCACATGCACCCCACCCAGACGCTCGCCGACCTCGCGACCATCACCTCGCGCTACGGCAGGATCACCGGGCTGACCATCGGCCTGTGCGGCGACCTGACCTTCGGACGGACCGTGCACTCGCTGGTCGAGACCCTGTGCCGTTTCGGCAACGTGAACTTCGTGCTCATCAGCCCAGATGAACTGAAAATGCCCCGGTACGTGATCGACCGCATCAAGCGCGCGCCCTCGTGCACCTACACCGAGGTGCGCGACCTCGCCGGCGTGATCGGCGATTTGGACGTGCTGTACATGACGCGCGTACAGAAGGAACGTTTCTTCAACGAGGACGATTACCTGCGCCTGCGCGACACCTACATTCTTGATGAGGCGAAGCTCCAGCTCGCCAAGCCGGACATGGCGGTGCTCCACCCGCTGCCGCGAGTCAACGAGATCTCCGTGGACGTCGACCATGATCCGCGTGCCGCCTACTTCGAGCAGGTGCACAACGGCATGCTCATGCGCATGGCCTTGGAAAGCTCGGTGGTCGGCGACACGCTGCCCGGGTACGAGGAATGGAAGAACGAGGAGGTCCACGCCTGATGGAAGTCACCAGCATCCGCAACGGCATCATCATCGACCACGTGCCCGCGGGCACCGCGCTCAAGGTACTGCAGTACCTGAAGATCGACCCGACCAGCACGAAGCTCGCGCTCATCATGAACACGGACAGCCGCCAGTACGGTTCGAAGGACATCATTAAGATCGAAGACGCGGGGGATTTGAACCTCGACGTGCTTGGCTTCATTGCGCGCCAGGCGACCATCGACATCGTGCGCGGCGGCAAGATCGTGCGCAAGGAGAAGCCGAATCTGCCTGAACACATGGTCAACGTCATCAAATGCAAGAATCCGCGGTGCGTGACCACCACGGAACGCGGAATCGACCAGATGTTCCATCTGGTGCACTCGGAACGCCAGGAATACCGCTGCGACTATTGCGACGAGGAAGCCAAGCTGTAAAGCCGTGCGCCGCGCGCGCCGAGGAAGGGAACGATGAGTATGCTCACGCTGCACGACATCCGCGTCTGGGATACGGGGGAGAGGATCGACCTCGTGATCCCCGGCACGGACGCCCAGCGCTACTTCGACGAGCCGGGAGCCATGTCCGACGGCGAGTTCGACGCCTCAGAGCTGACCGTGGCACCGGGGTTCGCCGACCCGCACGTCCACTTCCGCGATCCGGGGCAGACCTACAAGGAATCCATGCGTTCCGGGTGCGCGGCAGCGGCTTCCGGCGGCTACACGCGGGTGCTTATCATGCCGAACACCCTGCCCGCGATGGACGGCAAACCCGCACGTCCGGGCACGCCCGGCGCGGATGACGTGCTCGCCGCAGGGGCGCGCGACACCATCGACTACCTGCAGCATTACGACGAGACCCATGACGGCATGCTGCCCGCGCGCTACGACCTGTGCATGTGCGCATCCGTGGACCGGGCCGGAGAGAAGGCCACCGACCCCGAGGATTGGCGTGCACAGCTGCCCGGCGTCGGTGACGATGCCAAGGACCCGTGCCGACGGGCGCATCCGGTCACCGCGATCAGCGATGACGGCGCGGCCGTCCCGGACGCGATTCTCGACCAGGTGCTTGCCAACGCGAAAGCCACTGGACTCTACCTCATCGAGCATTGCGAACACCATGACAGCGGCATCATCAACGAGGGCCCGGTCAGCCGCAAGCTTGGCGTGCCCGGCATCCCCGAGGACACCGAGCTGCGCATCGTCACCCGTGATATCGAAGCTTCGCGGCGCACCGGCGTGCACGTGCATTTCCAGCATGTGAGCACCGCCGGGTCGTTCGAGGCGATTCGCGTAGCCAAGGCGGAAGGCCTGCCCATCACCTGCGAGACCGCACCGCATTATCTTGCATTGAGCGACGAGGCGATTCTCACCTACGGCGTCATGGCGAAAATGAACCCGCCGCTTCGTTCCGAAGCAGACCGCAGGGCCACCGTCGCAGCGATTGCGGACGGGACGGTCGACCTGATTGCCACCGACCACGCCCCGCACGCGCAAGATGAGAAGGCCGCGGGCCTTGAACAGGCGCCGAACGGAATCATCGGCCTTGAATGCGCGTACGGCGTATGCCATCGGGTGCTGGTGGACGGCGGCTACATCTCCGAACAGCGGCTCATCGAACTCATGTCCGTGGCTCCGGAGCACCTCATGGGGCATACGCCGACCGACGTGGCCGGACTGCTGAATACCTCCTCGCGATGCGCGACCAAACGCACCCTGGACCTTGCTGCGGTGGAGCACCCCGAAACCGTGGATTTGGCGATTCTCGACACCTCCCGGCACTGGACCGTGGACAAGAACCACTTCCATTCCAAGGCGCGCAACACGCCGTTCGACGGCTGGCAGGTCACCGGCCTGCCGCTCGCCACTATCATCGGCTCGCGGCTGGTGTTCTCCCGTATCGGAGTCTGAACCGGCAACCGTCGCAATACCCAAGCCACATGCTCACAGCGTTTTGAAAGAAGGCACATGGACAAGCTCATCGAAGCGATCAATACGACGCACAATCCAAGCGTCGTCGGGCTCGACCCGACCGACCAGGTGGTGCCGGCGCAGCTCATCGACTCCTTCCACGAGGAGGTCGCCGACCAAGTCGATGACCCGGCTGAAATCCCCGCCATGCAGCGTGCGGTCGCATATTTCGAGTTCAACCGCGCGATTATTGACGCGATCGCGGGCATCGTGCCTGCCGTCAAACCGCAAATCGCGATGTATGAAGCCTTGGGGCCCGCCGGCATCGACACCTATGAGATGACCTGCGAATACGCGCAATCCCAAGGCCTGTACGTACTCGGGGATATCAAGCGCGGCGATATCGGCTCGACGGCCGCCGCCTACGCGCGGCATCTGGGCGGGCTCAACGCGCAGGACGGCGATGCTCTCGACCTGTGGCACGAGGACGCCGTCACCGTCAACCCGTATCTGGGCACGGACGGCATCACCCCGTTCGTGGACGCGGCCAAGGCAGCCGACAAGGACCTGTTCGTGCTGGTACGCACCTCCAACCCGTCCAGCAAGGAAATCCAAGAGCTCGAGCTCGCCGACGGGACACGCCTGTACGAGCGTGTCGCTGACCTCGTCGAGCAGTGGGGCGCCGAAACGCTTGGTGCATCCGGATACACGCGTGTCGGCGCGGTCGTCGGTGCAACCCACCCTGAGCAAGGCAAACAGTTGCGCGAACGCATGCCGCATACCTTCTTCCTAGTCCCCGGCTACGGGGCGCAAGGCGGCACCGCGCAGGATGTCGCCGGCATGTTCGATGCCGAAAGCTCCGGGGCGATCGTCAACTCGTCGCGCGGCATCATCGGCGCATGGCGCAAGAACGGCGGATACGACGAGAACATGTCCGCTGACGATGCGCTCGCCCTGGTCGCCACCAGCGCCCGGGACGCGGCAATCGCCATGCGGGACGACCTGGAGGCCACGCTCGCCTGACACACCGCGTAACACCGAAGCAATAGAATGCACCCGTCGGCGGACGTCTCGCACGTTCAGCCGCACAGGTTCAGCCACCCACAGCTACCAAGCCCAACAGCCCAAAGGAGAGGCAATGCCCAACGCAACGTTTATCCCAACCTTCGACGTGACCGCCGAAGCATCCCGTGCGGGACGCTTCCCCGGCAGGCGCACCGTACCGGTGGTGGATAACCGCAGATTGTCGGATGGCATCTATCGACTTACCTTCCGTGACAGCTACATCGCGGGACATGCCAAGCCGGCCCAGTTCGTGGATCTGTATTCCGCGGATCCCACGCGCCTGATGCCCCGGCCGTTCGGCGTCAGCGAAGTCGAGGGCGATGACGTGAGCCTGATCTTCGCGGTCGTTGGCAAGGGCACCGAGGAGTTCTCCCGGCTGGCAGCAGGCGATACCGTCGATGTCATGGGCCCCTTGGGGCGTGGATTCGACATGAAAGCTGCCGCGAACTATGTGCTGGTGGCGGGTGGTCTCGGCGTGCCACCGCTGCTGTATGCCGCCCAGAAGCTCGCGTTGCGTGATGACGCGACCGCGACCGCCGCGTTCGGGTATCGTGACGAACGCTTCGCCGACGAACTGGTGGCAAAATACGCGGAACGTGTGGAAAGCATCACAAACGCGCAAGGCAATGTCGTCGATCTGCTTGATTCGATCGAGGATTCGCTGGTCAACGGGGAACTGCCGCCGGTCATCCTGTCCTGTGGCCCGATGCCGATGATGCGTGCCGTCGCCTCCTGGGCGGTCGCGCGCGATATCCCATGCCAGTTGAGCCTCGAGGCGCGTATGGGCTGCGGGTACGGCACCTGCTACGTGTGCGTCGTCGACACGGCGGAGGGACGGCAGAAAGTGTGCGTCGCCGGCCCAGTATTCACCCCGGAACAACTCGGATGGGACAAGTAGAGGTCAAGGCACGATGCAGGAGCAGCAGATGGACAAGCAGATCAACGTTTACGAACCGCACGAATGGAAGCACGGCACTGTCGTTGCCGGCGTCGAGTGGAAGAACCCGGTGGGCACCGCCTCAGGCACGTTCCAGTATGACGCGTGCCACTGGTTCTACGATGTCAGCCAGATGGGCGCGGTGACCACCAAGGGCGTTTCCCCGGTCCCGTGGGAAGGCAATCCCGGGCCGCGTACGGCCGAAACCCCGGCGGGCACGGTCAATTCGGTCGGCTTGCAGAACCCGGGTGTCGACCATTATCTCGTCGACGAGCTGCCCAAGCTCAAGAAGGAAGGCGCGACGGTTGTCACCAATGTGGCCGGCCATTGCGATGACGACTACGCCGAAGTGGTCGCCAAACTTGCCGATTGCCCTGCGGATATGCTGGAAATCAACGTGAGCTGCCCGAATGTCACCCACGGCGGCATGAGCGTGGGCACCGACCCGGTAGCACTCAACCGGCTGATTACCCGCTTGCGTCATATCACCTCGAAGCCTTTGATTGTGAAACTCACCCCGAATGTGACGGATATCGTCCCGATTGCGAAAGCCGCGGTGGACGGCGGTGCCGACGCGTTGAGCATGATCAACACGCTGGTCGGCATGCGTATCGACATCCGCACGGGCGAGCCGATTCTCGCGAACCGCACGGGTGGCGTGTCCGGGCCGGCGATTTTCCCGATCGGCCTGAGCTCCGTATGGCGTGTGCGCCAGGCGTTGCCCGATATTCCGATTATCGGCATTGGCGGCATCGATTCCGGTGAAAAAGCCTTGGAATACCTGTATGCTGGGGCGAACGCCGTCGAGGTCGGTGCTGTGGCGTTGTATGAGCCGACTGCTCCGATGCGTGTGGCCCGCGAATTGGACGACCTGCTGGACTCCCGGCCCGAGCTTGCCGCGAAACTTGCCGCAGGCCAGACTTGGCGGTGACGGTCAACCCCCTTGCGGTACCCTGATGTTCCGGTAACCGTCTGCACCCAGTGCAGGCATCGGCCGTGCCCTGGAGTGTGGCCGAATAGAGAAAGGATCCTCTGACCTATGACTGAGCAGAAAGTGCCGCTCGACCGGAGATTCACCTCGTTCCTCTTGCAATCGCAGGCATTGAAGTTCGGAGATTTCACCCTGAAGTCAGGCCGTCGCTCACCGTATTTCATCAACGCGGGAGCCTTCGACACCGGTCGCAAAATTGCTTTGCTTGGCTCGTTCTACGCTGAGAAGATCAACACCGCAATTGCGGACGGAACCCTGCCCGGGGATATAGATACCGTGTTCGGGCCAGCGTACAAGGGCATCCCGCTGGCGGTTTCCACGGCGATCGCCCTGACCGCGCAATACGATATGGGCGTCGGCTACACCTTCGACCGCAAGGAGCGCAAGGATCACGGTGACGGCGGCATGTTCGTCGGGACCCAGCTGCGTGACGGCATGAAAGTGCTGCTTGTCGACGATGTGATGACCGCGGGAACTGCCGTACGCGAGGTCGTGCCCAAACTGCGCGAGGCGGCCGACGTGCAGATTGTCGGACTGGTGTTGTCGGTCGATCGCATGGAGAAAACGCGGGATAGCAATATATCCGCCGTCGCCGCCGTGCAGCAGGAGTTCGGCTTCCCGGTCGTTTCCATCGCGAACGTGCGTGAGATTTTCGATGCGGCGTCGCATATGACCGGCGATGATGGCCTGCCGCTGCTCGACGAGGACATCAAGACGCGTGCCAAGGAGTATCTCGACACGTATGGCGCGTGACAACCGCATGATGTGATTCGCACGTCACTGCGGACAACGGCCGGCCAGGAACCACCGTATGGGGTTCCCGGCCGGCCTTATCGTTATTGCGTTCGTGTCGGTATGCGACGTCCTCACATCCGGTGAGCGTCGAGCGACGTCTTGCGCCTTGCGGGATTAGTCGATGAGCTTATACCCGTGGGAGGCGATCACCGTACGCAGCTTGTCCAGATAGGTCTGCGCGGCGGTCGAGAGTTTCGCACGCTCGTTGGTGATCCAGCCAAGCAGCATCGTCTCGTCCGTGTCCAGTGGCACGGTGACGATCTTCTCATTGTTGAGGTCGCCGTTGTCGATGCCCGTGCACACGGTGTAGCCGTTGAGACCGATAATGAAGTTGAGAATCGTCGCACGGTCGGTCACGTTGATTTGCTTGGGGGAGTACTCCGGCCACACCGCTTCCTCGGCGAAATAGAAGCTGCCCTCGGAGCCTTGTTCATACTGGATGAACGGGAAGGGCTTGAGGTCTTCCATCGTGACTTTTTTCTTGCCGGCCAGCGGATTGTCTCGCGAGATGAACACATGCAGGTTCGCACGGAACAGCGGGTGGAACACGAGATGCTTCTCGCGCAGCAGCTTGTTGATCACGTTTTTGTTGAAATCGGACAGATACAGGATGCCGATTTCGGACTGCATGTTGGCGACCTGGTTGATGATGTCCTTGGTGCGTGTCTCGCGGATGGTGAACTCGTATTCGTCGGATTTAATTGAGTTGATCATTTCGACGAACGCCTCGACAGCGAACATGTAATGCTGGGTCGAGACGCTGCACAGCTGCTTGCGTGGCTTCGCATTCTTGTAGCGTTCCTCGAGCAGTGAGGCCTGGTCGAGCACCTGACGCGCATAGGTGAGGAATTCCGCGCCGTCCACGGTCAGCGCGATGCCCTGGGAGGATCGGGTGAAGATCTCGATGCCCAGCTCGTGCTCCAGTTCCTTGACCGACGAACTCAAGGCCGGTTGCGAGACATACAGCTCGTGGGAGGCCTCGTTCATCGAACCACATTCGACGATTTTGACGATGTACTTGAGTTGCAAGAGAGTCATAAGAGGATTTTATATCACGAGGATGTCAAGAATCGGGTGGTTATATCCACATGCTGGTGTGGCCCTCAACACCGGATCAGATCCGCACGCCCAACAATTGCAGCTCGCGTCTGGCGTGCGTCGCGTCATCGAACAGGAACGCATGCATGCCCACGGATTTCGCACCCTCGACATTGCGCGGCGTGTCGTCGAAGAACACGCTGGATGCGGGGTCGGCGATGCCGAAACGGCCCAAAGCCAGACGGTAGAAGCCCGCGTTCGGCTTGAACTGCTTCTCCACGCCCGACACCACGGTCCCGTCGAGCAGTTCCTTGAGCTGTGGGAACTTGTCGAACGCGAAGTGGAAGGTCTCATACGACCAGTTCGTCAACCCCCACACGCCGTATCCGGCGGCCTTCAAATCCTTGAGGAGCGATTCCATGCCCGGGATGATCCGCGTCAGGGAATCGTCGTAGCGGGCGATGTAGTCGGCAAAGATATCGGCGATGTCATCCCCGTGGTCGTGCCTGACATTCGGGAGGATATCCGCGAGCGCCTCACCGTGGTCCATACGGTCCTCATAATCGAAGAAGCCATACGGGTCGTCCGGTGCGCAGATGCGGTCGACCAGACTGTCGGGGTAGCGGCCGCGCAACGCGGCACCACACTGCCAGTCGATCAGGACACCGCAGAAATCGAACACGACATCGCTGATCGCCGCAGCTTCATGTTCCGTGGGCTCTGCGTGCTTCTTGCCGTCCTGCGGTCCTGCCGTCTGCGTTGCCAGTGTCGTCATGCTGTCCCTTCCTATGGGCCTCGGCGATGGTCACCGACGCGCGCGTCATTCATCAGTCAGCTCCGCCAGCGACCAAGCCCGCACCACAGTCTAGCGGCAACGGCCCCCGGACTTGCGTAGACCGGCGTATCGGGGATATGAACATCTCGGGAACGTATCGCAAACAGGGCGTGGCTCACTCTTCGCCGGGTTGGAATACCTGAACGTACAGAATCTGGGTATTTTCGTCCGCGCATCCGGTGAGGCCAGTGGCATCGATGCTGAGGGCGTCCGTCTGGTCCGGAGGGTAGATGAGCATCGTGTCAGCAGCGGTTGGTGTGCAATCCGCGGCATCGAAATTCTCAGCGTTCACGATGCGCAGGGCGCTGTGCGCGGATTGCCCCGGCTTGAGTGTGATCGTGGAGGCAGTGACTGTGCTGTCGCGCTTCGCTGCAGCGCCGATTTGCGTGTCACCGTGACGTAGAGAAACGCCCGGATATCCACGCAACGTGCAGGTTTGCGAACCGGAATTGGTCAACACCAGATACGGGTAGGAGCTTCCCGCGCCCCCACCCGCGCCTTGCGTCAGCTTCGCGGTCAGTTCCTTCGTGGTGCATGCGCCGGTAGCGGCGGCGGAAGAGGAGGCCGATGCCGAGGCGGACGGTGAAGATGCCGACGCGGTGGAGGAGGGGGATTGTGAAGCTGCGGGGGACGATGCCGAGGCGGACGGGCTGGCATTCGTTCCGGATATCGAGCCGCACGCGCACAGGGAGCCGGCCATCACCGCCGCACTCAATGCGATTACCGCCCACGCCCGAGCCGGGGAATGAGCCCCGGACCGCCGTGATGAACCGGTACCGGACGACAAACCGTTGGAACCATTGCCATGTCGGGAAACGATCATGATATGTCCTTCCTCAGCGAAGCGCACAAACTCTTCTACCATTCTCCTACTGTTGACGCATACGACCACGTCATGGCTTCATTGTACCTGTACCGTCGCTGGAAATGGGGAACCTGACGTTCGCGGGTTTCACCCGATGAGCTTGGCGATGGCCTGCGGAATGGAGCGCACCACATCGCTTGCGATAATCGGCTCGCCGGCATCATACCCGGTGTTGCGCTCGCCGGCACCGTAGATTTCGGGCGCGCGCCACCCGCATTGCGTCGCGTGCGAGGCGATGGCGGCAGCCAGACCGTGCAGATACACGGCCGCGGCGACGGTGTCGGCCACCGCTGGGGCGTCATCGGGTGATTCGAACACATCGGACTGGGATAGCAACGCCCCGATCATACCGGCAAGTACGTCTCCCGCGCCGGCCGTGCCCAGCCATGCGGGGGCACGTCCGCACAGGAGGATCCGCGTGCGGTTGTTGTCGTACGGGTCGGTTCCGGCGATGACACTGATCGCGCCTTTGAGCACGACCGTTGCGCCGGTATTCTCATGGGCGAGCTGTGCATACCGGACGGGCGCTGACATCACCTGGTCGGCTGTAACCGGCCCGTTTATGGCATCGAGTCTGGTCAACAAGCCCGCCAACTCCCCGGCGTGCGGGGTAATCACCACATTGCCGGGAACCCGGGCGGGCAGCAGGTCGAGCGCGCCGGCGTCCACGACAATGGGCGGCATCGCGTCAGGATGGGTGCCCTGCGCTACTGCATCGCCACCGTCGTCGTTGGTTCCGGACTCGTCGACGAGCGCATAATGTGCCAGCAGTCGTGTTATCGTCTCACGTTGGATATCGTCACTGTCTGCTGTGTCCGTGGACGCGGGGACGCCCGAACCGACGACCCAGGCGTTCACATGCCCTTTGCCGATGACCGCTTCCGGCAGCGCCTGCAACACGAGATCCTGGGCGCGTTGCGGGCCGAGATAGCGTACCATGCCGATGCTTGATCTTGCGGCTGCGCTGGTCCCCAGAACCGCAGCCCCCGGATATCGCGTCGACCCGGTGACCAGCCCGACGACTCCGCGCGTGTATTTCATGTCATGTACGGACGGCACGAGAATCGCGGAGGATGCGAGGTCGGCGTCCATCATTTCCGAGGCGGGTTCGGCTTCGTCGATATCGAACCCGAAATCGACGAGCGTGACTTTGCCACAGGCGTACGCTGCGGGAGGCAGCATGGCGCACGGCTTGAGGGCGCCGAACATCACGGTCCGGTCAGCAGTAAGGTACGGACCGGGGAGTGTACCATCGTCCACGCCGATACCCGAAGGCGTGTCCACCGCCAATACCAGCGGCCGTTCGACAGGATGGTCTTGGATCGTCTCGGAACCAGTCCGCCCGTCGATACCCCACGAATCCAATAACGCCGACGTCAATGTCGCCGCGATGCCGTGCAATGCGCCGGAAACCCCTATCCCCGTCATCGCGTCCATGACAAGATCCGCCTGATTGACCAGATCGACGGCTACGCGGAGACGCTCACCGGCTTCGCCTGCGGAGAAACCGGTGACGCAACCGGGGATCTCGGCTTCCGGGTCAAGGACTAGCACACGTCCGCCGCTATGTGCGAACGCTGCGAAACCGGCGTCATGCAGGCCTCGTCCGACGGCGACTACCGTGACCCGGGCATCCTCTCCGGCAAGTTGCGCCGCTGCGAACAAGCCGTCGCCGCCGTTGTCGCCGGCTCCGGCGAGTACGACCACATTGGCGTCCTCGAGCGCTACGCCTTGGGCGCCGAGCATGCGTTTAGCCTCATGCGCGGCGGCTGCCGCAGCCATACGCATCAGTGGGACGCCGTCATCCAACAGCGGCCGCTCCAGTTCACGTACCGTGTCCGCGGCATATGCGTTGAATCTAAGCATTTGCAGGCGTTCATGATCGATGCTCTCACCCATGGCATGGCCCCTTTCCTATCATTGGCGTCCAGGCCCGCTGCGCACGGCATCAGGACTGCTCTTCCAACTGTAGTCCCTTTCCGGGTGAATCATGCTCCACCCGTTCCCTTGTTCGCAGTTGCATACAGCAAGAAAACCCGGCTTAAGGTGTTCGTCTCCCCTAGGGCGGTACAGTGGTGGGGATGAGCGAATCGGCGAACATCCGGGAGAAGACCAGGGAGCGTGGGCATGAACGTAGTGGCGGCTGCTGAAGCGTTATGGGCGCAGCATACAATCCATCTTGATCCTGAGCCGCAGGGGAAGCGGCACGGTGTCGTCAACACCGATGATCCCGGTGACGCGTTGTCGTTCGTTGCCGTGGGTGATTCGATGATCGCCGGCTGCGGGGTCGAGAACCAGTCCGAGGGATTCACACCCGCCATGGCATCGGTGTTCTCCGATATGCTCGACAGGCCGGTTGACTGGCGTGCCGTCGGCAAGCTTGGCGCCACGATGCGCCGCGTTCGATACCGTCTGCTCCCGCAGGTCGATCACCATGCCGATCTCATGGTGTTGTGCGCCGGTTCGAACGATTTGATGGCACGCAGGACCATCGCCCAGTGGCGTGACGACCTGTCAGCGTCGATTGACCTGGCCAAGGGGCGCGCCGACCATGTGGTCGTGTTCAGTGCCGCCCAGCTGTACCGCAGTCCTTCGCTGGGGCGGTCATTGCGTCACGTAATCGCGGACATGACCGACGAACAGACGCAGACCAGCCGTGAGATCTGCGAACAGCATGGCGTCAGGTTCCTTGACATGACCCACGAGGATGTGCATGCCGATCGAGGCGATTTCTACGCGCACGACCATTTCCACCCCAGCGCATACGGGTACCGGTGCATGGCGGAACGCGTCGGACAGCTGCTCGGCGGATGGATGACCTCCGAACTGCGGTAGCACCGGTTGCGGCTAAGGATCCCAACGCTGTAGCCGCAGAACCCATAGGACAGGGCTCCGTTGGCCAAGTGCCACGGTTATTCTTCGGCGACGAGCTCCAAATACCCGTCGTTCCACAGATCCTCGTCGCCGTCGGGCATGAGCAGGACACGTTCCGGGTTCAACGCTTCGACGGCTCCTTCATCGTGGGTGACCAGTACGATCGCCCCCTCGTATTTCGCAATCGCCTTGAGGATTTCGTCGCGGGAGACGGGGTCGAGGTTGTTGGTCGGCTCATCCAACAGCAACACGTTCGCACGGGACGTTACCAGCGTGGCGAGCGCCAATCGGGTTTTCTCGCCGCCGGAGAGCACTTTCGTCGGCTTCATCACGTCATCACCGGAGAAGAGGAAACTGCCCAGAATCGAACGCGTATGAGTGTCGTCAAGCTCGGGAGCCACATGCTGGAGATTCTCCAACACCGTCGCATCCATATCAAGCGTGTCGTGCTCCTGAGCGAAATACCCGATCTTGCAACCGTGCCCATACACCACTTCGCCGGTATCCGGCTGCTCCTCGCCGGCCAAAATCCGCAACGTCGTCGTCTTGCCGGCGCCGTTATAGCCGAGAATCACGACGCGTGAACCCTTGTCGATTGCCAGATTGATACCCGCGAACACGATATTGGACCCGAAGGCCTTGGAAATATCCTTCGCCATGATCGGGGTATGGCCGCAAGGCGCCGGTTCCGGGAAGCGGATGTCGGCGACTTTCTCCTTCTTCTCCGCCTCGCTTGTCTCTGCGAGCAACCGTTCGGCGCGGCGCATCATATTCTGGGCGGCGACCGCCTTCGTAGCCTTCGCATGCAGCCGGATGCCTTGCTTCATCAGGCGTTCCGCCTTCTTCTCCGCGACCTCGCGTTCACGGCGGCGGCGCTCCTCGTCGACCACACGCTGGTGCAGATAGGCCTTCCAGCCCAGCGAATACATGTCAATCTGGCCAAGCTGGGCGTCCAAATGCCACACCTTGTTCACAACCTCATCCAACAGCTCCGTGGAGTGGGAGATTACCAAGAAACCGCCTTCGAAACGCTTGAGATAGCCACGCAGCCACTCAATCGAATCAGCATCCAAATGGTTTGTCGGCTCGTCGAGAATCAGCGTGTCGGCGTCGGAGAACAAGATGCGCGCCAGCTCGATGCGTCGCCGCTGGCCACCGGACAATGTGCCCAGCTGCTGCTGCATCACCTCTTGCGGCAAACCCAGGCTATCGGCCATCGAAATCGCCTCGGACTGGGCGGCATACCCGCCTGCCTTCTCAAAATCCTGCATGGCCTTGTCATACCGGTTCATCGCCTTGGTCATCACATCAGGGTCAGGATCGGTCATATCCTTTTCCGCCTTGCGCAAACGCGAAATGATCGTCGCGATATCACGGGCGCTCATCATCCTGTCCAACGCGGTCTGCGTAGGGTCGGCGGCATGCGTGTCCTGGGGAAGATACCCAAGCTTGCCGGAAATGCGAACAGAACCCGCGGCGGGGAGCATATCACCGGTGATCACGCGCGTCAGTGTCGTCTTGCCTGCGCCGTTTCGGCCGACAAGACCGATCTTGTCGCCTTTGACGACATGGAAATCAGTGGGATGCAGCAATGTACGCACACCGATCTGTATCTCCAGTCCCTTCGCCTCGATAGCCATGCCAACCTGCCGTTTCTTTCATCATCCGGGTCAAAGTCCAACGGGTTATCTTACCCATGGGGCGCCGACGTGCCGGGCATGTCATTGCGCGACACGCGCGGCGCTCGCCCGCGGTTCAACCCAATATCGAACATCTGTTCGAATTTCGTCGTGCTTGCCTGTATCCTAGAACCCAGTACCAGACGTATCGGAGGCAAGACGTGAGCACAGCACAACAGGTGCAGCACCAGCATCGCACCACCGCGACCGAGCATATCCTCGACAGTGATTCGTTCCTGCAGCGGGAGCTCGCGAAAGCGCCATTGCGGGAGCATGACGGCTCCCTCGTCGCCGATATCAGCCACATCCCCAACGATCTGAAAATCACCATCCAAGGCGCTCGCGAACACAACCTCAAGAACGTCGATTTGTCAGTGCCACGCAATCGCATGGTGGTGTTCACCGGATTGTCCGGGTCGGGAAAATCGTCGCTGGCGTTCGACACGCTGTTCGCCGAAGGGCAACGCCGATATGTCGAATCCCTAAGCGCCTACGCGCGGCAATTCCTTGGGAGGATGGACAAGCCGAATGTCGATTTCATCGAAGGCTTGAGCCCTGCGGTGTCGATTGACCAGAAAACCACGAACCGCAACCCCAGATCGACGGTCGGCACCATCACCGAGATCTACGACTATCTGCGACTGCTGTTCGCGCGTACCGGAGAGCCCCATTGCCCGGTGTGCGGCGAACCGGTGAGCGCGCAGACCCCGCAGCAGAAGGTTGACTCCTTGCTTGCCATGCCGGAGCGCACCCGTTTCCAGATTCTCGCCCCCGTGGTCAGAGGCCGCAAGGGTGAATTCGTGGATCTGCTTGAACTCCTGCGCGCCGAAGGGTACGCCCGCGCCCTGATCGACGGCGACATGCGGCAACTGTCCGACGACATCAAACTTGCCAAGCAGAAGAAACACACCATTGAAGTGGTGGTTGACCGTCTAGTCATCAAGGACGGCATCCGCCAACGGCTCACCGATTCCATCGAGACGGCGCTGAAATTGTCCAAAGGCCTGGTCGTCGCGGATTTCGTCGATCTCGACGAACACGACCCGAACCGTCGGCGTCCATTCTCGGAAAAGCGGGCGTGCCCGAACGGTCATCAGCTTGAGCTTGACGAAATCGAACCTCGCACCTTCTCATTCAACGCCCCGTACGGCGCATGCCCCGCATGTACCGGCATCGGGTACAACCTGGAAATCGACCCTGAACTGGTGATTCCCGACCCGTCGAAAACCCTCAACGAAGGCGCTATCGAGCCGTGGGGGCTGACCAAGGGCACCGGTGATTATTACCGGCATGTGTTGGAAGGCCTCGGCGAGGAGATGGGATTCGATCTCGATACGCCATGGCAGGACCTGCCTGAAGACGTCCGTCATGCCATCATGTACGGCCATGATTTCAAGGTCAAGGTCTCGTACCGTAACCGCTGGGGCCGTCTGCGCGAATATTCGACGGGATTCGAAGGTGTCGTGCGTACGCTGATGCGCCGCCATGACGAGACGGATTCCGACCAGATGAAGCAATATTACGAGTCCTACATGCGCGAGGTGCCATGCCAAGCGTGTGGCGGCAAACGCCTTCGCCCGGAAGTGCTGGCAGTGACGGTGGACGGCAAATCCATCGCCGACGTATGCGATATGCCGGTCGAACGCAGTCTCGCATGGATAAAGAATCTGCGTCTGGAAGGTTCCGCCGCCGCGATCGCCGGCGAGGTGGTCAAGGAGATCAGGGCACGTCTCGCGTTCCTCAACGATGTCGGATTGAGCTACCTGACCTTGTCGCGCGCTGCGAAGACCTTGTCCGGCGGCGAGGCACAGCGCATCCGGCTCGCCACGCAGATAGGCTCCGGACTCGTCGGGGTCATGTACGTGTTGGATGAGCCTTCCATCGGCCTGCACCAGCGGGACAACAAGCGGCTGATCGAAACGCTTCATCATCTGCGCGATCTGGGCAATACCCTGATTGTCGTCGAGCATGACCAGGAGACGATCGAAACCGCGGACTGGCTGGTCGATATCGGCCCCGGAGCGGGTGAACACGGCGGCGAAGTGGTCTACTCCGGGCCGGCTGCGCATATCGTCGATGCGCCGCGCTCCATCACAGGTGACTACATCGCCGGGCGGCGTGCGATCGAAGTGCCGAAACGTCGTCGCCGTACCAACACTGGCCGGAGGCTCACCGTTGTCGGCGCTCGGGAGAACAACCTCAAGAACATCAATGTGAACTTCCCGCTGGGCGTCATGACCTGTGTTACCGGCGTGTCCGGTTCGGGCAAATCCACGTTGGTGAACACGATTCTGTACCCCGTGTTGGCTGACAAACTCAATGGCGCGCGGATCGTGCCAGGAAAACATACCAGGATTGAGGGCATCGAACAGTGTGACAAGGTCATTCATGTCGACCAGAACCCCATCGGCAGGACCCCACGGTCCAATCCGGCCACGTACACCGGTGTGTGGGACAAGATTCGTGCGCTCTTCGCCAAGACGCCCGAAGCCCAGGTGCGAGGCTATGGGCCGGGACGGTTCTCGTTCAACGTCAAAGGAGGCCGTTGCGAAGCCTGCCACGGCGACGGCACGTTGAAAATCGAGATGAACTTCCTGCCCGACGTGTACGTCCAGTGCGAGGAATGCCACGGCAAGCGGTACAACCGTGAGACCCTGGAAGTCAAATACAACGGCAAATCGGTGGCGGACGTACTCGACATGCCCATCGAGGAGGCGGCAAAGTTCTTCAAAGCCTACCCGTCCATCTCCCGGTATCTCGATACACTCACTCAGGTCGGCTTGGGATATATTCGTCTGGGACAGCCGGCGACGACCCTGTCAGGTGGTGAATCGCAGCGAGTCAAGCTGGCGACCGAGTTGCAGCGGCGCTCCACCGGCAAAACCGTCTACATTCTCGACGAGCCGACCACCGGCCTGCATTTCGAAGATGTACGTAAACTGCTCTTTGTCCTGCAGGGGCTTGTCGACAAAGGCAATACAGTCATCGTGATTGAGCATAACCTCGACGTCATCAAATCGGCGGACTGGATTATCGATCTCGGTCCTGAAGGCGGCGATGGCGGCGGCACCGTTGTTGCTCAGGGCACGCCGGAACAGGTCGCAAAGAACGAGAACAGCTGGACCGGCCGATTCCTCAAGGACATGCTCTGAACCCCAGGAATCTCCGGGAAACCGTGAATGGTATGGGCGCGGGACGTACATGTACGTCAACGCACCGGAACCGGAACACGACAGATAACCATGGAAAGGAACCGACGAGCAGATGGGCATCATCGAGCGCCACAGCCCTGATCGCTGGCGTGCCACAGCCAAGGGGATTCTGGCCGAGCAGGCTGCGCAGGGGCATGATTCCACTACTGTGGACGGCCCTGCAGGCGACGCAACTGGCGGCAAGGTGGGCGCGTCGCGGGGCGTGAACGTGAACGGGGCTCCGCTGCTTGGCGACTCACGAGACCTTTTCCGCCCGAAAACCGGTGACATTCCCGCGGAACCTGGCGTATACAAGTGGCGTGACGGCGAAGGCAGGGTCATTTACGTCGGTAAGGCGAAGAACCTGCGCAACCGTCTGACGAATTATTTCCAGCCCCTTGACCAGCTGCATCCTCGCACCCAGACCATGGTGCTCACCGCACGAAGCTTGGAATGGACGGTGGTCGGCACCGAGCTTGAGGCGTTGACCCTCGAATACACATGGATCAAGGAATTCGACCCGCGGTTCAATGTCGTGTTCCGTGATGACAAAACCTATCCGTACCTCGCCGTCTCGGTGGGGGAAAGCGTGCCGCGCGTATGGGTGACGCGCAGCAGAAAACGGCGCGATACCAGGTATTTTGGCCCATACGCGAAGGTGTGGGATCTTCGGCACAGCTTGGATAGGCTGCTCAAGACCTTCCCGGTGCGCACATGCTCGGACGGGGTGTTCGACAAGGCGCGTCTCACCGGTAGGCCATGCCTGCTTGCCTCCATCGGCAAATGTTCTGCACCCTGTGTCGGACGTATCAGCGAGGCCGACCATCGCCGCCAATGCGAGCGGCTGGTTGGTGTGCTCACCGGAAGGGTCGGTAAATCATACATCGCCCAGCTTGGCCGGGAGATGAAAACGGCGAGCGACGACCTTGATTTCGAACGCGCTGCAAGGTTGCGGGATGAAATCGCGATGCTGCAAACCGTCATGCAGCAAAATTCCGTCGTTCTCGACCAGGATGTGGACGCCGACGTCTTCGGCCTGTCCTCTGACGAGCTTGAAGCGTCGGTCCACGTGTTCTTCGTCAGGGACGGATCGATTCGCGGCGAACGCAACTGGACCGTCGAACGTGTCGAGGATATCGGGGATGACGAACTGATGTCCGATCTCATTGTCCAGGTGTATGCCGATTTACTCCATGAACGCGGTAGCGGTCAAAGCTCCCGTACCGGCGAGGGCGCCCAGCCAATCAATGTTCTAGAACGCAGGGACGCTATCGGAGCCACCCAGAGCGTCACCGCTTCGGACAGCCTTACCAGGGCGCAGGCGACAAGAACCCGCCACGAGCGGTTGGAACAAACCGGCCGCGCCGACTTGCTCGCCCCGATTGCTCCGGTGCCGCGGGAAATCCTCATGCCCATCGAGCCGGCAAGACGGGCTGACCTCGAGGCATGGCTCAGCGGCGAACGCGGATCGCTGGTCACGATTCGGGTCCCTGGTCGCGGCGAAAAACGGACCCTGATGGAACGCGCCAACGACAACGCCGCCCAAGCGTTGCAACGCAGCAAAATGAGCAGAATCAGTGATATCGGCGCCCGCACCCAAGCGATGAACGACGTCGCGGACGCGCTCGGATTGCCCCAGGCGCCGCTGCGCATCGAATGCTACGACATCTCCAACACCATCGGAGGCGCCTATCAGGTGGCGTCGATGGTGGTGTTTGAAGACGCCATCGCCAAGAAATCCGAATACCGCCGCTTCGCCATCCGTGGTGATGACGGCAAAGGCGCGCTCGACGACTTGAGCGCACTGTATGAGACTCTGACCAGACGATTCCGCCACGGAAATATCGCTGGCGACTCCGGTGACAGCATGGACAACGAGCGCAGAATCCGGCAAGCCGAACGGCACGCGTCCGAACAGCATGCGTCCCTCGTCACAGACCGGTCTGAAATCGGCAACGGCGAACCGGCAGGTATGGCGACGACGGCAGAAGCTGCCGGCGTGTCCGGGTCTGCGCAGTCGATCCTGGCGCAGCGCACGGTCAACCAGGACGCCGTACAGGAAGCCGCCGCGGACGAAGTCATCCAACAGAACACCCAACGGCGTCATTTCGCCTATAAACCGAATCTCGTCGTGGTCGATGGCGGCAAACCCCAGGTCATGGCGGCGGCGAAGGCATTGCATGACTGCGGGGTCGACGATGTCGCCGTATGCGGTCTTGCGAAGCGTCTCGAGGAAGTGTGGGTCCCGGATGACGACTATCCGATCATTCTCCCGCGCCAATCCGAAGGCATGTACCTGTTGCAACGCGTGCGCGACGAATCGCACCGATTCGCCATCACCTACCATCGTCAGACACGCAGAAAAGGGGCTTTGCGTTCCGCGCTCGACGACATTCCGGGCATCGGGCCGTCCTACCAGAAGCGTCTGCTCAATGCGTTCGGATCGGTCAGGACAATGCGCGAGGCGAGTATCGAACAGCTCGAACAGGTTAAGGGCGTCGGCCACGCCAAGGCCGAAGCCGTGTACGCGGCGCTCCACGCGAAGGACGAGTGATTCGGCTACCATGGGCAATGCCGGAAACGTCGTCACCGAACGGGTGTGCGGCATGAAGACACGATTGGAACACGGGGAGGCACACGCATGATGGATATCCAGGATTCCGCGGGAGCTCCGATTACCGGCAACCAGTGCGCGGTGCTCGGCAAGCCGATCAGGCATTCACTCTCGCCGACGCTGCATCAGGCAGCCTACCGTGCGCTCGGCCTCGCCGGCACGTGGTCGTATCACCGCTACGAGATCGACGAGGATCATCTTGGGCCGTTTCTGTCAGGCCTTGATTCGAGTTGGCGAGGTCTGAGCCTCACCATGCCGTTGAAACGCACCATCCAGCCGTACGGGCTTCCCTCCAATATGTGGGCGCGCAGGCTTGCCGTCGCCAACACCGTGGTCTTCGACTGGGACGAGCCCGGCATCCCCGGCCCGGCGCGAGAACACGGCCTTCCCTTGATGCGCCTGTATAACACGGACGTTGACGGCATCGACCTGGCCATCCGCCACGCGTGGCAGACGGCAGGAGCGGATATGCGACCCCAGAGGCATGGTATGCACGCGTTGGTCATCGGCAACGGGAACACCGCGATGTCCGCGATCGCCGCATTGTCTCAGTTGTCTTCCCCGGGGGGAGCGGTGGTGCGGTGTATCACCGTAGCCGCACGCCATCCAGAGCATAATGCGGACATCGTCGCACTTGCCGAGCATCGAGACAACGGCAGATTGTCGGGCATCGGCATCGACGTCGACATCATCGTGCTCGACCGTGTCCCTGAGACGATCGCCGATTGCGATATCGTGATTTCGACGCTCCCGTCGAGGGCCGCGGATCCCATTGCGGACGCCTTGGGTGAAGCCGGAGCCATGGTACACGGCACTTTGCTCGACGTCGCCTATGATCCACGTCCCAGCGCATTGAACCGCGCTTGGTCGCAGGCGGGCGGCCTGTCCATCGGCGGCGAGGACATGCTCCTGTATCAAGCCATCGGGCAGGTATGCCTGATGACCGGCAGGGGAGCGGAACGCTGGAACGGGGATCAGCCGGCGGTCATGGAGGAAGTCGATGCCCCGCTGGAAGATGCAATGAGAGAAGCGTTATTGGAGGCACTGAATGGCTGAAACGAGCGAACAAAGCCCTGCGACCGCCGCCACGGGAAATGGCGATCGACCGGATCCCGCCGATTCTTTCGAGGTGCTGCTCATCACCGGTATGAGCGGAGCCGGACGCACGCATGCCGCGGATGCACTCGAGGACATGGGGTGGTACGTTGTCGACAACATGCCCCCGAAACTCCTGATCCCGTTGGTCGATATGATGACATCCTCCGGTTCGAAGGTCCACAAGCTCGCAGCCGTGGTGGATGTTCGTTCGCGCAGCTATTTCGACGATTTGTCCGAGGTGCTCAGTCATCTTGATGATCTGGGTGTCAAGACGCGCATCCTGTTCCTCGATGCCAGCAACGAAGTGCTGATCAAACGGTACGAGTCCGTCCGTCGCCCGCATCCGCTCCAGCATGGCAACCGGCTGATTGACGGCATTCTCGAAGAACGTACGTTGCTCGCCAATCTCAAGGAACATGCGGATATGGTGATCGACACGTCGTCGCTCAGCATCCATCAGCTGTCCACCAAACTGTATGAGGCGTTACTCGGCTCCGGCCCCACCACGGTTTCGGTCCATATCTTCAGTTTCGGGTTCAAATACGGCATCCCGATCGATGCCGATTTCGTGGCGGATGTCAGATTCCTGCCCAATCCGTACTGGGTACCTTCCCTGCGTGAGCTGACCGGTCTGGACAAACCGGTGAGCGACTATGTGCTCTCGAGCAAGGGTGCCAAGGAGTTCCTTGACGCCTACCAGCGAGCCATCAGCATCGCCATCGACGGTTACGCCAGGGAAGACAAACATTATGTGACCATAGCCATCGGCTGTACCGGAGGTCAGCATCGTTCAGTGGCCATGAGCAATGCACTTGCCGAGCGTTTGCGCGCGCAAGGATTGTCCGTGACGGTGTCCGCGCGCGAGCTGCATCGCCATCTGCATCAGGCCTGACCGCATGACAAAAAGCCCCAAGCTGAATTTACACGGCTTGTCGTAATCTTGTCCAAGATATTGGATATCACAGTTACACGTTGCCACCTTGCCGGATTATGCCGGCATGTTGCAGAGGCAGTGAAGAGAAACAGGAAGTAGGAGGTTGGCTCTTGGCTCTTCTCGATGATGTCAATAGCGAACTCGCCACGATTAACGATGACCTGCCAGCTGCAATGGTGGCTCAGGCGGCCGCCATGTTCCAATTTGGCGGCGGTCTGCGTCAGACCAGCAGCAAACAGGTCGTGTTGTTCGCACAGTTCGATTCGCTGGAAGCGGCGAAATGGCTGCGCAATGCCATTGTCAACCAGTTCCAGCATCAGGCTCAGGAAGTCGCGAAGAGACAGCCGTTGCACGAGCAGAACGGTGCCAAGCAACCGAAATTCGACGCTGTCATCAAGTCGGTCCGCCCTAAGACCCCGCAGGGTCAAATCATCCAGCGGTACAACGTCGTCGTCGATCAAGGGGCTATGGGACTAGCTGTCTGGCTGGGACTGTACAATCCGCGCATCCATCGCGTGGTTCGTGGCCTGCCGCCCGAGATCGTGAACGGGAAAATCCCGCAGATCAAAGCCGCATGGCGTGGTGCGTTCATGGCCCACGGCCGTATCTCGGACATCGGCACGGCCGGCTATCTCGAGGTCATCTGCCCAACCCATGAGGCGGCATTGGCGCTCCAAGGCGCAGCTCATCGTCTGGGCATCAGTGCAAAAACACGTCAGGTGCGCAGCTCGGAGCGTGTGACTCTTCGTGATCCTGACGCCATCGAACGGCTGCTCAACCTGATTGGCGCACCCCAGTCCGCAAGGGAATGGACCGGCAAGCGCACCGACGGCGAACCACGAGGCAAGACGAATCGTCTGGCGAATTTCGATGACGCCAATATGCGTCGTAGCGCGAAAGCAGCCGCAGAAGCGACCGAAAAAGTGCGTAACGCCTTCCAAGTCCTCGGCGAGGATATTCCGCCGAAACTGCGTGCGGCAGGACAGCTTCGCCTCGATCACCGTGACGCCAGCCTAGAGGAACTCGGCCGCCTTGCTGATCCCCCAATCAGCAAAGATGCAATCGCAGGGCGCATCCGGCGGCTGCTGCAGAAAGCGGAGAAAGTCCAGAATGCGCGGCAACAGGGGTTGTGAGCCTCTCGTTTCGCGACACGGTTGCGTTTTTTCCACTTTGACGGCGTCATCCTTCTTGCTGCACGCGAAGGATGGCGTCTTTTGTTCTTCGTTGCCTGTATCATCGCAATTGGCGTAGTCACGCCACCATCTTCCCGCATGGCCTGTGTGGCATGCGGTTAGGAAAGGATATTCATGAAGACACTGAAGGATCTTGGAGATCTCAAGGGCAAGCGCGTTCTCGTCCGCGCGGATTTCAACGTTCCGCTGGACGGCACCACGATCACCGATGACGGCCGTATCCGTGCCGCCCTGCCGACCATCAAGGCTTTGCGCGCCGACGGCGCCAAGGTCATCCTCATGGCGCATCTCGGCCGTCCGAAGGGCAAGGTTGTTCCTGAACTGTCTCTCGCGCCGGTTGCCAAGCGCCTTGGTGAGCTGTTGGGTGTCGATGTCCCGCTCGCTGAGGACACCTATGGACAGGACGCCCATGCCAAGGTCGCGGCGATGAACGACGGTGACGTCGTGCTGCTGCAGAATGTGCGTTTCAATCCTGAGGAGACCAGCAAGGACGAAGCCGAGCGCGACGCCTATGCGAAGAAGATCGCCGAACTCGGCGACGTGTTCGTCTCCGACGGCTTCGGTGTCGTGCACCGCGCCCAGGGCTCCAATTACTCCATCGCCAAGTTCCTGCCTTCCGCGGCCGGCCTGCTGGTCGAGAAGGAAGTCAAGGCGCTGTCCCGCGCCACCGAGAACCCGGAACGCCCGCTGACGGTCGTGCTCGGCGGTTCCAAGGTCTCCGACAAGCTCGGCGTCATCGAGAACCTGCTCGGCAGCGCCAACCGTCTGGTCATCGGCGGTGGCATGGTCTATACCTTCCTCAAGGCCAAGGGCTATGAAGTCGGCACCTCGCTGCTCGAGGAAGACCAGCTCGAAACGGTCAAGGGCTACATCGAGACCGCTGAGAAGACCGGTGTCGAGCTCGTGCTTCCGACCGATATCGTCGTGAACGCCGGCTTCCCAGCTGGCGACACCCCGATCGCTCCGGAGGTCGTCAAGGCGGATGCCATCCCGGCTGACAAGATGGGTCTGGATATCGGCCCGGATTCCCAGAAGCTGTTCCACGACAAGATCGTCGATTCCAAGACGGTCGTGTGGAACGGCCCGATGGGTGTCTTCGAAGTCGCTCAGTTCGCTGAGGGCACCCGCGCTGTGGCGCAGGGGCTGGTCGATGCGACCAAGGCCGGTGCGTTCACCATCGTCGGCGGCGGCGATTCCGCTTCTGCCGTGCGCAACCTCGGCTTCCCGGAGGATGGCTTCTCCCACATCTCCACCGGTGGTGGCGCTTCCCTTGAGTTCCTCGAGGGCAAGGAGCTTCCGGGGCTGAAGGTGCTCGAGTAATTCGCATGTACGGCGAACCGTGTGCGGGCATGTCGTGACCGGCGTGCCCGCACACGTGTTTCCCGGTGTCGTGCACGTATCGTCGCCGGAAAAGTGGTGTCGGGGTTGTTGACAAGGATGGAGATGGTATGGCGGTGAATCGGATTCCGCTGGTCGCGGGGAACTGGAAGATGAACTTCAATCATCTCGAGGCGACCTATTTCGTCCAGAAATTCGCATGGCTGTTGCGGGACGCTCATGTGGATCCGCGCACGTGCGAGGTCGCGTTGATGCCGTCGTTCACGTCGATTCGCAGTGTCCAGGTGCTGGTCGAAGCCGATGATCTGCCCATCAAGTATGGCGCGCAATCCGTGTCCGTGACTTCGCAAGGGGCGTTCACCGGTGACGTTTCCGCAGATATGCTGGCGGCGCTGGGTTGTTCATATGTGATTGTCGGTCATTCGGAGCGACGCAAATACCATCCGGAAGATGACGCGAATATCGTCGATCAGGTCCGCGCCGTGCTCGCAGCTGGCATGCGGCCCATCCTGTGCGTGGGCGAAAGCTACGAGGAACGCAAGCAGGGCATCGAGCTTGATTTCGCTGTCGGCCAAGTGCGGGATGTGACCCGTGACCTGTCTGTGGAAGAGGCCACGAATCTGCTGATTGCATATGAGCCGGTCTGGGCGATTGGCACCGGCATGGTGGCCACCCCGCAGTCAGCCCAGGATGCAGCCAAGGCGATTCGTGACGATATCCGTGAGACCTTCGGCGATGAGACAGCCACGAGCCTGCGTATCTTGTACGGCGGGTCGGTGACCTCGAAGAATGCGTCCCAATTGATCACCCAACCCGATGTCGATGGTTTCCTTGTCGGTGGCGCGTCCTTGCATCCGGAGGAACTCGCAAAGATTGTACGGCTTGTGGCGAAATCTGGGGCGTCGGGCCGCAAGTAGCGTGGGGCCGCGCTCGACGGGATTGGTTTGGTCCAGTATATCCTTGCCGTTTGTCAGGGTGCCTTGCCCCTTTCGGGGTTAGCATGCCAAAATCCCGCGGTTGCGCTATGCTTAGATAAGTTACACACAATGGAGGTTCAACTCGTGTCAGGTTTGGCTGTTCTCAAGCTGGTTATCCAGATTCTGGTCGTTGTACTCAGCTTCCTGTTGACGCTGCTCATTCTTATGCATAAGGGCAAGGGCGGCGGCCTTTCCGACATGTTCGGCGGCGGTCTCACCCAGAACGCGGGCTCTTCAGGCGTCGCCGAGAAGAACCTGAACCGTTGGACGGTGATTATCGCGGTGCTTTGGGTCGCTCTGATTATCACCCTCGATTTGTTCACTAAATTCAATATCGGCGGCTGAATCGTTGCAAATTCCGGCACACAGACGACACGCTATGCAGCCTCGCCGGCTCCTTCGCTATCGTCACGGTAATTCAGCGCGATAGATATCAGCGGATATCAGTCCAGCATCGTCATGAAACCGCCCTGCTTCCCATACGGAGACAGGGCGGATTTTGTATCCATCGGCCTATCACATGCTCAGCCCAACATCACCCCCTCGCCAGGAAAGCAATCGTGCAACGGCGGTAATCTCATGCATCGGTCGGTTGGGGGAGAGGAAGCAACAATGATTGAGGCGGCATCATCATCCCAATCGGGGACAGACACCACCCCCGAGCGTCCCGAACATGGGGACGGACTTGAACATGGTGCACCCATGAATCCCGATAATAACCGGGACCGCTGCGGCGATACGCCCGTGCGTTTGGTCGTCGCCGATCTTGATGGAACGTTGATGCACGATGCCCCGACTTTCGAGGAACGGTATCTCGCCGAGCATTCCATCGACGCCGTGTGGCGGATGCATGACGCGGGCGTTCGATTCGCCGTTGCGACGGCGCGCCCGGTGAGCACTGGATACGATGTTGTCGACAGACTGCCAGTCGACGCGTGCATCTACCTCAATGGAGCACTGATCGACACCAATCCGTCGTCGTCCGACGTCGATATGCTCACCAGCGGTGTACTGCCCGATGATGGGCATCTGATGAAAATCGGGTTCTCATCCCGACGCGCATGCGAGGTGTGCAGGTCTCTTGTGCATGAATTGCCGGGGTTGAAGATCGGCATCGTCATGGATGACGTCCGGTACACGAATTTTGACGTCAGCGTCTACTGGAAAACGCAGACCTTCGTCATTACGGATTTCACGGACGTACCCGATGGCGTGGCCGACAAGATTATCATCTTTCCCGATCCGTACCAGTGGTCGGTGTTGGGTAGGCTCGTCCCGGACGATTTTTCGGTGAGCATCTCCGAAGGATCAATGTGGATGCTGATGAACCCGCAGGCGAACAAGGAACGGTCGCTGGAACGGATTTGCGCGTCGATGAATATTCCGCTGTCGCAGACTGTTGCATTCGGCGACGATCTGATCGATATCGCGATGATGCGGCGTTCAGGAACCGGTGTAGCGGTGTCGAATGCGAACCCCAAGGTGTTGGCAATCGCGGATGACATCTGCCCGTCGAATAATGAGGATGGTGTGGCCCAATGGATTGAACGGCACTGGGGGATGTGAGCATCTTCCAGTGGTATGAGCGTCCCAAATGACGATGGTGATGCCCTCCCCGGATTCGAATTGAACTTCCTATAACGCTGTAGGGTTCAATTTCAGACTTTTCGGTTCATTGTTTCCGAGAGTTGTGCTATAGTTCCTGATAAGATTGAACATACGTTGAACTCTGGAGTGTTATGGCAGAAGGATTGTTCGCACAACGGCTCACCCAGGCGATGAACCAACGCCACCTCAAGCAGATAGACATCGTCAGGCGTGCACCCGAATTCGGCGTGCATCTTGGCAAAAGCCATGTCAGCCAGTATGTGAGCGGAAAAACTGTCCCGCGTACCGAAACAGTCAACGCCTTGGCTGATATGCTCGGCGTGAGCGCCTCGTGGCTGATGGGGGACAGCGACGAGATGACCCGCAGGAAGCCGGATGCTTCCACATCCCCGGAATCCGGCGAAGGCTCGCCTGAGCAGCTCGACGTTAAGACTGCATCAACGAAAGGAACCACCATGCGGCATTTCGGCAAGTCATCGAAGCTTGATAACGTGCTCTATGATGTCAGAGGACCTGTTGTCGACGAAGCGGCGCGAATGGAAGCCTCCGGGACCCATGTCCTCAAGCTCAATATCGGCAATCCGGCGCCGTTCGGCTTCTGCACGCCTGATGAAGTCGTATACGACATGGCGCAGCAACTGACCGATTGCGAAGGCTATTCCGATTCGAAAGGCCTGTTCTCCGCCCGCAAGGCGATCATGCAATACGCGCAGCTCAAGAATATCCCGAATGTCAGCATCGACGGGATTTACACGGGCAACGGTGTGAGCGAACTGATCAATCTGAGCATGTCGGCGTTGCTTGACAACGGTGACGAGGTGCTTGTGCCTTCGCCTGATTATCCGTTGTGGACGGCGTGCGTCACGCTGACGGGTGGTACGGCCGTGCATTACGTGTGTGACGAGCAGTCGGAATGGTATCCCGATATCGAGGATATGCGGCGCAAGATCACCGACCGTACGAAAGCGATTGTCATCATCAACCCGAACAATCCGACAGGCGCATTGTACCCGCCGGAAGTGCTGCAGCAGATCGTTGAACTCGCCCGTGAGCATCAGCTCATGATATTCTCCGACGAAATCTACGACCGCTTGGTGATGGACGGTCTCAAGCACGTCTCCATCGCGTCCATGGCGCCCGACCTGTTCTGCGTCACCTTCTCAGGACTGTCGAAATCACACATGATTGCCGGATACCGCGTCGGCTGGATGGTGCTCAGCGGCAACAAGGAGATTGCGAAGGACTACATCGAGGGATTGAACATGCTGACGAACATGCGCATCTGCTCGAATGTCCCTGCACAGTCCATCATCCAGACCGCGCTCGGCGGCCATCAGAGCGTCAACGACTATATCGTTCCGGGCGGCAGGATCTATGAGCAGCGCGAATACATCTATGAGGCGTTGAACTCGATTCCGGGCGTGTCGGCGGTCAAGCCGAAAGCCGCGTTCTACATCTTCCCGAAGCTGGATGTCAAACGCTTCGGTATCAAGGACGACGAGAAGTTCGCGCTGGATTTGTTGCGCGAGCAGAAGCTCCTCATCGTGCAGGGCAGTGGGTTCAATTGGCAGCAGCCCGATCATTTCCGTGTGGTCTATTTGCCGAGAATCGAAGTGCTCAAGGACGCCACCGCCAAACTGCGCAATTTCCTGGCCACCTATCATCAATAATCTGCCAAAAGCTGAAACCGTGGTTCCTGATGCGACGGGAACCGAATGCCCGTGTGTGATGGCGGCGTAACCGCGTGGCCATCGCACAATCCGGTAACCCTCAGTGTGCGTGTTACATAGCCGGTTTGTGCCAGTCCACAAACCGGCTACGCTGCGCGCGTGGATTCCGTCACCAGTTTGTGTGTAGCACTACAAACTAGCTACGCTGACGTCGTGATATTCATAGCTGGTTGGTGCAGCGGCGGGCGGTTTCCCTCCTTGGCTCGACCTGAATACGCCGCTTCTTTCTGTTTCTACCGACGCTGACAGTAGTCTCAGCGTCGGTAGAAACAGAAAGGTCAGGTGTGCTGTGACAACGATGTCACAGATGGGCGTCATCAGCAAACAGAAGATTACCGACCTGTAAGTCCCACATAGCACCGCGTCTCACCGAGCCCGCACGTGTCGATATCAGTTTCCGTCCAAAACGCAGCTGGCCCCGCCTCCCAAAGTGGGGAAGCAGGGCCAGTTGCGTTATTGCTCTACTGATGAGTTACATCAGCGTGGATTCATAGTCTCAGCCGTTGACGCGGTCGATACCGGACTGGACGTCAGCCAGCACGGAATCCCAAGAGGCGATGAACTTGGCGACACCGTCAGCCTCGAGCTGGTCGGTGACATCCTTGATGTTGATGCCCAGGGCAGCGAGCTTGTCCATGATGGCCTGGGACTCCTCATAGGTGCCCTTGATGGACGGAGCGCCGTTGCCGTGATCGGCGAGAGCATTCAGGGTCTTCTCCGGCATGGTGTTGACCACGTGCGGAGCGACGAGCTCGTCGACATACTTGCAATCGGAGTACGCGGCGTTCTTGGTGCCGGTGGAAGCCCACAGCGGACGCTGCTTCTTGGCGCCCTTGGCCTCGAGAGCAGCCCAGCGAGGATCGTTCGCGAACTTATCCTCGAAGAGCTTGTAAGCCAGACGAGCGTTGGCGACAGCAGCCTTGCCTTCGAGGGCCTTGGCCTCGTCGGAGCCGTTGGCTTCGAGCAGCTTGTCGACAGCGGTGTCCACGCGGGACACGAAGAAGGAAGCGACGGAGCCGATGTGCTTGAGGTCGTGGCCGTTGGCGTCAGCCTGGGCGATGCCCTCGATGAAGGCGTCGATGACCTGCTCATAGCGCTCGATGGAGAAGATCAGCGTCACGTTGACGGAGATGCCCTTGGCGAGCGTGGCGGTGATAGCCGGAAGGCCCTCGAGGGTCGCCGGGATCTTGATCATGGCGTTCGGGCGGTTGACCTTCTCCCACAGTTCCACAGCCTGCTTCTCGGTGGCTTCGGTCTCATGGGCAAGACGCGGGTCCACTTCGATGGAGACGCGGCCGTCGACGAAGTCCGTGGCCTCGGCGATATCACGGAAGATATCGGCCGCGTTGCGCACGTCGGTGGTGGTCAGCTCGCGCACGGCGGTCTCAACGTCGACCTTGCCGAGCTCCTTGAGCTGCGCATCGTACGGGCCGACCTGGGAGAGGGCCTTCTGGAAGATGGACGGGTTGGTGGTCACACCAACGACGTTCTTGTTCTTGATGAGGTCCTGCAGTGAGCCGGACTCGATGCGGGTGCGGGACAGGTCGTCCAGCCAAATGGAAACACCGTTGTCGCTGATGCGCTGAGTTGCTTCAGTCATGTTGTGTTACTCCTTGATATTCCTAGATGGGAACACATTTATTCTATATGGAAGGGTACCCTGAGGTTTCCTTTACGCGAAGCCAAGGTAACCTTCCGTGGTGGAAATGAACGGAATCAGGCGTTCACTTCGGCGATGGAAGCCTTGGCAGCCTCCACGACGTGCTCGGCGGTGATACCCAGATCAATCATGTTCTGGGCGCCGTCACCCTGCAGGCCGAACTGCTCGATGGAGATGGCCTTGCCGTAAGCACCGAGGTACTTGTACCACGGCATGGCAACGCCGGCCTCGATGGAGACGCGGGCCTTGACGCCAGCCGGGAGGATTTCCTCCTTGTACTCGTCGTCCTGCTCCTCAAACCATTCCATGGACGGGAAGGACACAACGCGGGCCTTGATGCCTTCAGCGGCGAGGGTCTTGGCGGCGGCCACGGCCCACTGGACCTCGGAGCCGGAAGCCATGACGATCACATCCGGGGTACCCTCGGTGTCGACGAGGACATAAGCGCCCTTGCGGACACCGTTCTTCGCCTTGTCCTTGGTCTCGGCGAGCGTTGGCACACCCTGGCGGGTGAGGATCATCGCGGTCGGCAGGGTGTTCTTCTTCTCGAAGAAGTAACGGTAGGCCTCTGCGGTCTCATATGCGTCGGCAGGGCGCACGACCTCGAACTGTGGCATGGCGCGGAAGGCGGCCAGATGCTCGATCGGCTGGTGGGTCGGGCCGTCCTCGCCGAGGGCGACGGAATCGTGGGTCCACACGTACAGGTTCGGGATCTCCATGAGTGCGGCCAGACGCACAGCCGGACGCTCGTAATCGGAGAACTGGAAGAACGTGCCGTTGAACGGGCGGGTGTCGGAGCCGAGCAGGATGCCGTTGGTGATGGCACCCATCGCGAACTCGCGCACGCCGAAGTGCAGCTGGCGGCCGTATTCGGACTGCTCAGGCCAAGTGCGGGTCTCGTCGGAGGATGGGCCGAAGGACTTTGCGCCGTTGATGTTGGTGTTGTTGGAGCCACCGAGATCGGCGGAACCGCCCCACAGCTCAGGCATGACCTCAGCGATGGCGTTGAGGACCTGGCCGGAGGACTTACGAGTGGCGACACCCTTGCCGACTTCCTGAGCTGCTTCGAAGGTGTCGATGGCCTCGTCGAAGCCTTCAGGCAGCTTGTGCGCCTTGATGCGCTCATACAAGGCGGCCTTGTCCGGGTTGGCCTTCTGCCAGGCGGCGAACTTCTCGTCCCACTCCTTGTGGGCCTCGAGACCGCGCTCGGCGACCTTACGGGCATGGGCGAGGGCTTCCTCGTCGATCGGGAAGTCGACGTCCGGGTCGAAGCCGAGTTCCTTCTTCAGACCGGCGACAGCCTCGGCACCGAGCTTGGAGCCGTGGGAAGCCTCGTTGTTGGTCTTGCCCGGGGTCGGCCATGCGATGAGCGTGTCGACCTTGATGAAGTGCGGACGGTCGGTGACGGTCTCGGCCTTGTCGATGGCCGCGGCGAGCGCCTCGACGTCCTCCTTGTAGGAGCCGTCGGGCTGGATGAAGGACACTTCGTCGGTGTACCAGCCGTAGGCCTCGTAACGCTTGAGGATGTCCTCGGAGAAGGTGAGCTTGGTGTCGCCTTCGATCTGGATGTGGTTCGCATCGAAGATTACGAAGAGGTTGCCGAGCTTCTGGTTGCCAGCGAGCGAGCTGGCTTCGGAGGAAACGCCTTCCTCGACGTCGCCCTCACCGCAGATGACCCACACCTTGTGGTCGAACGGGGAGGTGCCTTCGGCGGCATCCGGGTCGAGCAGACCGCGCTCGAAGCGCTGGCCGTATGCGAAACCGACGGAGGAAGCAAGACCCTGGCCGAGCGGGCCGGTGGTCATTTCGATGCCCGGGGTCAGGCCGTACTCAGGGTGGCCCGGGGTGCGGGTGTCGGCGCCGCCGCGGAAGTACTTGAGGTCGTCCAGCGTCAGGCCGTAGCCGGAGAAGAACAGCTGCACGTACTGCGTGAGCGAAGCATGGCCAGCGGAGAGGATGAAGCGATCACGTCCGGCCCACTTGGGATCGTTCGGATCGTGCTTGATGTAGTGCTGATACAGCGTGTAGGCAATCGGAGCCAGGGACACAGGGGAGCCGGGGTGGCCGTGTCCAGCACGCTCGACGGCGTCGGCGGAGAGGACCTTCGCCATCTTGACGGCGCGCTCGTCCAATTCAGACCAGGTGAAATCGGTCATAGGTGATCTACTTTCCTTCCAATACTTCGGGTGGCCGCGCATTCGGCTTGTGCCGCGCCACGGACACCCTCACATTGCCCTTCCATGCTAACTATTGCATCAGACTTCGGGGTGCGCTTTTGGCGTGTTATGGCACATTCGTGTGCTCTTGTTGGTGCAAATGAACATGATGTTTGTGCGGATTTCCCTGTCGATGAACCGATTAGCACTCTCGACGCTGGAGTGCTAAGACAATACATATCGACTTCTCATCAGAAATCATGCATGTGTCGTGTATGCCGGTACACAAGCGCGCACCTGCCCGCCTGGACGGGAGACCGACATGATTGCAACAGAAGAACCCTCACGGAACGTGAAACACGAGAACGACAAAGAAACACAGAAAAGAATGAATAAGGAGGCGCGCATATGACGCAATCGAGACGCATGTTGGTCCTGCGCGCCGTGGTGGAGGACTACATCCGTTCGCAGGAGCCGGTCGGCTCGACATCGCTGACACGGAACCACCATCTCGGTGTGAGCTCGGCGACCGTGCGCAACGATATGGCCGCACTGGAAGACGAAGGTTACCTGGTCCAGCCCCATACCTCCGCCGGTCGAGTGCCAACCGAAAAAGGATACCGATACTTCGTTGACCGCTTGGCGACCGTCGTTCCCCTGTCACCAGCGCAACGCAGGGCGATCGGCAACTTCCTCGGCGGATCGGTCAGCCTTGAGGACACCTTGCAGCGAGCTGCCCGATTGCTAGCCCGCATCACCGGGCAGGTGGCGGTCGTCGCCTCCCCGGCGTTGTCAAAATCCACGCTCAGGCACGTCGAAATCGTCCCCGTATCCATGAACAAACTGCTTGCGGTCATCATCACCGATACCGGAAGAGTCGCCCAGCATACCTTGGAAGTGCGCCCGTTACCCTCGACCGAGCTGCTCGCGACCTTCTCGGAGACGGTCAACGCGCGCTGTGCCGGGAAATCCCTGACATTGGCGGCGAAAACCATCGTCGCCTTGGGCAAAACCGTCGAACACGGCAGACTGTCGGCACTGGCACAGGCCCTGTCCCACGCCCTGACCAGCATGGCAGCAGACGAACAGGCCACCGACATGTATATGGCGGGTACATCGAAACTCGCCCACCAGCATTCCAGCACAGAGATGGCCCCACTGCTCGACGCGCTCGAGGAACAGGTCGTCATCATGAGACTCATGAATTCACTAAGCGAGGAAGTCACGGAAAACGGCGTGGGCGTCGCCATCGGATCGGAAACGCATACCCCCGAACTCATGCACGCCTCCGTCATCACCAGCGGATACGGGCATATCAACGCGACCATCTCCGAAGGCTCTGCCTCCGCGCAAACCGGCAAGCCTGTCGCTTTTGTCGGGTCAATCGGTCCCACGCATATGGATTACGTCACGACCATGGCCGCGGTCCGAGCGGTCGCCAGATACCTCACCGGGATCATCGGCGAAGACGCGACAGACGCAGACAGCTGACATAGGGCTGTGACACAATACTTGCAGAAACCAACCAAAGGAAATAAGCAGTGGCAGACTACTACGAGGCCCTGGGCGTGGAACGCACGGCCAGCGAAGAGGAAATCAAAAAGGCCTATCGCAAGATGAGCCGCAAATACCATCCTGATATCGCCGGTCCCGAATTCGAGGACAAATTCAAGGAGGTCAACAGCGCCTACGAAGTGTTGTCCAACCCCGACAAACGCCGGATGTACGACCAGGGCGTCGACCCCAACGACCCGTCAAGCGGTTTCGGGTCCGGAGCCGCCGGCTTCGATATGGGCGATATGGGCGATATCTTCGGACAATTCTTCGGCGGTGCTTTCGGCGGCGGTGCTTCGCAAGGTCCCACCCCGCGCACCCAGCCGGGTAGGGATGCGCTCGCCAGAACGTCCATCGACCTGAAAACCGCGGTGTTCGGCGGTGTCGCCCACGTGACTATCAACACCTTTGGCCTGTGCCAGGAATGCGGCGGATCGGGTGCCACAGAAGGCTCCCAGCCGGTGACATGCCCCGACTGCCACGGACAGGGGTACCGCCAGAAAGTCGTGCGCACGATGCTCGGCCAGATGATGACATCCGCGCCGTGCGAACGTTGCGAAGGACATGGGACCATCATCGAGCATCCTTGCCCGGCGTGCATGGGGCATGGCCGCGTACGTACTACCCGTGACGTCGGAGTGACTGTCCCGGCGGGCGTCCACGATGACACCAGGCTGCGTCTGCCGCATCAGGGAGAAGTCGGCGAAGGCGGCGGTGCCGCGGGCGACCTGTACGTCGATATCCGCATCAAGCCTGACAAACAATTCACCCGTGACGGCGATGACCTGCACTGCTGGGTACAGATTCCGATGAGTTGGGCGGTGCTTGGACACGGGCTCGATATCGACACCTTCGATGGTTCGCAGCATTTTGACATTCCTGAAGGCTGCCAACCAGAACAAACCGTGACCTTGAAGGGGCTTGGGGCGACCAAGCTCGGTGAGACGAACCGCGGCGACCTGATCATCCACGTCAATGTGGTCATTCCGACCAAGTTGAAGGACGATGAACGCCAGCTGATTGAGCAGTTCGGCGAACGTCACGACGGGGACAAACCGAAGGTCGAGCAAAGCTCCAAGCCGTTGAGCGCGAAGAAAGGCTTCTTCAGCAAGCTGAAAGACGCTTTGGGCTGATTAGACTTGACATCACAGATATGGTGACGGCCCGGTGATTCAATAACGGTGCCCGTTTGCTGTTGATGGGTTTTCAGGATTCCCATCAACAGCAAACGGGCACATTCGGTTGCGCACTGGCAAGGAGACCAGCCCGCTGTTCATTGTTATTTCAGCAAGGAGTTATTTCAACAATGAGTGGCACATCGAGCGGTATTCGCTGACATACCCGCCGCCGAAGAACACGCAGTGTCCGGCGATGGGATAGAGCTGCCAGATGGTGATGCGGTCCTGCCATCCTGCCTTGAGCGGATGCACACGCTGATATCCGTCGAGAATCTCGTGCAGATACGACATGCCGAACAGGTTCAGCATCGCGAGATCCTCCTCCCGGTGCCCGCCGTGTGCCGCTGGGTCGATGAGCACTGCCTCCACATCGCCGCTGTCCCGGGTCCACATGACGTTGCCGCTCCACAGATCGCCATGGACACGAGCGGGTTTGTCCTCGCCAGCACGGCCAAGCAGATCCGGCAGCCGGTCGATGACTTCATTGGTCAAGGCCAGATCGTCTTCGCTGAGTTCTCCGCGTTGGATACCCAGCTCGACCATCGGACGTAATCTGCCTTCGGCGAGGTAGGCGACCGGGTCGGTCCATTCGCCGGTGTCCATCTTCACTGGGTCCTGGAGCGGCCCGAAGTAACACGTTCCCGTATATCCTTCTGGCGCCGAACCGAAATACGGTGCTCCGGCATCATGCATGTGGGCGAGCGCCGCGCCGAAATCGTATGCGGCTTTCGGCGTGGGGGAGCAGCCTTCGACGCGTTCGATATCCAGATAGCCGTCACCCCAGTCGTAGACGTCGACGACGCGCGGGCCGCCCTGGGCGTGTGCCGCTCCAAGCCATTGCAGCCCGCGGCCTTCGCATTCGAAGAACCCTGCGGGCGCGAACATCCTGCTTTTACGATATTTCGCCATATGGAACCTCCTGTTGTTTACCTCTAGTGTATGCTCCGTGTCGCGTGGCGCCTTGGCATCGTCTTGGCGTAGTGTGCCATCCTTGCGATGAAAATCGAACAGGTGTGTGCAATATTCCTGTCTATGGATAAAGTGGTCACGTCATCTGCTGAGCCTACACGGATGAACAACCAGATCAACGATTAGTAGTGATAAGAGGGATCATGAATTTCTTCCAAGCGATTATTCTCGGCTTGGTGCAGGCGCTTACCGAGTATCTGCCGGTATCGTCAAGCGCCCATATCCGCATCATCGGCGAATTGATGCTCCATACGGATCCGGGTGCGGCGTTCACCGCGATCATTCAGCTGGGTACTGAGCTCGCGGTGCTGTTGTATTTCCGTCGTGATATTGCGCGCATTCTGTCCCACTGGTTCCGTTGCCTGTTCACCCGTCCGGTCACGGGGGACTGGAAGGAGCGGTTCGGCACGCGGAATAGGGACGCAGCCGAAGGCTGGTACATCATCATCGGCACCATTCCGATTGTCGTGGCCGGTCTGCTGTTCCAGGATGCCATCGAGACCACGTTGCGCAACCTGTGGATCACGGTGACGGTGTTGATCGTCTTTGGCGTCCTGCTGTGGGTGATTGATGCGAAGGCGCCGCAGAAGAAGACGATTCGCGAGATGAACTGGAAAGAGGCGCTGATTTTCGGTATCGGACAGATGCTCGCTTTGATTCCTGGCGTGTCGCGTTCCGGCGGCACCATCACTTTCGGCCGTGCGATGGGATACACCCGTGAAGACGCAGTGCGGGTGAGCTTCCTTATGGCGATTCCGGCGGTCTTCGGTGCGGGCATTCTGGAAACCGTGAAATCGGTGGGTTCGGCTGCTGCCGATCCGACCTTCCCGGGTTGGGGTGCGACCATCGCGGCGACCATCGTCAGTTTCGTGGTCGGTTATGTCGTGATCATCGGCTTCCTGAAGTTCGTTTCGACGTTCTCGTACCGCGCGTTCGCCATCTACCGCATCGTGATTGCCGTTATTGTCGCGATTCTGCTGATCGCCGGCGCATTGCAGCCGATGGAGCAGACGACCAAGACGGCTGCGATTGAGATGGTCAACACCGTGGCAGCGATGTTCTGACCTACATAAGGCTTTGGGTTGCCGCCACGCACGTGGCGGGCGGCGAGGGGCACCATGCGTGTGGTTCCGCGGATTCGCGGATTCATACGCATGGCGCCCTTCGCATATCCGAAGAGCGATGTCTACCCTGAGCAGGCCTGTGGGTATCATGCCCTTCCATGATGCAACATGTGGTTCACGGATTCGGCCCTGTATGGGACGAGGCTTCGCAAGTGCTTGTGCTGGGCAGTATGCCGAGCCCGAAATCAAGGGAACGGGGCTTTTACTATATGCATCCCAGAAACCGGTTCTGGCCTGTGATGGCGGCGGTGTTCGGCGGCGATCCCGGGCGCGAGCCAGCCACGCGTGCGGCGTTCGCGTTGAACCATCATGTCGCATTGTGGGACGTGCTTGCCTCGTGTGATATTTCGGGGGCGAACGACGGTAGCATCCGCAATCCCGAGTCCAACGACATCAGCATGATTCTACGCGGCGCGCCGATACGGCTGGTGATGACCACCGGAAGCAAGGCCGGACAGCTGTACGTCAAACTTGTCGAACCCGAACTCAAACGGCTCGGTATCGATGTGGAGATGATGACAGTGGCGTCCACGAGTCCGGCAAACGCGGCCAAGTCGCTGAATGATCTGGTGTCGATTTACCGAGCGGCGTTCGCCCGTGCAGGGGTGATTGGGGCGGGAGCCGATTGCGGCGGTGCATGCGGCAACTGACGTGTCCACGGGCGGGAGAAGCTGGGCCGCGGAGGGGAAGCCTACAGTGGAAAACAAAAAACCCGGGCTTGACACCCGGGATGATGGAGCGGACAACGGGACTCGAACCCGCGCTCTCGACCTTGGCAAGGTCGCGCTTTACCAACTAAGCTATGTCCGCATGCTCTTCTGTCACAACGTAACCGCGCGACTTGGAACGTGGATTACTATAGCGTCATGTCGACCGGCCGACAAATCCACGGCGTGTCGGCCGGTCGACACGACTGCTGAAGGTGAATCGCCGCTTTACTCCATGCGTTTGAGAAATGCCTCGGCCTCTTTGACCAGCTGTTCGGCTTGCGGCGCCCCGAGCGAGGCTATGGTGCGGGCGCGCTGGGCGAGGTCGTACTCGCGCTCTAGCTTGGCGATATACGCTGACAGCCGGTCGTCACATGCGGCGATTGTGGACGCCTTCATCTTCCATGTCTCCGCCTTCGCCGCCAGATCCTTGGTGCCAAGCGGCACGCCGAGAATCGTGGACAGTCCGTGCACAAGTTCTAATGTACCCTGCGCACACATATCCGTATTCATGTACTTGGGAATGGACACCCACATGGATGTCGTCCGCATGCCAGCGTTGCAGGCCATCTGGTCAAGTATGGTGGTGATACCGATGGGGCCGCTGTATTCACGGTCGAGCTCGCAAGAGCAGGTGGCGCTGGAAATGTCTACCGGCAGCGGCCTGGTGTGCGGGCATGCGGCGTACATCGAGCCGAGCGTGATGACATGGGTGACGTCGTAGTCCTCGGCGATATGCAGGACCTCCCTGCAATAGTCTTTCCAGTGATAATTCGGTTCGGGGGCGATCTGGACCAGAACGTGCAGGTCGGGGGAGAGGATGATGTCGTAGAACGAGGTGTGCGGCCAGATGATGCGTGCCCGGCCGGTGATATGGCAGAGCATCGGGCGGGTGGCCTGGTAGTCGTAATAGCCATCCGAATTGATTTCGTGGATGAGTTTGGATTCGTAGTGGCCGATGAGGTAATGGATGACTTCGCTTGCGGCTTGGCTCGCATCGTTCCAGCCCTCGAAGGCGGAGATCATGAATGTCTCATGCATCGGTTCTGCTCTCATAGCCTCTAATGTATCTGTTCCTTGCGGTGTGTGCCGGTGCTTATGCCGGTGGTGAATCCTCTCAGCCCTTGGAAATATTGAGCTTTTCCTACTGGTGGGAACGACGGCGGCAGAAAGCGACACGCCGAGGAAGGCACTCGATTTTGCAAATCACACGGATGTCGTTATAGTAATTACTCGTTGCTTCAAACACAGCAATGTGGTTGAAACGCGGACATAGCTTAGTTGGTAAAGCGCGACCTTGCCAAGGTCGAGAGCGCGGGTTCGAGTCCCGTTGTCCGCTCTGAGGTCCGATGAGTTGACGACCTTACGGTGGGTTAGCCAAGCGGTTAGGCAGCGGCCTGCAAAGCCGTATAGACGAGTTCGACTCTCGTACCCACCTCTGGCGAGGAAGGCGTAAGTCTTCCAAACCAAGACACAACCTGGGCGGTTGGCGCAGAGGTAGCGCACTTCCCTGACACGGAAGGGGTCACAAGTTCGAATCTTGTATCGCCCACGAGTCCGGAGGAATCCGGCTTTCTTCACCAATCGGGTGATTGGCGCAGCGGCTAGCGCACTTCCTTCACACGGAAGGGGTCGCAGGTTCGATTCCTGCATCACCCACATCATCAGGAACGTCATGCTTAGCGTGGCGTTTTTTGTTTTCCACTGTCGGCTTCCCCTCCGTGGCCGGGTTATAGGCCAACATGTGTGTCCAGCGGCGCGCCAACGGAACAATGCCGTCACCTACAACTGGTTACGCCAGGATCATCGTCAACGCCGTCAGTTTGTGAAGTGATTGCCCAGGATGCGTGTCCGGTTGTGGAGCGTACGACAGTTAGGATCATTGTTCCGGTAGTTGCGTGCGTCCTGTACGCCGTGGCATGCGCAACTGAACAGATATAGCCGGAAAGTATCGGCACTGCATCGTGTTCCGTGCCTTGCGCATGCCCGGACATATGTAAAGTGACATTCCGTCACCCAGACAGGCTGGAAGATCTCCTACCTAGCGTGAGACGTATGCCGGGGCATGCGCGGCACGGCATTCCGAACTCGCACGTACACCTTGCATCGCAACAGGTCCGTGCGGGTTTCAGGCACCCATGCCTGCCCGGTCCGAACCCACAGACCAGAAGACCCAAAACCGCGACACACCCGACAACACACCCTTCACACCCAATTCCAGACACACAGATTGGGCGATACTTGGCGGACATCCACAGTCTTCATGCCGCACCGGGGTGCAATGTCGTGTCCCGCATTTACCGTAAACGAGGTAACACACAGTCCAGGCCTGCACCTTAGTACCGCGGGCCCCGATAGCAAAGGACACCTCATGGCAGAACAAACCATCTCCATCACAGTCAACGGTGAAGTGAAGGAGGTGGATGCAAGCCAGACCGGCGTCGATCTCTTCAGCGACAACAAAGACATCATCGCCGTGCGTCTCAACGGCGAACCCCGTGACCTGTACACCCCTCTTCACGATGGTGACAAGGTTGAGCCGATCGCCCTCGATTCCGAGGACGGTCTGGCCATCATGCGGCACTCCGCAACCCACGTCATGGCACAGGCCGTGCAGGAGATTCGTCCTGATGCCAAGCTCGGCATCGGCCCTGTCATCAAGGATGGCTTCTACTACGATTTCGACGTCAAGGATCCGTTCACTCCGGAGGATCTCAAGGAAATCGAAAAGCGCATGCAGCGCATCATCAAGTCCTCCCAGTCCTTCCGCCGCCGCGTGGTCAGCGAGGAAGAAGCTCGCGCCGAAGAAGCGGGTCAGCCCTACAAGCTTGAGCTGATTGGCGCCAAGGAAGCCGAAATCGACGAGGCCGCGTCCACCGAGGTCTCCGGCAAGGGCGAGCTGACCATGTACGACAATGTCGACCGTGAAGGCAATGTGGTGTGGAAGGATCTGTGCCGCGGACCTCACCTGCCGAACACGCGCTACATCAAGGCATTCAAGCTGGAACGCACCGCAGCCGCATATTGGCGCGGCGATGAGAAGAACCCGATGCTTCAGCGTATCTACGGCACCGCGTGGGCGAGCAAGGACGACCTGAAGGCCTATATGTCCCGCATGGAAGAGGCCGCCAAGCGCGATCACCGCAAGCTCGGGCAGGAAATGGACTTGTTCTCCTTCCCGGAGGAGATTGGACCTGGTCTCGCCGTGTTCCATCCGAAGGGCGCCGCGGTCATCAACGCGATGGAGGATTACTCCCGCGAAATGCATCGCAAGGCCCATTACAGCTTCGTGCAGACCCCGCATATCACCAAGGGCGGCCTGTATGAGACATCCGGGCATCTGCATTGGTACAAGGACAATATGTATCCGCCGATGCGCGTTGACGAGGAACGCGATGCGGACGGCAACGTCACCAAGCAGGGTTTCGACTACTATCTCAAGCCGATGAACTGCCCGATGCACAACCTGATTTTCAAGTCGCGCCAGCGCTCGTACCGCGAACTGCCGCTGCGGCTGTTCGAATTCGGCACGGTGTACCGCTACGAGAAGTCCGGCGTGGTGCACGGCCTGACGCGAGTCCGCGGTCTGACTCAGGATGATTCGCACATCTACTGCACGCGCGAGCAGATGAAGCCTGAGCTTCGCCGCCTGCTCACCTTCGTGCTCAAGGTGCTCAAGGACTTCGGCCTGAACGACTTCTATCTGGAGCTGTCCACCAAGGATCCCCACAAGTTCGTTGGCTCCGACGAGATCTGGGAGGAAGCGACCAATACGCTCGCCGAGGTCGCCAAGGAGTCGGGACTTGAACTCGTCGACGATCCCGCCGGCGCCGCATTCTACGGCCCGAAGATCTCCGTCCAGGCGCGCGACGCCATCGGCCGCACCTGGCAGGTGTCCACCATCCAGCTCGACTTCAACCTGCCTGAGCGCTTCGGCCTCGAATACATCGCAGCCGACGGCACCCACCAGCGCCCGGTGATGATTCACCGTGCCCTGTTCGGCTCCATCGAGCGGTTCTTCGCCATCCTGCTCGAGCATTACGCGGGCGCCTTCCCGGTGTGGCTTGCCCCGGTGCAGGTGACCGGCATCCCGGTGGCCGACGAGTTCGCCCCGCATCTGCAGGCGTTCATCGACGATCTCGAGGAGAACCTCGTGCGCTGCGAGATGGACAACTCGGACGATCGTTTCGGCAAGAAGATCCGCAATGCGTCCAAGTCGAAAGTCCCGTTCACGCTGATTGCGGGCGAAGAGGACGTCAAGAAGAACGCCGTCAGCTTCAGGTTCCGTGACGGTAGCCAGCTCAACGGCGTGCCGGTGGACCAGGCTAAGGCGTGGATCCTCGAAGTCATCAAGAAGCGTGTCCAAGTGAACAACGCCGACGATTTCACGGCTGCGACCAAGTGACCTGCACGGCATTGCGCTGAACGGGTTCGGGCGGCACTGGAGATTTCAGTGCCGCCCGATTCGCCTGCCGATAATCGACAAGAAAGGTATCGAAGACAATGCTGGAACATTGCCGGGGACTGTGGAAGAAACTGACCGAACCCATCGCTCGTGTCTGCGTACGCATGCATATGAGTGCCAATGGCATTACGATCACCGGATCGATTCTGTCCATAGCGTTGTCCATTGCAATTGGCATCACCGGTTGGATCATCCCCCTCGTGTTTTTCCTCGCGATTGTCGTGCTGTTCGATTCCCTGGACGGTTCTGTGGCCATGCTGACCACCGGGGGAACGAAATTCGGCGCGTTCCTTGATTCGACCCTTGACAGAATCGCCGATTGGGCGGTTCTCATCGGCTGCATCCTGATTTTCTACCTGCATAGCGACTGGTGGATGCACGGCGGATCCGGTGAGGATGTCGTCTCTCATGTCGGTA
Source organism: Bifidobacterium thermacidophilum subsp. thermacidophilum DSM 15837 (assembly GCF_000426425.1). NCBI lineage: Bacteria > Bacillati > Actinomycetota > Actinomycetes > Bifidobacteriales > Bifidobacteriaceae > Bifidobacterium > Bifidobacterium thermacidophilum. The sequence continues at coordinate 59,395 of NZ_AUFI01000010.1, forward strand.
TCGGTTGCGCGCTCGTTTCCATCATGACCTCATTCGTCACCTCCTATGCCCGTGCTCGTGCGGAATCTGTGGGGTACGAGGCTAAAAACGGCATCGCGACACGGGCTGATCGCCTGTTCATCATCCTGGTCGGCATGTTCGTGACCGGATTGACCCATAACGGGCTGGGGCTTGCCATCGCGATGGTGCTCTTGGCTGTGCTCGGCCTGATTACGGTGTTCCAGAGGATTTTCGAAGTGCAGCGTCAGATGAAAGCCGATGAGCGGTAACACCGGCCATGCTTGACAGGGTCCTTATCTTCATCGCCAAGCACGCCGGCATGCTGCCTGAGCGGCTGGTCAGGGGGCTGTTCCTGTTCGCCGCTGATATCGCTTGGCTGACGCGCGCCGGCGGCGTCAAGCAATTGGAACGCAACCTGTCACACGTATTGCATGACCGCAACCGGTCTGAACATGACGGCGTATGGGCGGCAATCCGGAACAGGATACATCTGCGGCATGTTTCCCACCGGGCGATGCGGTCCTATTTCACGTATTTCTCCGAAGCCATGACGGTCGGCGGCAGAAGCGATGATTGCCTGAGTGCCCGTGTACGCGGGGACGGCCCCGGGTGTGCGCTGATCATCGAATCTGCGCGTGTGCAAGCCGGTTCGGTGCCCATCGCTATGGGACATCAAGGTAATTGGGATTACGCCGGGTATTGGGCGTATCGCGATGTCGCCCCGGTGACCACGGTCGCCGAACGGTTGAAGAACGAAGAACTGCTCAAGACTTTCGTGGACATCAGACGGTCCCTGGGCATTTCAATCCTGCTCACCGGTCAGCCCGGCCTGATCGGCAAACTGGAGGAAAAACTGAACAAGCCGCATGTGGTGGTGCCGTTACTCGCAGACCGTGATCTGAGCCGTCACGGCGAATTCGTCCACGCCTTCGACTCGATGATTCGTGTGGCGCGAGGGCCCGCAACCTTGGCCTATGACACCGGCCTGCCCCTGTATGTCGTCAATATGTATCGTGAACGTCTGCATGGAGAAAGACGCAGGACAGCCCGTACCCCATACGGATATGTCTGCCATGTCAGCGCTCCAATCGATGTCGCCCGGTTCGCCGGTCTTCCCCGCGAACAGGCGATCCACGATATCAGCCAGGCGTGGGTTGACGTCTGGTCACGGGGAATCGCGCAGCATCCGCAGGATTGGCATATGCTCCAGCCGATTTTCATTGAGGATCTTGACTTCTCGCGGCTCAAGGACGTGCCGGATGAAGTGCGTGCATTGATTGAACGTCGCCGCCGCGGCATGTGACCGCTTCTCCGACGTTTGACGGCGGTGTAGGCTATGACTATTGCCTTCCGACGGAAGAAAGGACATGATGTCGAACGCAGATTTTCGCGACGATACAGACTGTGATATGCACGATCAGCACGATCCACTGCATGGCCGGAAACTACGCGTCGGCATCATATCGCCATATTCCTTCGAAACGCCGGGCGGCGTGCAGTTCCATATCCGTGATTTTGCGAAGGAACTGATTTCACGAGGCCACGAGGTCGAGGTCCTCGCGCCCGGACGACGGACCAACGATATGCCGTTGTGGGTGCAGACGGTCGGTACCTCCTTTGCGATTCCCTACAACGGTTCAGTATCGCGGCTGAGCTATTTCGGATTCGTGGGAGCTCAGGTGCGTCGTTGGGTCAGACAAGGGCATTTCGACATCGTGCATCTTCATGAACCAGAGGCGCCATCCCTGAGTCATAAGCCGTTGACCATGGTGCATCATCCGCCGTTGGTCGGAACTTTCCATGCCGCGTTCAATGATTATCCATTCGCACTGCGTTTCTTTCAGGGCTATCTCAACCGGTATCTGCGGCCGTTGGCCCACGCCATCTGCGTCAGCGACGCCTCCCGAACCGTCGCGCAACGGTATCTGCCGCAGGATATGCCTGTATCGGTGATTCCCAATGGCATCTCCACTCGCCAGTTTTCCCTTGCGACGCCCATACCCTCTTGGCAGGGCGACGACACCAGTCCCACCATCGGGTTTCTCGGCAGAATGGGGGAGGAGCGCAAAGGCTTTGCAGTGTTCTGCCGCGCGGCCGCAAGGATTCTCGACCAATACCCCGAGGCCCGGTTCCTGTGTGCAGGTGATGGCGAACGCGAAGGCAAATCCATTGTCAACACTGTCGACCAGTCCGGGCGTCTGATGGATCATATGGAATTCCTCGACCGAATCAGTGACGACGATAAAGCGAGGTTCTATCGCTCGCTCAGTGTCTACGTGGCGCCCCAGACTGGCGGTGAAAGCTTCGGTATCGTGCTTGCCGAGGCGATGGCGGCGGGATGCCCTGTCGTGGCTTCCGATCTTCCTGCATTCGTGGCTGTCGCGGATGAAGGCCGTGCAGCCGCGTTGTTCGGCAACGGCGATGATCGTGATTGCGCTGCCGTGGTCTGTTCGTTGATTGCTGATTGTCAAACCCGTGAGTCACTTGGGCGAGCCGGCCAGAACCGCGCATTGCAGTATGACTGGAGCAGTGTCGTAGACCAGGTGCTCGGTGTGTACGCCGAGGTCTTGTCTTGAAAGCGCTTTACAATCGGTGTGTTTATCGTACCCGTATCTGCTAGGAGCATTATGTCAGGGCATTCCAAGTGGGCGACCACCAAGCATAAGAAGGCCGCCATTGACGCCAAGCGCGGCAAGCTGTTCGCGAAGCTGATCAAGAACATCGAGATCGCAGCCCGTCTGGGCGGCGGCGACCCCGACGGCAACCCGACGCTGTATGATGCGATTGTCAAGGCCAAGAAGGCATCCATGCCTGCCGACAACATCAAGCGCGCCGTCAAGCGTGGCTCTGGTGAGGAAGACGGTGCCGCCAACTACGAGGACATCGTGTACGAAGGGTATGCGCCTGCCGGCGTCGGCCTCATCATCGAATGCCTGACCGATAACCGCAACCGTGCCGCGGCTGAAGTGCGTTCCACACTGACCAAGGGCAACGGTTCCCTAGCCACGTCAGGCGCCGTGAGCTTCAACTTCGAGCGCAAGGGCCAGATCGAGGTGCCGTCCGAGGGTCTGGATTACGACAAGCTCTTCGAGATTGCAGCCGAAGCCGGCGCCGAGGACGTGTCCGATGACGGTGACGTGTTCAGCGTGATCACCGATCCCGCCGATCTCATCACGGTCCGCAAGGGTCTCCAGGAAGCTGGCATCGACTACGATTCCGCCGATCTGGTCATGATTCCGAAGAACGAGATTGAGCTCAGCCTCGACGACGCCCGCAAGGTGTCCAAGCTGATCGACAACCTCGACGACCTCGACGATGTCCAGAACATCTACAGCAACTGGACCGCATCCGACGAGGTGATGGCCCAATTGGAGGAAGAGGAGTGATCTGTTGATCATCCTTGGCGTTGATCCCGGCCTGACTCGGTGCGGGGTCGGCGTGGTGGAAGCCGGCGCGTCACGCCGGCTTTCTTTTATCCATGTCGATGTCATCCGCACCAGCCCTGACACTTCCCAGGATTTGAGGCTGCTTTCGATTTACAACGGACTGGTTGATAAAATCGAACGCTTTGTCCCTGACACGGTGTCCATTGAACGAGTGTTCGCGCAGGCCAATCGCAACACCGTGCTCGGAACCGCGCAGGCGGCGGGGATGGCCATGCTCGCAGCCGCGCAGCGGGGGATACCCGTCGCTTTGCACACTCCGACCGAAGTCAAACTCGCGATCACTGGCAACGGCAAAGCGGACAAGCTCCAAGTCGAACGCATGGTCATGCGTATCCTGAACATGTCCGAGATGCCCACCCCGCCTGACGCAGCTGACGCTTTGGCGCAAGCGATGTGTCATGCGTTGCGGCCGGCAGGGGCGTTGCAGGGAGGCGAACGTGAACAGCATCTGACCGCCGCGCAACGACAGTGGGCGGTCGCGGCGCAGCGGGCGAAGCGTCGTCGCGGAGTCGACCGCGGCATGTAAGCTATCGAACAGATGTTCGATTGTTGGTTACACAGTCTGAAGGAGGCAATATGATCGCCATGCTTCATGGGCAGGTCGCAGCGGTCGACCAGTCCGGGGTCGTGCTTGATATCAGCGGTGTGGGCTTTGACGTCCGTATGCCGCAGACTGATCTCGCCTCATTGCACTCAGGGCAATCCGCTACCGTGTACACCTCTATGGCGGTCACCCAGGATGCCATCACGTTGTATGGATTCCTGTCACCTGCCGAGAAAAAGATGTTCCTCCAGCTGCAAAAAGTGAGCGGCATCGGCCCAAGGGTCGCACTTTCGTTGCTGTCCACCTTGCCTCCTGACCGTCTTGCCAGGGCGGTTGCCGACGGGGATGCCACTGCGTTGGCCAAAGCGCCGGGGCTCGGCAAGAAGGGGGCGCAGAAAATCATCCTGGAGCTCAAAGGCTCGCTTGATCTGTCCCAAGTCGAGGGCGTATCGGGCCCAGCTCAGTCGCCGGTGGACACGGGTGCCCAACAGGTCGTTGAAGGGCTTATTTCGCTTGGGTGGCGTCAGCAGGATGCCTTGGATGCCGTCGAACGCGCATGCCGCGACCATGATATTGAAACTCCGATAGGCGAGAAGGACGTGCCTCGTGTGCTCAAACTGGCGCTGACCGAACTTGACCGCGGGCGATAATGCATGAGAAGGGCACAGGTGAGATATGCGACAATCTGAAGACACGACGGTGAACAATGATGGCGCCAGGGAGGAATCCCTGCGTATGGTATCTTCGCAGCCATTGGACAGCGAGCCAGTGAGCGACGAGGAGCTGCGTCCCCATGTCCTTGAAGGGTTCATCGGGCAGCCACGGCTCAAAGCACAATTGCAGCTGTTCCTTGACGCAGCACGCAAACGTGAGGTTCCCCCGGACCATATCCTCCTGGCGGGCCCTCCAGGGCTGGGCAAGACCACACTTGCCATGATCGTGGCCAACGAACTGGGCGTGCCGATCAGGGTGACTTCGGGGCCTGCCATCCAGCATGCGGGGGATCTCGCATCCATTCTCAGCTCGTTGGACGCCGGAGAAGTACTGTTCATCGACGAGATCCATCGTCTGCCTCGGCCGGCAGAGGAGCTGCTGTACATCGCCATGGAGGATTTCCGTGTCGATGTCATGGTCGGCAAGGGGCCCGGTGCGTCATCCATCCCGTTGACTTTGCCGCGCTTCACGGTGATTGGCGCCACCACAAGGGAAGGCATGTTGCCTTCGCCGCTTCGGGCGCGTTTCGGTTTTACCGCGCATCTGGATTTCTATCCACATGAGGAGTTGGAGAAACTCATCGAGCGGTCCGCTTCGGTGCTTGGCGTGGAATTGGAAGAAGGCGCGGCGCACCAGCTATCCCTGAGATCCAGAGGGACGCCGCGTATCGCGAACCGGTTGCTGCGTCGTGTGCGCGACTGGGCAATCGTCCATGATTTGGAAAATGTGGACGTCGATGCGGTCACTCAGGCGCTGGCTCTGTACCAGATCGATACCGAAGGATTGGACAGACTCGATATCGCCGTATTGCAGGCAATCTGCCGTAATTTCAACGGCGGACCAGTTGGCTTGAACAATCTGTCGGCGATGGTGGGCGAGGAATCGGAAACCGTGGAGACGGTATGTGAGCCGTATCTTGTCCGCGAGGGATTCCTCGTACGCACTCCGAAAGGCCGTGTCGCAACGGCTAAGGCCTGGAGGCATCTCGGCCTTGAACCCCAGGATGATGTCAACAAGCTATTCTAAGGTTAGATATTTGGATAGCACCCCGCTAGCACGTCAGGAGTCCCATGTCTCAGAATCTCGATCCTAATATGGTTATGATCGTCATCCTCATCCTGTTCATCTTCATGATGTGGATGAGTTCACGGCGTATGAAGAAGCAGCAGAAGCAGCAGCAGGAAGAATTGCGCGAGGCCATGGTCCCGGGCACTCTCGTCTTGCTTCGTGGCGGCATCATCGCCACGATTGTATCCGTGGACGAGAAGTACGAGGAAATCGTCGTGGATTCCGAAGGCTCTCGTCTGCGCTTCAAGCTCAACGCCGTCGCCGGAAAGTACGTGCGTCCGGCGTTCATCGATGACGACGAGGCCGAAGCCAATGATTCGCAGCAGGAAGATGCCAGCAGCGAGGGGACCGAGGGCTCGTCTGCGGCGTCCGAGACTGAGGTTTCTGACACCGAGCGAACCGACGTGCAGAATGCGTCCTCGGCGGATGACACCGCTGATACAGCTGCACCGGCTGAAGCAGGCGAAGCCGATACCGAAGACAAAGCATCCGACAACGAAGCCAAATAACCTATCATAGTCGGTTTCCGTCTCGATTTGCAGCCCGGCGAATCCGGCAACACAGCAACCAGAAAGATCAGGTCCAATCGATGGCATCCGATATCCATATCAGACAACTGGAACTAGTAGGCAGGGACAAGGCCGAATATATGACCTCCCTGTTCCATTCAGTGCTTGGATTCCCCAAGGTAGGCATCAACTTCCGTGATTTCATGCCGGTTCTCGAGGACGCGAAAGGTCTGCAGATCCTCTTGGAAGGCCTTGAAAAGGCACTGCCGGTTCCTGCTGATTTCTTTGACTCTGTAGCAGGGCTGGAAGCCAGGGGCTTTCTGTTCGGTCCAGCGCTTGCCGCCAGACTTGGCAAGGGGTTCATCGCAGTGCGCAAGGCGGGCAAACTGCCGCCACCCGTCATCGGCGAGGATTACACCTTGGAATACGGGCAAGCCCGTGTGGAAGTGGAATCCGATGCGGTCAGCTCCGGCGAACGCGTACTGATTGTCGACGATCTTATCGCAACGGGTGGCACGGCGAAGGCGGCAGCGGACCTGATTCGCAAATGCGGCGGCACCATCGCCGGCTTCAGCTTTGTGATGCAACTCGAAGGGCTTGACGGAATCGACAGTCTCGGTCCATACCCTACGAGCACACTGGTGTCCATGCCGGCGTGACCGGATGAAGAGAGGCAGAAATGGATTTATACGAGTATCAGGCTCGCCAGCTGCTCGACGAGCAAGGGATTCCCACCCCAAGCGGGATTTATGCGTCGAATGCCGACGAAGTCGCCCAGGCTGCGGATACCATCGGATATCCGTGCGTCATCAAGGCGCAGGTGAAAATCGGCCATCGCGGTCAAGCAGGCGGCGTCAAGATTGCCCATACGCGCGATGAAGCTGTCGCTGCGGCACATGCCATCTTCCCCATGGTCATCCATGGCCATCAGGTTCGTGGCGTACTGGTCGCGGAAGCCAAGAACGTCATCCACGAATATTATGTCTCGATTTCAGTGGACCGCACCTCGCGTGATTTCGATGTGCTCGCGACAGCGAACGGTGGCACCGAAGTCGAGGAAATCGCCAAGGCCCATCCCGAATCGGTCAAGCGCCTGCACATCAACGCGTTGGACACTTTCGACCTCGACGCCGCGACTGAGATGGCGCGCAACATCGGGTTTTACCATGCGGACGTCGACCAGGCTGCGCGCATCCTGCTGAATATGTGGCAGTGCTTCAAGACCAACGACGCCACGCTCGTGGAAATCAACCCGCTCGCCAAAATCGGCGACCCACAAGATGAATCAAGCAAATCGTTGTGCGCGCTCGATGCCAAGATTTCGCTCGACGACAACGCCTCGTACCGGCATGACGGTTGGAAGCGTTTCGAAGGCGCCACGCAGCTTGACCCATACGAGCGCAAGGCGAAGGAACTCGGACTGCACTATGTACATCTGACCGGACAAGTCGGCGTCATCGGCAATGGCGCAGGGCTCGTCATGAGCTCGCTTGATGCGGTTTCGGGAGCCGGCGAGGAACAGGGCACCGGCATCAAGCCGGCGAACTTCCTCGACATCGGCGGCGGCGCCTCAGCCGAGGTCATGCGCAACAGCTTGGAGATTGTGCTGTCTGACCCGCAAGTGCGTTCTGTCTTCGTGAACGTCTACGGCGGCATCACCTCATGCGAGCAAGTCGCCGCCGGCATTCTCGGCGCATTGCAAGCCATCGAGACCGTCAAGCCGATTGTTGTCCGATTCGACGGCAACGCTGCACAGGAAGGTCTGCGCATGCTCGTTGATGCCAATGACCCGAACCTTCATGTCTATGACACCATGGAGGAAGCAGCACAACAGGCCGCACGCATCGCTGCCGCATCGTCCAGCAAGGAGGCCACGAAATGACGTTGTTCGTTGAAGATGGTGCCCCGGTCATCGTCCAAGGCATGACGGGCCATCAGGGCATGACCCATACGGCAAGAATGCTCAAGGCGGGGACGAATATCGTCGGTGGTGTCAATCCTCGCAAGGCAGGCACGACCGTCACCTATCCGAAGGCCCGTGAAGGCAAGGACGCGGTCATTCCCGTATACGCGACATGCAGCGAAGCGATCAAAGCGACCGGAGCCAAGGCGAGTGTCATCTTCGTACCTCCGCGCTTCGCCAAAGACGCTGTCGTCGAAGCGATTCAAGCCGGTATCGGCACGATCGTCGTCATCACCGAGGGCATTCCCGTTGCCGATTCCGCATACTTCGTCGAACTCGCCTTGCGCAAGGGCGTCCGCATCATCGGACCGAACTGCCCGGGCCTGATTACATTGCCGGCGACTGACGGTGCTCACGGCGTCAACCTTGGCATCATCCCCGATGGCATCGTCCACCGCGGTCCGCTCGGCCTCGTGTCGAAATCCGGTACGCTCACCTACCAGCTCATGGGCGAACTCTCCGACATAGGTTTCACCGCGTGCGTGGGCGTGGGAGGCGACCCTATCGTCGGCACGACACTCCAGGAAGCATTGGAACAGTTCGAAGCCGATGACGCCACCAAGGGTGTCGTCATGATTGGCGAGATCGGCGGAAGCGCCGAACAGGATGCCGCCGCATGGGCCAGCAAGCACATGACCAAGCCCGTCGTCGCCTATATCGCAGGCTTCACGGCTCCTGAAGGCAAGCAGATGGGCCATGCAGGCGCCATTGTCTCCGGTGGAAAAGGCACTGCGCAAGATAAGAAGATTGCGCTGGAAGCCGTCGGGATTCCTGTCGGCAAGACACCGCGTCAGACCGCCGACCTCATGCGCAAGGCATTGCAATCCATCGCCGCATGAAAGAACGGTGCGTTTCATTCGTCAAGGGGGTCGTCTTTGCAGCGGCCTCCATGGCGTTATATGCGCTTGCGCTCTGGTTGCTGATTTCCCTGCTTCTGCTAGTCATATCCATGGAAGAGGGTACTGGCGGTCTGACAGACTATGCCTTCTCACTGACGCAAAGCATGATTCTGCTCAGCCAAGGGATTGGATTCCAGACCAGCGTAATCACCCTGAGTGTGATTCCTCTGACACTGACGCTACTGATGGTGTGGTTGCTCGCATCCATCGCTCGCAAGCGTCATCTGTCTTGGGCCGCGTATTTTGGCGGGCTCATCACATGGATGTCCCTCAACATGGCCTTCACCTTCCATATCTCCGTGGGCCTGCTTGACAATATCGGCATTGTGGCAGTAAAAACCGGTTTTGTATTCACTGTGGCCTTTGTGCTCGGGGCGTTCCCGGTAAGCGAATCGTGGCAACGCATCAAGGCGTTCGTCAGCCAGCATGTGTCCCCTGAACTCAGGCGGGCGCTGTCGCTCGGCGTGGCACTGGGCTTGACGCTGCTAGGCATATACGTTCTGTTGGCGTGCATCGATGCGGTGGTCTGGATTGTCTACGGCGCCGATGCAGTATCCAAGATTTTTGAACTTGATGCGATGGGCGTGGGATCACGCATTATGACATCGGTATGTTCACTCGCGTGGCTGCCCAACCTGTGCATCTGGTCCCTGTCTTGGATGTTCGGGTCTGGATTCCGCATAGGGGAGCTTGCGCATTTCACGATGTGGATCGGACAGTCTACGGACCTGCCGGGTGTGCCGCTGTTCGGCATTTTCCCGCAAGCCATCGGCAATGATGGGTTGCGCTCGTTCCTCTTGTCGCTCCCGCTGATCGTATCTCTCGTCTGCGCCCTCGCATTCATGTTGTCGCCGACCGGTTTCGCCATTAGGGCGCCCCGCGCCGGAGACGACCGTGCCACAGTGGTGCGCGACATCATCATGTTCGCCTATCCGCTTGGCTCATTCTGCATTTCGGGGGCACTCGTGGCTTTGGGGTCGTCATGCATGTTCGCCCTGTCCAACGGTGCGCTGGGAGCGCATCGGCTCGCGCACGTCGGCGTCGACGTCGTGGCTTCGACACGCGCCGTAGGACATCCGACCATCGTCGGATTATTCGGCACATGGGCGGCGGTCATCGTTGCCGATGCGGCATGGTATGGATTACGCTTGTGTTGGTCGCATCTGCGCCCGGCCAAGAACAGTCAGTCAACCGGGAATACGGCTGACAGGCAACCGCGAGGTGTCGCCAGTACACCTATTGTCGCAGATCATGCGACAACAACCACCAAGGAGGAACAGGATGACATCAACGAACAGGCCGATTAAACGGGCCCTCGTATCCGTATTCCACAAGGAAGGCATCGACGTGCTTGCGAAGGCGTTCATCGCCGCAGGCACTGAAGTCGTTTCCACCGGTTCGACCGCCAAGCGTCTCGCCGAACTTGGTGTCAACGTGACCGAGGTCAGTGAAGTCACCGGCTTCCCGGAAAGCCTTGACGGCCGTGTCAAGACCCTTGATCCTCACATTCATGCGGGCATCCTTGCCGATATGACCAACCCCGAGCATGTCAAGCAGCTGCAAACGCTGGGCATCAAGCCTTTCGACCTGGTGGTAGTCAACCTGTATCCGTTCGCGGATACCGTCCGTTCCGGTGCGAATGAGGCGGACACCATCGAGAAAATCGATATCGGTGGCCCGTCCATGGTTCGCGCAGCGGCGAAGAACAGCGCCACAGTCGCCATCATTACCGATCCCGCTGACTATGCGCTGGTGGCCAAGCGTATCGAAGACGGCCGTGGGTTCAGCCTTGAGGAGCGTCGCTGGCTCGCCGCCAAGGCCTTCGCCCACACAGCCGCCTATGACGCGACCATCAACGAGTGGACGTCCAAGCAGTGGCCGAAGCCGGAAAGCATCACCGCCGACCAGCCTGCGGCGGATGACGACATTCCCAATGAGGATACCGTGTTCCCGAAGGCGTACACGCGGACGTGGGATCGCTCTCATCTGCTGCGGTATGGCGAGAACCCGCATCAGCAGGCCGCGCTGTACTTGGATCCGCTGAACCAAAGCGGATTCGCGCATGCCGACCAGCTCGGCGGCAAGCCCATGAGCTACAACAATTACGTTGACGCCGATGCTGCTTGGCGCGCCGTGTGGGATTTCGCCCCGAACATCGCCGTCGCCGTCGTCAAGCACAACAATCCTTGCGGTTTGGCACTCGGCAAGACCGTCGCCGAAGCCCACAAGAAGGCGCATGCCTGCGACCCGATGAGCGCTTACGGCGGTGTCATCGCCGCGAACACCACGGTGACGCTTGAAATGGCCCAGAACGTGCGGCCGATCTTCACTGAAGTCATCGTCGCCCCCGACTATGAGCCGGAAGCCCTTGAGCTACTCAAGACCAAGAAGAAGAACCTTCGCATCCTGAAGGTCGCCGAGCCTCCTCGCACCAAGCAGCAGTACCGTCAGATCGACGGGGGACTGCTCGTGCAGACCACTGATCTGATCAACGCCCCCGGCGACAGCCCGGATGCGTGGAAGCTTGTCTCCGGCGATCCCGCGGATGCCGATACGCTGCGCGACCTCGAGTTCGCTTGGCGTGCCATTCGTTGCGTGAAGTCGAACGCCATTCTCATCGCCCACGATCAGGCAACCGTCGGCATCGGCATGGGACAGGTCAACCGTGTGGATTCCTGCCATCTCGCCGTCGAACGTGCCAATACGCTGGCTGATGGCGCCGACCGTACCACTGGCTCGGTCGCCGCTTCCGATGCGTTCTTCCCGTTCGCTGATGGCGCGGAATACCTCATCAACGCCGGTGTCATGGCGATTGTGCAGCCCGGTGGATCCATCCGCGATGAGGAAGTCTTCGAGGCGGCTCGTAAAGCCGGCATCACCATGTACGTCACGGGAACCCGCCACTTCTTCCACTGATTCGCGGTTTTCGGCGTAACGGCCTGTTCGGGGCGGTGTCTGGTCTTCGGGCCGGGCACCGCCTTTTGCATGGATGCGACTTCCTAGTTGCGACTTCCTGGTGGTGCGGTAGCCACCATTGGTCGCGTTTCAGTGATCGGTACTCAGCGGTGCCGTGTGTTCCAGACTGGCTGATTTCCGGTGTCGCCAATCGACTCGTACCGTGCTGCCATATTCCTCAGCGATTTCGGTATCACGTCGAAACGGACAGGTATTCTTCCCTTTAACGCGTCAAGATATCGACAACGGGACTCACCGCACACCGATTGTCAGTGTGACATCTGTTCCCAACCGCCACGAGGAGGCCATCATGCCGCAAGAGCATCCGTATGTGTCTGAAGCCAAAGAAGGCAAACCGGTATGTGAATGGATTGTGGCGCTGTTGGTATGTGTCAGCGGCATCCTTGCCGCCTTCGGATATACGATGGCCGCCACAGCGTTGCTCGCTGCGACGGCCATCGTCTTGGGGACAATGCGCATCATCCTGCGTGAACGCAGCCCATGGAAGGTCCGGTCCGTGGCATTCGATGCGTCGATGTCCCTGTGTTTTGGTATCGGAGTCTCACTGCTCGATCTGAGCATCCGCATCATGCTCTGACACCGCGGACGCTTCCTGCTCGCCGTGATTGGCAGACTCGGTAGCGGTTTGCGTCGCATCGTTGCCGCTGAGGGCGAGTGCGTCGGTATCAGCTACATTCTGTTGCGCGGCGGTGTCATCGACAACCTGTTGCTTGGCCTTTACATTGTCACGCAGCAACTGCGCACCGATCATGACCATCGCGACAATCGCCGCAGCGAGAATCGGGCATATCCAGAAGACCCACAGTTGCTGCAGCGGGTTCTGGGACAGGCTCGCGTTGCGCGCGAACAGGGCGATGCCGGTGGAGCGCGCAGGATTCATGCCGGCTCCGGTGACTGGATAGGTCATCGCGGCGCCCAGACCGTAGGCGAAACCGATGGCCGCAGCGTGCGAAACCGCTGTGGTCTCCTTGTTCATGGTCGCCACAGCGGCGGCGATCACCACAATACTTGCGATGATTTCGACCACGACAGCCAGAGTGATGTCAAAAGAGGCACTCACGCTGCTCAGCGTGGATGCGGAGACGGAGCCGTTGCCGAAGCCGTTGACGGCATCGGTCAGCCAGATCTTCGCGGTCAGTGTTTCGGCCGTCGGCAGGATACGTACGATCAGCGCGCCGGCGGCGATGCCGCCCAGCACCTGGGCGATGATGTAGAGGATGCCGTCGAGCACCTTGGTCTTGCCGGTCAGTATTGCAGCGAGGGTAATCGCCGGGTTCAGATGTCCGCCGGACACCTTTGAGAACACCAGTGTCACCGCGGCGTACGCGATACCGGTGGCCAAGGCGATGAACGCCATATTGATGCCGAACAGGGCGGTTCCGAAGGTCGTGAAGCTGTAAATCGCGAAGAATACGATGAAGCTTCCCGCCAGTTCAGCGCCCACGCGTACCGCGAGTGGTTCCTTCGTGCATGATGCCGCGTCACTGGCGCGCTGCGATCCCGTATCAGTCATTGATTGTTCTTTCTCTAGGGGAATAGCGGACAAGGCTCCGGCCTGAAGCGTGGCCATATCCGCCGGACGTGTGACATTCTACCAGCAGGGACGCTTTTCTGTGCCTTACGCTATAATATCTATGTCGTGTGTCTCGCAGTTCATGCCATGGCGAGTACCGTTGCGAGTGCATCACGACACCAGATATTTATCCATGACGGCTCCGATGGCGCCGTCCGGCCACGTTGGGAGAACGATGCCAAACGCATATTCTCGTGCATTGAAAGCACATGACAATAATCAAGAAGGCATTCGCCTGCAGAAGATCCTCGCACAAGCCGGTTTCGGTTCGAGGCGCAAGTGCGAGCAGATCATTCTCGACGGACGTGTCGAGGTTGACGGCGAATTGGTGACCGAGCTCGGCACCCGTGCCGATCCGAGCAAGCAGGAGATTCGTGTCGACGGCTCCCGCGTCCGCCTGAACCCTAATCACATCACGCTTGCGCTTAATAAGCCGCGCAAGGTGCTCAGCACCATGGACGACCCCAAGGGGCGTTATACCTTGCGGGACATCGTCGGCGACAAGTATGAGCGCATCTTCCATATGGGACGCCTCGATTATGACTCGGAAGGGCTCATCCTCATGACGAATGACGGTGAACTCAGCCAGCATGTCATGCATCCCAAATATGAGGTGGAGAAAACCTACATCGCCACCCTGCAGGGCAGAATCAGCGGCAATGTATGCCGGCGTCTTGTCTCTCAAGGCGTGCAGCTAGACGACGGCTGGATTCGCCTCGACCATTGCGCCATCATCGACGCCAACCATGACACGACCTTGGTAAAGGTCGTACTGCATTCGGGCAAGAACCGGATTGTCCGTCGTATTTTCGACGCGGTCGGGTTCCCTGTCAAGCGCCTGGTGCGCACGCAGATTGGCCCGATCAAGCTCGGCGATCTCAAATCAGGTTCGTACCGCGTGCTGTCTCAGACTGAGGTTCGTTCACTTGCCAAGGAGGTCGGACTATGATCCGTGTCGCCATTGATGGCCCCGCCGGTGTCGGAAAATCATCCACGGCGAAAGAACTGGCCAGACATTTCGGTTTCGCATACCTTGATACCGGAGCCATGTATCGCGCATGCGCATGGTGGTGCCTGCATCAGGGCATCGATCTTGACGCTGCGCAGATTGATGAGCAGCAGATTACCGAGACGGTGGGGGAGTTCTTCACCGAAGACCATTTCGATATCTCGGTAGACCCTGACCGTCCGATTGTGCTCGCCGACGGTGAGGACATCAGCGAGGACATCAGATCTTCCGAGGTGTCCACCCATGTGTCGCGGGTGTCGGGCATCATCCCCGTCCGCCATGTGCTCATCGCGGCGCAGCGCGCATATATCGCCCGTGAAGCGTCGGGGGATTCCTTCTCGCAAGGGCGTGGCATCGTCGCTGAAGGCCGTGACATCACCACCGTCGTGGCCCCCGATGCCGAAGTACGAGTGTTGCTGACCGCGCGCGAGGAAGTGCGTCAGGCACGCCGGAGCGGGCAATCCGCGCAGGGCGTGGGCGCTGAGGATGTCGCGAAACGCGATCGCATGGACTCGAAGGTCACCAGTTTCCTGACCGCCGCCGATGGGGTCGTGACCTTGGATAACTCGGATCTGACCTTCGAGCAGACCTTGGACGAGCTCATCGCATTGGTTGATCAAGCGATTGAGGAGCAGCAGTACCAGGAGTACGCCGCGAATCTCGAAGAATACGAGCTTGACGAGGAAGACCGAGAACTCATCGCTGGCGAAGACGAAGGCGACGCCGATGCCGGTTCCGGTAAGCAGGTCGGTGTCATCGCGGTGGTCGGACGGCCGAATGTCGGAAAATCCACGTTGGTGAACCGTATTCTTGGTCGCCGCGCGGCGGTCGTTGAGGACACCCCGGGGGTCACCCGCGACCGCGTCAGCTACGACGCCGAATGGGCAGGTACCGATTTCAAACTCGTCGACACCGGTGGCTGGGAAGCCGACGTTGAAGGCATCGCCTCGGCGATTGCGTCCCAAGCGCAGGTGGCGGTAAGACTCGCCGACGCCGTGATTTTCGTGGTGGACGGGCAAATCGGTATGACCGACACCGATGGGCGGATCGTCAACATGCTGCGCGCGGCCGGCAAGCCGGTGACGCTCGCGGTCAACAAGGTCGACGACGCGCAAAGCGAGTATCTCACCGCGGAATTCTGGAAGCTTGGCCTCGGAGAGCCCTATGGCATCTCAGCCGTGCACGGCAGAGGAGTCGGCGAGCTGCTCGACGCCGCTTTGGACTCCCTGAAGTCCGCTGACCGGACATCGGGATTCCTGACGCCGTCGCATCTGCGGCGTGTCGCGCTCGTCGGGCGGCCGAACGTCGGCAAATCATCGTTGCTCAACCAACTCGCCCACGAGGAGCGTTCGGTTGTCAATGATCTAGCCGGCACCACAAGGGATCCGGTCGATGAGATCATCTCGATGGATGGCCAAGACTGGCTGTTCATCGATACCGCCGGTATCAAGCGTCGCCAGCACAAGTTGTCCGGCGCGGAATACTATTCCTCACTGCGCACCCAGGCGGCTATCGAGCGCGCGGAACTTGCGTTGGTGCTGTTCGACGCGTCCCAGCCGATCGCCGATCAGGACCTGAAAGTCATGAGCCAGGCGGTTGACGCCGGCCGGGCAATCGTCCTGGTGTTCAATAAGTGGGATTTGATGGACGAATTCTCCCGTCAGCGGCTGGAGCGTCTGTGGGCAACCGAGTTCAACCGGGTGACGTGGGCTGAACGCGTCAATCTCTCGGCGAAGACCGGGTGGCATACGAACCGCCTGTCTCGTGCTATGCAAACGGCTCTCGAATCTTGGGACAAGCGCATACCCACGGGCAAGCTCAACGCATTCCTCGGGCGGATCCAGGCGGCGCATCCCCACCCGCTGCGAGGCGGCAAGCAGCCGAGAATCCTCTTCGCAACACAGGCTTCGACTCGGCCGCCGCGGTTCGTGATTTTCGCGACCGGATTCCTCGAGCACGGCTATCGGCGGTATCTGGAGCGTCAGTTGCGCGAAGAATTCGGATTCGAAGGCTCGCCTGTCCAGATTTCCGTCAAGGTCCGTGAAAAGCGGCGGAAGTAGGCGACTACCGGAATCGGAAGGGCGCGCCACGCCGAGTTGCGTAGACTGGGCTGCTGTGGTAAGTTAGCTCTTCGGCGCGTCAAGCGCCGATCGGGCCGTAGCGCAGTTTGGTAGCGCACTTGACTGGGGGTCAAGGGGTCGCGGGTTCAAATCCCGCCGGCCCGACCGGAAAGCCGCGGAATCACAACGATTCCGCGGCTTCTGTTTTCCGGGCGGGTGACAACCGGGTGACATGGACAGCACTTTGAACAGCGGGCGGGTCACATATCCACGTCCGAATTGGTATTTTGAATTCGCCACCTGCCGTACCCACATCCAATGCGCCAGGTGTCCTTGCTCCGTGTTGCCCAATGCGGTGTTGTGTGACATACTCGTACGTGCAATAGTTGCACACGGCGCTTACAGACCGGTCAAGGCTCATAGTTGAAGACCGGGTGCCTAGAGCCGTTCTTTGGGGGTTTGCTCATGCACATCGCCATACGACTGACGGATTCATCCACGAATCCTTCACTCGCATCAGGGTTGCAATGCGCGGCCGCCGCCTCGATGGGGTTACACTTATGAGCAGTCATGGAAGAAAGGGTTACGACATGACGGCAAACGAACACGCTGAACGTTGTGCACAAGTGATGCGGGAACATGGCATGAGCGAGATGGCCATCGCACAGTTCAGCCATCTGTATGACGTATGGGCCGAAGGCTCCGAGACGACATGGATCCGCGAAGACGATGTCGAACCCTTGTGCGACGTCCCCAGCTTCCACGATATCTACCAGACCATCGACCACGACAAGGCTGTGGAGGCGTTCAGCAAAACGGCCTTCATCAAGCTCAATGGCGGTTTGGGAACCTCGATGGGCTTGTCCTGCGCGAAATCGCTGCTGCCTGTGCGTCGCCACAAAGCTCGTCAGATGCGCTTCCTCGACATTATCGTCGGCCAGGTGCTGACCGCGCGTGAGCGGCTCGGTGTGTCGCTGCCGTTGACGTTCATGAATTCCTTCCGTACCTCGGCCGATACATTGCGTGTCCTCGAAGCCACCCCGCGGTTCCATCAGGATGACATTCCCGTCGAGATCGTCCAGCATCGCGAGCCGAAGATCGATATCGCCACCGGCGAGCCGGTCCAGTATCCCCAGCGCCCCGACTTGGAGTGGTGCCCTCCGGGACACGGTGATTTGTTCTCCACGCTGTGGGAGTCGGGATTGCTTGACATCCTATGGGATAAAGGGCTGCGCTACCTGTTCATTTCGAATTCAGACAATCTCGGCGCACGTCCATCGCGCACTTTGGCGCAATATTTCGAAAACACCGGTGCTCCGTTCATGGCAGAGGTCGCGGTTCGCACCGAAGCCGACCGCAAGGGTGGACACCTGGTGCGCAGCCGCCGAACGGGACGTCTGATGCTCCGCGAGATGAGCCAGGTGCATCCTGAAGACCGCGCCCACGCACAGAACATCGGCAGGCATCCGTATTTCAACACGAACAGCCTCTGGATTCGCATCGACGCCTTGCGCGACCTGCTCGCCAGCCACCATGGGGTGCTGCCGCTGCCGGTCATCATCAACAAGAAGACGGTCGATCCCACTGACCCCTCAAGCACGCCGGTGATCCAGCTGGAGACCGCGATGGGCGCCGCGATTTCTCTGTTCGACGACGCGATTTGCGTCCAGGTGGACAGGATGCGGTTCCTTCCCGTAAAAACCACCGACGATCTGTTCATTATGCGGTCGGATAGATTCCACCTTACGGACCAGTTCGAGATGGAAGACGGCAATTACATCTTCCCCAACGTTGAGCTTGATCCGCGCTACTACAAGAACATCGACGACTTCAACGAGCGTTTCCCGTACAATGTGCCTTCTTTGGCCGCAGCCAACTCGGTTCGCATCGAGGGGGATTGGACCTTCGGGCAGAACGTGTCGTTCTACGGCGACGCAGTCTTGCAAGACCAAGGACGGCCCAGTTACGTGCCAAACGGCGAATTCGTCGGTCCTCAGGGCATCGAGCCTGACGAGTGGCTCGCGTGATTATACCGCAGGCAAGAAATATCTCTTTTTTCGAGAAATGACCCACAGGAACACAAAAAGCCTCTAATATAGAGGAAAGGTGCTTTCCAGCACAGATACTCGAAAACTGTAACGATACGTGAGGACTAATGGCAGAGGGTAGCAACGGGAGACGGCGTTTTTCCGACAAATGGGGCAAGCACGAGCTTGATGTCTTGGCCGTATTGTCATCAGCCTTCCCCCAATGGCTCACTTCGCGCCAGATCGCGCAACGCGTGAAGGCGTATGCGGACTCATATGGGGAATTGGCTGATCAAGCGGCGAAGGCGGCGTTCGCCAAGCAGTTCCAGCGTGATCGCGCCAAACTTGCGGCGATGGGTATCGCCATTGAATCGCGGCAGCCGGAATATTCCTCGAAATCCGAAGGTCAGGATTTTGCGTCATACCGCTTGCAACTCGGGGACGAGCCTCGTGTCCGCCTGCATTTCGAGCCGGAGGATTTGCCTGTGCTCGCCGCAGCGAATTACCTCGCGCGTTCCATGTCGATTTCGTCAAGCGCTTCCAGTCAGCAGGTCCAGCACACCTCACGGACCGCGCCGCGCGTGCCTCAAACGCCTGTGCCCGGTCTTGGCTTGGATTCCATCGCTCCGGGGCTTGGTACACAGACCTTGCCCGAATCGCTGGTGAAGGTGATTGATTCTCGTCGCTTTGCGGCGACCGTGGATGTCGACGGCGAGCGCATCAACGTCGCCTACACGGATTCCGACGACTTGGCCATGTATGTGCTTGAACATCCAGGTGCGTATATCGTCAGCCCCCAGGAGGCCGTGGATGCATTCAACCGTAGGCTTACCGCGGCGACGAAGTTCGAGCTAGCTGACTCCGCCCAGAATTCGGAGAGCTTGGAGGTCAATGCCCCCTCGATCAGTCGGCAGGTGCACGAACCTGGTGATCCGGAAAGCATAAAGGCCCGTCAGAAGAAGATTGGGCCGTCATTTCAGACCGGCAGCGAAGTTGACCGCAGGTTGAGGCTTATGCTGTTCCTGTCTGCCCATCTCGGCGAGGAGTTCTCGCTGGCCGAGCTTGCGGAGCGTTTCATTGGCAAGCCCAAGTCCGAGGATGAGCTTACCAAGTACGTCAACATCATTCACAAGGACATCAACACCTTGACGACGGTGTCCGATGACGGTGAGATGGCGGGCAGCCAGTTCTTCGATATCGATTGGCCGCTTCTGGACAGTGAGGGTATCGTGTCGGCCACGAATTCCCTTGGCTTGGAGCGTCTCGCCGGCATTTCCCAGCAGTATCTGAGCATGTTGACGGCTTCGGTGAGTTATCTGGCCCATTCGTCATTGCTTCCCGATCAGCAGCGCGACCAAGCGCAGTCGTTATATTCGCGCTTGCGTCAGCATGTCAAGCCCGGTCAGACGCCGTGGCTGAGCCTGACCGGCTACGAACTCGAACCCCGTGCGTTCTCGATCGTCAAGCGCGCTATTTCCACGGACAGCCTGCTTGACATGGAGTACACGGACGGCGCGGGTCGTACCCGCCGCAAGCTGGTGGCCCCAGCGAAGATTTTCGTGGATGAGGGCGTGTACTATGTGGCGGTCTGGACGGATGTCGCATCCGCAGCTCCGCACGATGAAGCCAAGTTCGTGCAGAAGGACGTCACCATCAACAAGGCGAACGGTCTGCCCAGAGTGTGGCAGGTTCTGCGTCTTGCCCGTATCGAGAAGGCCGAGCTGGTCAAGCCGACCAAGAAGCTCGATATCCCGGATGTACCGGTGAGTGAACTGCGCAAGTGGAGTTTCGACAATGGCACGCAGACCGTGTTCATCACTGACCAGCCTGATTTGCCGTTCACCAAGCGGCTCCCGGGCGCGACGGTGGAACCGTGCGGCAACGGGCAGAAAGTCCGGCTGATTGTATCTTCCGATTCGTGGTTCGTTGCTTTCTGCATTGCCCACGCTCGGCATATCACAGCGGTCGCCCCTGAGACCTTGCGTTTGATGATCAAGGCACGCGCCGAGCGTGAACTCAGCGTGGACAAGCGTGAAGACGACACTGACTGATAGGCTCGAATGCTGTCCGTATCCGTTTGACAGGAGGTTTCCATGCAATGGTGGGTTGTCTGGGTTGTGCTTGTCTTAGCGTTGCTGGTATCTCTTGCCGCGGGTATCTGGTATGCGTTCAGACGGGGTCTGGCCGTATTGCATGTGGTCTCCGCGCTTGGTGATGCCATCGGCAGCAAGTTCGACGCGGCGGACGGGGTCGATGAATCGCAGCCGAAACCGGCATCGTTCACGGTTCCGCTCCAGCAATCCATTGACCAATACAGTTCCGCCCACGCCCAAGTGATCAGACGTGAGGAACACAAGCGCGAACGGCATGAGGCCGTATGGCGTCGTTGGGGCGTGTTCAACGAGTAACACCGTTCCACGGTATTCGTTCAGTGTTGACATGGGGGAGAGAAGGCATGTCTCGACATTCGCATTATGCCCCGCAAGGGCGTGGGACAGATTCCAGTCACCGTCCGGGGGAGATTCAGGATTCTCCGGCTCAACGGTACCAGCGGTTCAAACGCAACCAGCAGTATCGGAAAACGGCCGTGGCAAGGTTCGCGTCATCGCTGCCGTTCAATCTTGACGCTTTCCAGATTCAGGCGTGTGAAGCCTTGGAATCCGGGGACAATGTCCTTGTGGCAGCACCGACGGGCGCGGGGAAGACAGTGGTCGCGGATTTCGCGATGTACTTGGCGCACGAACATCATGTCAAGGCGTTTTATACCACGCCGATCAAGGCGTTGAGCAACCAGAAATACCATGATCTGTCCGCAATCTATGGCGCCGAGCATGTCGGGTTGCTCACGGGGGACACGTCCATCAACTCCGAGGCGGATATTGTCGTGATGACCACGGAAGTGCTGAGGAATATGCTGTACGAGCATTCCAACACCCTGCTTGCGCTTCAATACGTCATTCTTGACGAAGTCCATTATCTTGCCGACCGATTCCGCGGACCGGTGTGGGAGGAAGTCATCATCCACCTGCCGCAATCCGTTCGCATCGTCGGATTGTCTGCGACGGTATCGAATGTCGAGGATTTCTCCGCGTGGATTTCCTCGGTGCGTGGCTCCACCAGGCTTATCGTGTCCGAGCATCGTCCGGTGCCCCTTGAACAGCATGTGATGGTGCAGGCCAACGAGCGCACCGAACCGGAGCTCATCGACCTGTATCGCCGCGACAGTGACGGTGAGGCCACAACACGGCTCAATCCGCAATTGGCCAGACGCATCGATCAGCTGGAGCATCAAGCCGCCCGCAGGCGTCCGCCCCATGGATCCCGCAAAGGCCGGGGCTTCGGCCGCGGGGCCGGTCGTTCGCAGTATGAAGCCGAACGGTTCACCCCACGGCGTGCGGCAGTCATCGACGAACTCAATTTCCTCGGCATGTTGCCCGGAATCTATTTCATCTTCTCACGTAATGGCTGCGATCAGGCGGTCGAGCAGTGCATCAATGCGGGGCTCGAACTGACGACTGACGATGAGGCGATGCGGATCCGTGAGATTGTCGATGAGATGGTCGAAGGGCAGATGAGCCGCGACGATCTCAAAGCATTGCGATTCTCGCGATTCCGTTTCGCGTTGGAGGAAGGTTTCGCCTCGCATCATGCGGGTATGATCGCCCTGTTTAGACAGATTGTCGAACGTTTGTTCGAAGAGGGTCTGGTGAAAGTGGTATTCGCCACGGAGACTCTCGCGCTTGGTATCAACATGCCGGCCCGCAGCGTCATCGTCGAAAAACTTGAGAAATACGACGGCACAGGGCACGTCATGCTCACCCCTGGAGAGTTCACGCAACTGACGGGCCGTGCGGGGCGTCGCGGTATCGATACGATCGGCCACGCGGTGATTGTCGACCATAAGGGGTTCGTTCCGGCCACCGCGGCAGCGTTGTCCAGCAAACGTGTGTATCCGTTGCATTCGAGTTTCAAACCTACTTTCAATATGGCTGTGAATCTGTTGTATTCCAGCTCCTACGAAACCGCCCGCAAGACGCTCGACCAGTCCTTCGCGCAATGGGAGGCGAATGAGTCGGCGTGGCAGCTTGAATCCGAAATCCATACGCTCGAACATGCTTTGGAAGGCTACGAGCAGGCGGCATACTGCGATCGCGGCGATTTCACTCAATTCATGCTGCTAAGGATGAAACTCAGCGATTTGCAGAAGAACGGGCGGCGCGAACTCAAACATCGTTCGTTCCCGTCTCAAGAGGCGCGTAGTGCGGCCTTCCATGATCTCGACAGGCAGATTGCCGAAGTCAAATGGGAACAGCAGCACCATCCTTGCGCCTCATGCCCTGATGTGCAGGAACACCTCAGGTGGGGGCATCGCTGGATGAGGGAGCGGCGCGAACTCGACCGGGTGCAACGGCGCTACGATTCGCGCACGGGGTCCGTGGCTAGGCAGTTCGACCGCATCTGCGACATCCTTGTCGAACTGGGGTATCTCGAACGCCATCAGAACGGCCAGGAGCAAACCTCTTTGGAATTAACTGCCGGCGGGCGTCTCCTCCGCCAGCTGTACAGTGAACAGGATCTTGTGCTCGCCCAAGCGATCCGTACCGGATTGCTGGATACCTTGACCCCGCAGCAGCTTGCCGCCGCGTTGTCTGGGCTTGTCTATGAGTCGCGCAGGGGAGAGGGTGGTGAACCCCGCCGGTATCCTGGCGGCTCTACCGGTCCGGTCGCCCATATCTGCTCGCAATTGCGCGCGATGAGCATGCGTATCAATGCGTTGCGTGAGGATTATGGGCTGGAGCGGCTTCCGGATGTAGATTTCGGGATTGTCGATGCGGTGTATGCATGGGCCGATGGTGAACCTCTGGCCGTGATCCTTCACGACATGGATTTGACCGGCGGCGATTTTGTACGCAACATGAAGCGCCTGGCCGATATGTTGCAGCAGATAGCATCAGCGCTTCCCGGGGTTCCGGAATACGAGGGACCGCTGTCCGTGCATGCGCGTGCCGCCCAGTTGATGATTAACAGGGGAGTTGTGGCTTACTCGGGTGTTGACTGAGGAACAAGGGGTCGCGGGTTCGTTCCCTCCTGCTCGTTTTGGGTTTGTTCAGGATTGTGCCCCCAAGCCATGGCTCGTTTCGCCCGGGGAATATGCGGTGCGTCCGGGCTGTTAGGTAATTTGGATAGTTGACTAAACCCCTAGGAGGAATGGATCGACATGGCAGAACGCAGTCTGCGTGGTATGAGCATCGGAGCCAAGTCACTGGAATCAGACGACAATGTGGATTTCGCGGCCCGTACTGACATCGCGTACGTGTGCCCGAACGGGCATCGTACGATTGCCCCGTTTGCCGAAGGTGCTGAGCCTCCGAAGGAATGGGAATGCCGTTGCGGGCAGATCGCCCATCGTGAAGGCGATCAGGACGCCGAGGACGACGAAATCAACAAGCCGACACGTACCCACTGGGACATGCTGATGGAGCGCCGTACTGAGGATGAGCTCAAGGAGTTGTTGGAAAAGCGGCTTCAGATGCATCGTGACGGTTGGATTCCGGATTACGAGTGATCTCCTTGGCTTGGCTCAGCGACTACAAGCGCTGAGCCGGGCTTGTTGTGCTTAAGTGCCGTGCCATGGATACCTGCCTTGGCGCGGCACTTCATGTATCAGGGAGATTCCAGTTCATCAGTGGATTCGCGTGCGTTGGTTCGAACACGCCAAGGTCACACGTTCAAGGCATAATACGAATGGGGAGAGGCGTTGATAAGACGTTTACCTTACAGCCTTCGGAGCATTCGGAAAGAGGACCGTATGACCGTATTGCATTCACCGCGGCGCATTGTGCTGCTTGACCTTGACGGTACGTTGACCAAATCTGACCCGGGCATCATTGCCTGCGTGATCAAGGCCTTTGAGGCGCTTGGCCGTCCGGTGCCGGACGAAGCGGAACTTCACCGGTTCATCGGGCCGGCGATTATCGAATCGATGCAGCGCAATCACATTCCGGATGATCAGCTGGCCAAAGCCGTCGAGATTTACCGTGATTATTACAGCAACAAGGCGGTGTTCGACGACCCCAATCATCCCGGGAACAAGGTACCGGGAAAGCTGTACAACACTGTGTATCCGGGCATTCCTGAGCAGTTGCAGGCATTGAGGGCCGACGGGTATTTCCTGGCCGTCACGACGTGCAAGCCGGAATATCAGGCGAAGCCGATTTGCGAGCATTTCGGGCTTGACAAGCTGGTCGATGCAGTCTATGGCGCCAGCAAAGACAATTCCAGGCTCGACAAGGACCAGGTCATCCGGTACGCGTTCGAAAATATGGGCTTCAATGTTGTCCAAGGTGATCGCGCGTTGATGGTCGGCGACCGCTGGACGGACGTCGAAGGCGCGAAGGCATGCGGCTTGGATTGCCTGGGTTGCGGATGGGGGTACGCCGAGCCCGGAGAGCTCAACGAACATGGCGCGTACCGAATTATCGACGAAGTCAGCCAGTTGCGTGACGCCGTCGAAGATTACTTCAACATTGACGAAAACTAAATCAAAGGCAATCGACAATCCATAATCGGCATGGATGCCGATACGAACATAACACATTCGCCCGGATGCAGAATGATATGCATCCGGGCGTTCTTATTGTGTGCGTGATTGCCTGGAATAACTATGCATGAAGCGCTTCAGTCGGCGGCGACGGAAGTGACACCGTTAACATCCGATAATGTACGTTATGTCAGATTGGTGAGGTTCGGCTACACCCCCGCCCGCATCGTCGCCCTCGCCAAGGCGTATTACCGCGAGATGAAGGGGTCGCGCGCCCTGGTCTGGTCGCGCAATTTGCGGGCGTTGCTGGGAATTGCGCCCGAGGAGGACGACCAGACGATCGCGGCCCGTGAGTTCACGGACCCGAAGTGCCATGTCCTGACGGTCTGGGACTGGTCCAGGTGCCTGTCGCGCCGCGAGCATCTCGCCGTCGGCCTGCTCGACGTGTGCGACAAGTACCACGGCGACCCGTCCGTCTGCCTGCGCTGGTGCAGGTCGAACGCCCTGCATACCAAGCCGCCCCATCTGCGACGGCGGAACGTCGGCGGCGGCGATTACTACATCTGATTTTTCCGGCAACCAATCAACCATATGGATCCAAGGAGGATATCATGTATCTGTTCAGCGACCTGTGCCGCATCGGCATGAACCAGGTCATCTGCTTCTACGACCGGCCGATGGTCACGACCCGCCTGTTCGCGAGCATGTCGGGGTATTCGGGTGATTACCTGCGCCCGTCCCGTCATGTGCGTTGGCTCGACTGCATCGACCGGATGCGCGTGGGCAACGCGACGTATTGGCGTCTTGACGATATCGTCAAGGCCACGCACGCGCGGTACGGCACGTCGTGGACGCTCGTTGTTGAGCAACGCGACTACGAAGTCGTCGAATGGGTCCGCGCGAACCATGAGCACGGCATCGACCTGATCTCCGCACAGGCGCTCCATGACAAGTCCGCTCCCCTGGCGTTGACCGGCGTGGTGAACGTGATCGGTGATTCCGTGGTGCCGTCCGGCCCGTTGTTCGATGACGAGACGCTGCCCTATCCGCTCGGCCTGCTCGCCGCGCCCGACCCGGAGGGTTCCGCTCCCCTGCCGCCGGTGTCGTTCTGCTGCCCGCCGCGGGCCTGAGCCTTCCCGGCCCGTACCCGGCGCGCGCGTCAGCGCGCCGGGTCCCGGGGGTCGGTGTCCCTGGGGGTGTATGCGAGGGGGCGGCCCCCCTCGCGCCGGCCCATCGCCATGGGCCGGCATCCCCGTGGAATGGTACGCTCGCGTACTTTCCCGCATGCCTTTTCAAGGTGCATGATGGTGGTGTCCCCTCGGGGGCGATTGGTTATCAAGGTGATGATGTTTGCGAGGTTTTCATGGCTAACATTCGTGAGGCTGGTCTCCGCTTCGACGGTACCGTGCGGTATGTGAAGACGGATAGGGACGACAAGGGCAACGAGTATGCGACGGTGCAGCTCGAGAACGCGGACGGCATCAGCGACGTCTCGTTCAGCGCTCAGGCGACGCGTGATCTCCAGGCGGCCGGCTGCCAGCCGGGCGACGTGGTGTCGTGGGTCGTGCGCCCGTTCATCATCTACGGGGTGAGCAAGCGCACGGGCGGCCCTTATGGGTTCCTGAAGCTTAACTTCCTGCGTCAGGCCGGCCGCTGATGCTGACGGGCCTGTCCCCTGACCTTATGGAGTTCTGCGGCGTGTTCGCGATTCTGGTCGTGTTCTCCTCGGGGTTCCACATGTTCGGCGGGAGGTGACGCGTGTGTCGCTGGTTCTGCTGCTTTCGGGTGTCACGGGGGCGTTGGTCGCTTGTGATTGGCTGCGTGTCCTGTTCGTGCGGGTCGCGCGTTAGGGTTTGGAGGCTTCGTGTCTGACGCGATGTTGCTGTTCGCGGCGTGGGCCGCGGGTCTCCTGCTTGGTTTCCTGCATCGTTTCGTGTTGGTAAGGGGGTGAAAATATGAACGGACTTGTGCTTGCTGTCGATGGTGCCACCACCACCGATCTGGGCTCCCTGGTGAAGAACTTCACCGATGTGGCGACCCAGCAGTTCAACGGCGCCGCTCCGGCTGTGATCGCGGCCGCCGCTGGTCTGGCCGTGATCATGTGGGGCGTTCCGAGGCTGATCGGCTTCTTCAAGCGTTCCGCGAAGTGACGCCCCTCGGGGTGTGAGCGCCCGGGGGCCTTATGCTCCCGGGCGTTTTTTCTTTTCGTTTTCCCAACGAGGGGTTTTGTTATGAGGTTGTTTGTGCCTGGTATGGTGTCGCGGCGTGCGTTCGCGGTGCTCGCGGTCGTGTCGGCCGCGGTGGTGATGGCGGTTCCCGCGGCCGCCGATGTGGTGTTTCCGACGTGGTACGGGTCAGCGGTCAAAGCGATGGAGCGCATGGGCATCGGGGAACAGGATTATCCGTTGTGGCTCCAGGAGGATGTGGCGCGTACCATCCCCACGATGCAGGGTGATCTGAAGGTGGACGCGCGGCTTGCCGACCGGCCGGACGGCGTCCCGTCCGATGATGACTGGGACAGCCTGGTCCGTGCCCGGCGTGCGCGCCTGGTGTACGGGGACACCACGGTCGATGCCGTCAAATTGTGGGACGTGTACGGCAAGACGTATGCGGACGGGTACGCCGCATCGCAGTCCGGCGACCTGCATTACGGCGATCCGGGGTATGTGCCCACGAGTGACGAGATCGACGAATGGACGCGCAAGCTTTCCGTCACGACCAGCGAGTTGCAGGCCGATTCCGAGGTCGGCGCGTCCGATGCGTCGTCATCGGGTACCGAGACGAGCGGGTATGTGTCGCGTTGCGGTGTTTCACCCATGCCCGTGCGTGCCGCTTCCTATCGTGTCTCCCCCGCTTCGGACGTCAAGCCGTACAGCGACCGGAAGATGAAGAAAAGCGAACAGTACACGGAACTGTATGCGATGGACATGGACGACGGCAGCTCCTACGCGAACAAGATTCTCGAGCAGGAGGCCGAGAACGGCGCGGGCGACGCGTACTCCGGCGACACGAGCTCGAACCCCTCGTTGCGCGAGTTGGAATGGGGCCGGCACGCGACCGCGCGTGACCGGCGTATTCACAAGCGCCTGGAGAAAGTCAAGAAAGCGCATTCCACGCTGAACCACGCAATCGACACCGTGAACGCATGGATCGAGCCGTTCTCATTTGTGCAAAACGGCATCCATCAGATTCGCACTTGGTTCTTCACGGATGATGACATTTGCGGGTCTACGGCTATGATGGGCGATAGGTCACAAGCCGGTGAGAATGTGATGCGTTTCATTTTCGGTGTCGGTGAGGGCTTGAACTGTGACGAGTATGATGCATCGCACTTCCCCGCTGACGGTGAGGCCGCTACGTCTGTACGCAAGTTCGCGCAACAAAGTTCGCAGGATCCCGACAAGCCGAAATACCAGGGCCAGGGCGACGCCGATCTCGCGGTATTGCACTATTCGTATACGCCTTGGTATTACGCGGACACGCCTTATGGCAAGATCTATATGCGCTCAACCCAAGCGACCGATGATAAAGGACATTCCATGCTCTTCCTCCAAGACGGTGGCGATTCATCATATAATAATGCGTCGCAGGTCCGGTCTGAAGGTGATTGGCTGCTTTCAAAATCCGAGGATATAAATGATTGGAAGTTACGTCTTGATATGCTTATCCCTTTGACCGGAACGGATGGGAATTATAATTGGACGTATGATTTCCCCACATACGGTATCTTTTCCAGCACGCCTGGTAAGATATATTTGAATGATTCGTATTTGAATCAATCTATCCCGGACGACCCGTATTATACGGTTTCTTATTTTCGGTACAATTCGCATGCTGCCACCTTCGCTGGTAAACAAAATGCCAAAACTTGGGCGTTGCCTGGCAAGGCCGATGATATTTTCAAGAAACTTCTCGTACTCGTCACGCCTAAAGATGGTAATGTCGGGTATGACTATGTGAACGGGTCCTTTACGAATGCGGGTCGAAAGTCCGATGATTTCGGCGGGCGAACCAGGATGGCGGCCAACGTGCATGCCTGGCATAAGTGCGACAAGTCGTGCCCCGCGGATTTGCAGACCAGGAAACCGAAGGTGCGTATCAAGGCGACGGCCAAGGATCCACAGGGCAATGACGTCGGCAGTACGGTAAGTGATCCGGCCGATCCGGGTTCGGTGCAGGTCCCGGCGTCGGTGCCCGTACCGGTGGGTTCTGACGGCAGGACCACGGCGTCGAACATCAGTTATGACACGGTAGCCGATGACGGTACGACGCAGCATGTCGGTGATGTGTCGGTCCCGCAGGTGGATACGGCGCAGAAGCGTCTCGATCTTATCGACTTGACCACGGGCAAGTCGTGTTTCGGCGAGGGGTACGCTTGCGCGGACTGGTATACGGAGACGCAACAGCTGATCCCCGATCATCAGTTGACGGTGTCAACGAAGAGTACCACGAAAGAACTGCCGGCCTTGCGGTATAAGTGTTCGTATGATGTGCCGGGCAAGGTCACTGAGGTTCCTATCGGCGAGTGTGTCGCGTATGCTAACAGTTTCAGCGAGCAGGCGCAGCGGTCTGGTGATGTTGGCGCGGACCCGGACGGCAGACCGTTGGACAAGCCGGTCGCGAAGGCTGACCCGAAGGTGGATTACGGGACATGTCTTCGTCAGGAGACGGCCGGCAATGCCGCGAAATGGCTGTACGAGCCCGTCGCGTGTGCGGGCCGGATGCTGTTCAAGCCTGATGACAAGGTGACGCGGACAACGCGCACGAAGGTCGAACGCAGCACGCGGGATAGCGTAGTCGTGAAGCTGGATCTGATCCGGGAGAATTGGCGTCCTGTGTTCGCGGACGGGCTGGGTGACTGCTCGGGGTATAAGGTTTCGTTCAAGTTCGCGGGCATCCCGGTGTTCGATGACGCGGATTTCCTGGACGCGTGTCCGGGCCAGCCGTTGGACTGGCTGCCGGTGTTGTGCCGGGCGTTCCTGACGATCGCGTGCGCCCTGGGCGTGATGCTCCTGTGCCGTAGGGCTTTCATGGCGATTTTCGATTTCCATGCGGGTGGTGACGGCCAATGATCGTCGAATGGTTGATGGCGCTCGGCGCGGACGTGTGGGACTGGTTCATCCATCTGTTCGACGGGGTGGATTTCCCGGATGCGGTCAAGTCCCCGCCCCCGGAGGTCGCGGAGTTTCTACGTCATTTGAGGGGTTTCGGCGTGTGGGTGCCGTTCGACCGGTTCGCTGTGATCATCCTTGCGGGTGTCGTGTTCGTGTCGGGGTGTTTCGCGTTCCGTGCCGCGCGTGCGGCTATCGGGCATCTGCCGTGGATTGGGGGTAATGGTTGATGGATGATGTGTCGGTTGGTTTGCGTCGCCTGGTCGCGGTCACGCGCGACCGCTTGGCTCGTTCCCGTGGGGATTCGGGTTCGGCGGGGCCGGGGCGCGGGCTTGAGGGCGCGACTGCGCCCGTGCCCGCGCCCGGCTTTCCGGTCCCGTTGCCCCGTGAGCGGGACTGCGGACGCTCGTATCGTACCCGGTTCGCGATCACCGCGTATATCGGCAGCAATGGCAGCGGCAAGACGTTGTGTATGGTGCATGACACGCTCCCGTCCTTGTATGCGGGTCGGATGATCTATACGACGGTGCCGCTTACGTGGCCGGACGGGACCACTCCCCCGAATGTCGTGATGTTGCATGATTGGTCGCAGATTTTGAACGCCAGGCATGCGGATATCCTGTTGGACGAGGTCGCGTCGATCGCGTCGAGTCGTGAGACCGACGCGTTACCCCCGCAGATCGCCACGCTGTTGCAGCAGTTGCGTAAGCGTGACCTGGTGTTGCGGTGGACGGCGCCGTCCTGGTCGCGTGCGGACAAGATACTGCGGGAGACCACGCGCACGGTCACGATCTGCTACGGTTATTTCTCCCGTCCGGCCGAGGGCAGCCGTTGGCGGTCCAACCGGCTGTTCCGGTTCCTGAGCTATGACGCGAGTGATTACACGGAGTTGGATATCAACGGGGCGCGTCGCCGGTTCGACCCGCAGCAGTCGAGTTGGTTCTTGTTGTCCAGGCATGTGGCCCGGTTGTGCTATGACACGCTGGACAGTGTGAGCACGATCGGCACGGTGTTGTTGTCCGGGCGTTGCGCGGTGTGTGGCGGGCGTCGTCGTGTCCCCGAATGTTCGTGCGCCGATTACGTGGCGTTGAAGTCGCGGAAGTGATATCCGGGGCCCCTCGCCGGTTGAGCGCCGATAGGCGCGATGCCGGCGTGGGGTGAAGGGGTTCGGGGGCAACAGTTGCCCCCGACACACAAGGACGAAGTCCTTGAACCAACCCGACAATCACGACACGTAATGTTGACAAAGTAGTTACAGCGTGTATAATAGAAGTATGTTGAATATCGCGCTTTTCGTCATCGTGGCAGTGCTTATCCTGGCGTACATCGTCTATGCGGTAGCTGTGCCGGTTATCCACTACCGTCTCGGCGAAGGTAGCCGGTGGATTGTTTTCGCGGTGCTGCTCGTCCTACTCGGCGTGCAGATGCTTGTCAGTGCCGTTCAATTTACGTTCTTCCCCCGCAATGAATCGCAATCCATCTATATCTGCTATGGGTGGATTTTCGTGCTCTATCTTTTCGTTGGCGGTTCCTTCCGTCGTTTCGGGGACCGCGGCGTCTACCCTGAATTGTCGCACGCCCTGATGATAGCCGGCTACACCGTTTCCGTTATCGGATTGCTCGGATCCGTCCCCGCTTGGCTGTGGCTGATACACTAAAAAACGACACGCCGTGTTGACAATGTCACTACATGATGTATAATAGAGTTATCGAAAGGAGATGAGGATGGCGACAAGAACCAAGGCCATCGTCCAGATGAGCATCAGCCCGGAATTGCTCCAGCGTATGGACGACTACCTAAAACCTATCGGGGTAAGCCGTAGCGCCTATGTTTCCATGTTGGTCGCCCGAGATCTCGACGACTTGGAATCATCAACGGACGGCGACTATAATCCGATATCAGAATAAGAAAAGTCCCGCGATGGACTAGATCGCGGGACGGTAACCAATCTAACTGCGAGGTTTTCATGGTTGATACCAGTATACCACCAGCGCCATGCGACGGCGGCGAAGCCGCCCTTGAGAGCATGGCAAGTTATGCGGCCCCTGTCGGGCGGCATTACAACCACACGACACGCGAGCAGCTGTCCCGTCGCTTCCGTGCCCAGCGGTGGGCGCAACGCGCGGTGAACCGGCATTTGCTTCCGGGTACGGCGTGCGCCGGGTGCGGGAGGCCGGTATCCAAGCAGATGGGTGTCGGCCTGTATTGGGACAGCAAGCATAAGGCGCGGTTCGGTGGCTTGCGTACCTGTGGAAGTGTGTGGTGCTGCCCGGTGTGCAATGCGAAGATCCAGAATGTGCGTCAGTCCGAGATTCAGCAGGCATTGAAGGTTGCGCAGGAGCGCGGGTATGGCGTGGTGTTCGGCACGTTGACGTTGCGTCATGACTTGGGCGACCAGCTGAAGTCTGTCCGTGCGATGATCCAGCAGGTGTGGCGTAGCGTGATGCAGCAGCATGGTACGCGGTCGATGCTTGATGGATTGGGCCGTCTCGGGTATATCCGTGCGATGGAGTGCACGTTCAGTCCGGCGAATGGTTGGCATGTGCATTTCCATGTGTTCTGGTTCTTCCGTCATCGTCTGGACAAGGGGCGTTTGGACGCTTTCCAGGCTGATTTCGCCGATCGGTGGATTGCCGCGGTTGACCGGGTGAATCGTAAGAATCCGGATGCCGAGCCGTTCGCGGCTCCGCTGCCGGAGCATCAGCTGTTCAAGGAACTTCGCTTGTCTGACAACGTGATTGATACGTATTCGCGGTATTGCACGACGCGTAAGTCCGTCGCGTTGCCTGGGCGTAATGCGATTTGGCGTGCGGCTAACGAGATTACGGATTCCCAGTCGAAGCCCGGTAAGGTGAAGATGCATAACGGCAAGCCTGTCTTGCATACGAATTATTGGGATTGGCTGTCGATTCTTTCGGAGCTTGGTTATGGTTCCAAGTCTTTTGACGCGAACTGTAATCCGAAAAACATACGTTATGTCAGATAGTAACTATTGACCCCTCCCCATACACGCAATTGCGTATCTTTCGACGCTTCAATACGCCAACGACGCACGCGCTCATCCCGGCGCATCAGCGATCTATGACAACCGGCGTCGGCACTCCGATGCGAATTCCAACGTGACTGTTCGTCGTCATATCATTGGTGTAGGCGCCAAACGTCATTGATGTCATTGTCACGACGGCGTTTGTTATCGCGTGAATCGGCTTCGGCTCGACATGGCGTTCGGCGCGCCATGATGATATTTGATGACGTGTAGTGAGGTGGCTATGGCTTGGTTCCTGCCGGCGATGGTTGCGATGATACTGGATATCGGCTTTCTGGTGTATGCCGTTGCTGTGTCCGTGATCCATTACCGCTTACATGACGGTGCTAGGTGGATATTCTTCTGTGTCCTGCTCGGCGCATGGACCACATATGGAACCGTGGCATCCTTGCTGTCGCAACGTCCCGGCGTGAGTCTGCCCTTGTTCCGCTCGTTCGGTGATTTGTGGGTGTTGTATTTCTTCGTAGGCGGATCGTTTAGGCGATTTCGGAACCGCGGTTGTTTTCCCGATGTCACACGCGCGCTGATGATATCGGCGTATGCGATTAGTGCAATCTGTCTCCTGGTGTTGCTGCCCGGTTGGTGGATGACCACGCGCTGGTAAATCGAACGCGACTCATATCGCCGATGCGGGAACGATGTGCAGGAGTCACGTAAGGACTACTTCCGGTCACTCCCGCTGTTTGCCGCCGAGACGGCGTCATCGTCGTGTTTCCCGGTGTTGTCTTTCCCGGTCTGCGCTGACTGATCGGCATGCTCGAGGTTCTTATGCCCGGCAAGTTTGGCGCGTGTGGCTTCGGCTTTCGCGGCGCGTGACGCCTGCCGGTACATGAACCACAGCTCCAAGGCGATGAGCACGATCAGAATCGCCCCGGAGATGCCTTCGACGCTGTCATACCAGGACAGCATGGTTTTGCCGATACTGTCCGCGGCTTCGGTAGCCACGATATACGGCGCCATAGCAAGAATCAACGAGACGAAATGCAGTATGATGACGGTTTTGCTGACCGGACGAGGATCTGCGCTCTCCTCCTCCCCTGCCGCGACGGTATCGTCTGACGCCACAACGCCGTCTGATGCTGTCTTGGCAGCAGACGCTACAGAGGTGGCGGACGCCGAATCCGCCGGATGACCGGTATGGGAGCGCTGCGTATCCGTCTTCAGCACCATCACGATGACGGTGACGCAACATACCAAGGCAATCAGCCAGAGAACAAGCGGAAGAGCAGGCATCGAATGTAACTCCTTAGAACTGACAATAAACCTATATCAGAGCATATCTGTCAACAACGGCGATCCACAGCAGCAATGGCATGCCGCGCGTGAATGCCCGGCTACTCACACATGCACAAGGAACGCATCATACTCATCCAAGTCCTGCATGCTGCGTTCCTCATGTCGGATTTCAAGTTTACTGCGCATACGGGCTTGCGCAAGCTCCTCGAACGGTCCCCCGCTCGGCATCTGGGAAGCTATGACGGAACCATCGGGAAACACGTCGACGTGCGGCTCTTGTTCAAGCCGCTGCTCGATTCCATGCCACAGCGCAGTCACGGAAATGCCGAACACCGCCGCTCCGCTGCCGAGCACATCGCCGATTCTGTCCCCATCCCGGCATTCGTGCACATGCTCGCCGTCGCTGAGAATCGTCGTATGCTCTAGTTGTGCGGTACTTCGTTGCATGAGATACCCGATGGCGATGGTCACGTTCTGCAGGTTCACGCCTGCGTCAAGCAGCCGTTTGGACACGGCGAGAATCAGCACGTCCTTGAACGAGTACAACCTTCGCGAACCTGAGCCATGCGAGGCTTTGATGGACGGCTCGACGATTTGCTTCCGTGCCCAATAATCCAGCTGACGGTAGGTGATGCCGGCGACTTTCGAGGCAACAGTCCCCCGGTACCCGCGTGTCGGCTTGTCATCGTCAGGGAAGGAAAACAACTCCCCCTGGACGATGGTGATGCCACTGGATGACACAGTAGCGTTCGACGCGTAAGTAGCACGATGGACTGCCATGTCACCTGTGCCCTTTCTGAAGAATACTGCCGTGGCTTTGGAGACCGTACCGAGGCCGCAGTGCGGGAAGAAGAGGCGTGATCGCGGGATTGCCGCTGATCACGCCCAAATTCAGGCCTGCGCGGCGTTGCCGAAGAACACCAGCCTGAATTTACCAATCATGATTTCGTCACCGTTGTGCAACACCGCGTTATCCACACGTTGACGGTTGACATATGTGCCGTTGAGGCTTCCCGCATCGATGACTTCGAACGTGCCGTTCGTGCGGCGGAAGACCGCATGATGACGCGACACGGTCGAATCGTCGAGCAGGATGTCCGCATGCGGGTCGCGTCCCACCGTCACTTCGTCCTCGTCTAGGAGATACCTGGAGCCTGATACAGCGCCTCGCGTCGAGATGAGCAGCGCCGTGCCGGGCGACAATTTGGTGAGGGTGTCGAGGTCTTCCTGCGTCAGAGGACGGTCCCCGGTCGTGGTAAGGGGTATCGTGATGGCAGGCATCCCGATGATGGTCGTTTCGCCTGCGCTTGGAATCGGATCAGTCATACTTGCTATTCTACAGTCTTTGCGTATTGATATTGGGGTACGTCGCGAATCTCGTTGATTTCGACCTTATCGGATGATGTCACTTTGACTTTCGCGCCGAATTTCACACTGAGCCTGGAGCCGACGCCGCCGGCGATATTGACGGCGTTCTGCAGATTCTGCGGGTCGCCGATAGCCTTGACCTTGTACGGTGTGGAAAGTTCCTGACCGTCGCAAATCAGCCCTGTTTTCGTGTCGGCGAAGTAGGTTGACGTCACGACTCTCACGGTGTTGACCGCCATGACTTCCGCACCTGCATTGCGCAGTTCCTCGATCAGTTCGAACATGGTGGCGGCATCGATGCGGTCCTTCGTGCCCTTGCTGATGGTGATGACCACGCCCTTGCCCTGTGCTGCCAGACGGCCGGAGAGCAAGCCGCTGGTCTCTTCGTTCTGCTTGGCGATGCGTTCGGCTTCCGCCTGCTTGTCCGCGGCCTTCTGCAGCGCGGTGAGCTGTTCGGTCAGCTGGCTTTTGCGCTGTTCGAGATTCTGCACTTGGGAACTGGTCTCGGTGATGAGCCTGGTCAGTTCGTCCTCGCTCATCGTCTCATATGTTGATGTGGTGTTGTTCAGCTGGATGGCATAGCTGAAACCTAGCAATGCGCACAGCAAGAGCACAAGCAGGCTGGTCATGAAACGGGTACGGGACGCGTTCGCTTGTAGCGAACGCTTGGGTTTTCTTCTGACAACCGGGAACGATCCGGTCTCGGTATGGTCGTTTGCGCTGTCCGCGACACGCTGGCGGTGCACACGGCTGAGCAAATCCTGTGGTTCCTTCTTATGACTCATATGACATTACGCCTTGAAGACGAACCGGCGGATTGCGGACACATTGGAGAAGATTCTGATGCCCAGCACGACGATGACTGCAGTCTGCAGCTGCGAGCCGACGCCGAGCTGATTGCCCAGAAGCACGAGTAGTGTGGCGGTCAATACGTTGGAGATGAACGAAATCACGAACACCTTGTCGGAGAATGTGCGTTCGAAATACGCACGGGCCGCTCCCAGCAGCGCGTCAAGCGCCGCGACGACCATGATTGGCAGGTACGGCTGCAAGACGACTGGTATATCCGGTTTTACGAAGATGCCGATGACCACGCCTATGATCAGCCCCAATACTGCAGCCATTAGTTCGCCCTTTCCGCGTAGCTGATTTCACTTGAGCTTGCCGCTTCCAGTGTAATCGACTTCGACGTCGTGATTTGCGGGTAGATTCCCGCGCCGTTCAACGTCGTATATAACGAGCGCTGGCTCTTCTCCCCCACGGCGGAGGCCAACGCGCTTGCATCCCCTATGGCTTGGATTTTATAGGGGCTCTGCACCTGGTTGACACCCACCAGAATTGTCTGGCCTGCGGTGCGCACCGACGTCTGCACACCTAGACGATAGCCATTGATGGAGATGGCTTCCGCGCCGGCCTGCCATAGGATCTGGATGAACACCTGTAGATCGCCGTCGGTGACGACACGGATATTCGAGCTGCTTTCCCGCGGCAACGACCCCGAGGTGGTGTCACTGTTCGCGGCGAGCGGGTTCGCGATGGTCAGCGTGATGCCGGGTCCGTTCACAGGAATCGTGCCGGTGGCCATCTCGTCGTAGGTCAAGGTGTCGTCCTTGGTGGTGTTGGACAGCTTCTTGGACTGGTTCTCCACCTTGACTCTCAAGGAGGAGACTTCACTGTTCAGGGTGTTGAGATGTTTAGTCTGCTGTGTGAGTTCCTTCGCCAGGCTGCTGCGAATCTCCTTGCGAGGGTCGGTGTGCAGAATCTGGACGATGATGCTGCCGGAGAATCCTACGGCAATGCAGATGATGAACACGATGACCCGTGTCGACCACACACGAAAAGCTGATTTCGGCCGCTTGTCCAGCCTTGAATCGCTGAACATCGGGTCCATCGGACGGTTGGTCAGGTCATCGATGAGACGCAGCGAATCATCCTCCAGTTGGGGGCGCCTGCGCCTCGGAGTGATGGGCATGTCCGGTGACGGCGCTGCATGGTGTGCGCCCAGTGATGCTGCGGAAGCGGAAAAGACAGCACGCGTGCGCACAGGCGCCGTCTCCTTCGGTATCGGTATGGAGTCCGGCGCCTGTGGTGCTTCATGCAGCGTATCTGCCATATGTCACTGCCTGTTGTCGTTACGAATCAGTCCCAGTCCCTGATGCGCGTAGATAAGCCCTGCGAGCCAATACAACGCGATGCCCCAGATGCAGATGGCCAAGGCAACCAGATGCAAGGTCAATGTTGCCGGATTTCTCCAGATATCGGCGAAAATCAGCAACACGATCGCCGTCATAAGCAGAGCCGTGCCCGTCTTTCCCACGAAATGGACAGGCAGAGGCCCATACCCATGCTGCGCGAGCATCACGATGAGGACTCCCATGAGCAAATCCCTCATACCGACGACGATTAACACCCACCATGGGATGACATGGGCGATGCCGAGGGCGAGGATACTGCAGAAAATGAGCAGCCGGTCAGCGATAGGGTCGAGGATCTGCCCAAGTTTGCTCACCTGGTTGAATTTCCTCGCGATGACTCCGTCAAGCCCGTCGGACATGGCCGACAGGGCGATGATGATCAACGAGGCGACCATCTCGTGTTTGGACACCAAGACGGCAATCACGGGGATTGAGATAATCCTCAAAACGCTGATACCATTGGGCACCGTGAATATCACGTCGCGTGCTTCAGGGCTGTACTGCTCCCCTGAAGTGTTGGAATGCGTGTGTGTATCGCTCATATACACCGGGGACTTCAGATACGGGATGCCTGGAGTGCGGTGACGATGATACCGCGGGCGCCGACCTCATAGAGCCGATCCATCAGTTGATTGACCTTTTCACGCGGCACCATGACGCGCACGGCTACCCACTGCTTGTCATGTAGCGGGGAGATAGTCGGGCTCTCGAAGCCCGGCGTGACCTCGACCGCAGCTGCGACTTTCGAGACGGGGATGTCGTAGTCCATGAGCACGTACCGCTGTGCGGTCAAGACCCCTTGGATGCGGCGGCCCAGGATGGTCAGGCGCTCGTCGTTCTCCGTGACACGCGGGGAACGGATGAGGATGGCTTCCGAGTGCAGAATCGGGTCGGCGAACACGCGCAGGCCAGCATTGCGCAACGTCGTGCCGGTGGAGACGACATCTGCGATGAGATCGGCGACGCCAAGCTGCACGGATGATTCGACCGCGCCGTCAAGGTGGATGATATCGGCGTGGATTCCGCGGGCCTTGAGATAATCGTCGACCAGCTTGTCATAGGAGCTGGCAACGCGCTTGCCGTCGATGTCCTCAAGACGGTTGATCGGCGATTCCGCGGGAGCTGCGAACCTGAACGTGGACGCACCGAACCCGAGCGGCATATGCTCGACGGCCTCGGTGCCGGAATTGAGCAGCAGATCGCGGCCGGTGATGCCGACGTCGATGGTTCCGCGGCCCACATACACGGCGATGTCCAGCGGGCGAAGGTAGAACAGCTCGATATCGTTATCGGGGTCTTCGACGACCAACTGCCGTGAGTTGCTGCGCAGGCGGTACCCCGCCTCGGCGAGCATGTTCCAGGCCGGTTCCGACAGCATGCCTTTGTTTGGCACGGCAATCCTTAACATATTTCCTCCCTAATTGCTGCGGTTCCCGAAGACAGGACGCTCACAGGTTTTTGTAGATGTCTTCCAGTGTGATGCCCCGATCGATCATCATGACCTGAAGATGGTAGATTAACTGGCTCATCTCTTCCGCAGTGCGTTCCGCTCCTTCGTATTCGGCAGCGATCCACGTCTCCCCGGCTTCTTCGACGATCTTCTTGCCGATGAAGTGCGTGCCTTTGTCGAGCTCGCCGACGGTGAGTGAACCTTGAGGGCGGGTCTGGGCTTTCTCGCTGAGCTCCTTGAACAGTGATTCGAAGGTCTTCACTTGTTGGTCTCCCTATGTTGTCTGTTGTTGCGTGCAGTGCGGCTGGTTATGCCCGGTATGCCGCCTGTGCTTTCTCACGGATTGATTCGATGGCTGCGGCGGGATCTTCGGCACCGTACACGGCGGAACCTGCGACGAGCACGTCGGCGCCCGCATCGGCGACGATGTGCGCGGTCTTGGGGCTGACTCCACCATCGACCTGGATGTGGGTATCCAGACCGCGGCGGGTGATTTCATCGCGCAAGCGACGAACCTTGCCCATCTGGTTGTCAAGGAACTTCTGGCCACCGAAGCCCGGTTCTACGGTCATGATCAGAACCATGTCGAACTCGTCAAGAATGTCGAAAATCGGCTCGACGGGCTCAGCAGGACGAACCGCGAAGCAAGCCTTGCAGCCCATGTCACGCAGTTGGCGGGCCAAACGCACCGGCGCATGTGTGGCGCCCATATGGAAGCTCACCGACGCCGCGCCGAGCTTCGCATACTCCGGAGCCCAGCGGTCCGGATCCTCGATCATCAGATGCACGTCGACCGGCAGGTCGGTGACCTCGCAGATACGGTTGACGATTGGCTCGCCCAAGGTGAGGTTCGGCACGAAATGGTGATCCATCACATCGACGTGGACGAGATCGGCATTGCTGATCGCTTTGAGGTCACGCTCGAGATTGCAAAAATCGGCGGACAGGATGCTAGGTGCGATTTGAATACTCATAATACCCATTCTATGGAGTACGGCTGACGATGACGAACCGGGAGCCAGAAGATGGACACGGCCCGCCGCCGGGCAGGTCATGCATCGATTGCGCTGGCTTCCAGTTCGGTCTGGGTACGCAAGCGTTCAGCAAGCAGCGAACTGTCTTTTCCGCGCCGTTGCAGGATGACGAAGGCGATGGCGCCGAGGACGAACACCACCATGGATACCCATACGTTGATCCTCACGCCGAGGAACTCGTGGGCGAAATCAATGCGCAGGCATTCGATCCATGTGCGTCCAGCGGTGTACCACATGACATACAGAGCGAACAGGGATCCGCATTTGAGGGTGCGGTACGCCTTGTGCCCGATCCACACGAGCAGTGCGGCGCCGATGAGGTTCCAAATCATCTCGTAGAGGAAGGTCGGGTGGAACAGAGTGCCTGTCGGGCAGGTCGAGCCGTCGTAGCATTGCTCCATGCTGCCGATGGCGGTTCCCGCAGTGTTGAGCTTCAGCCCCCAAGGAAGAGTGGTGGGCGCTCCGTACAGTTCCTGGTTGAACCAGTTGCCCAGACGCCCGATTGCTTGGGCGACCAAGAGCCCCGGTGCCACGCAATCGGCGAGCAAGGCCATCGGGTAATGCTTGTGCCGGCACCATGCCCATGCGGCCAAGGCGCCGAAGACGACGCCGCCCCAGATGCCCAGTCCGCCGTTCCAGATGCGGAACATCTCGACCCAATCGCCGTTGGGGCCGAAGAAGCGTTCCGGCGTGGTGATGATGTGGTACACCCGCGCGCCGATGATGCCGGCCGGCACGGCACACAGCGTGATGTCGAGAATCTGGTCGAATGTGCCCCCGGCA
Organism: Bifidobacterium thermacidophilum subsp. thermacidophilum DSM 15837; assembly: GCF_000426425.1. NCBI lineage: Bacteria > Bacillati > Actinomycetota > Actinomycetes > Bifidobacteriales > Bifidobacteriaceae > Bifidobacterium > Bifidobacterium thermacidophilum. Next base: position 100,948 of record NZ_AUFI01000010.1, read on the forward strand.
TGTCTCCACCGGTTCGTGGTAATCCACACCGCGCATATGATGCCGGCGAGGATGCACAGCGCGTAGAAATGGATGGTCACCGGGCCGATGGTGAACTGCGAAATCGACGGGGACGGGATATAAGCCAGTGTCATGATTCCTTGATGGTAGTATACGATGGCGATAACATGCCGATGTGGCGGATTGGCGCGCGTCGTGGGCGGGCAGTTACTCCAGAGCTGTCTTTTGCTCCTGCTGTACTGCTGTATTGCAGGAATGTAATACAGCAGTACAGCGGCTTAGGTCGACTGTGACCAGGCGAGGATACGGAACGAATACCACAGGACCCCACCAAGCGTCACCTTGGTGGGGTCCTGTCATCGGCGCGGGGGTACGTGAGAAGGCGGGCCGACCGACCGAGCACCTCAGCGCATGGTGTCAGTGCCGCGCGTTGTGGATGCCTTCAGCGAGCTCCTCTGCTTTGGCTGCCAACGCTGACAGGCCTTCGTCGAGTGGCTTCGGGGTGCGTGCAGAATCATCGAGCAAGGTGTGCACCAACGCGGAACCGACAATCACGCCATCCGCATACGATCCGACCTGTGCACCCTGCTCTGGGGTGGACACGCCGATGCCGACACATACGTTCTGCGCACCGGCATCCCTAGTCCGAGCGACGAGACGCTCCGGTGAGGTGGACAGGGTCGCGCGCTCGCCGGTGACGCCCATACGGGATGCGGCATACACGAAACCGCGTGCGTTCGCCGCAACGATGCGCAGACGCTCATCCGAGGTGTCCGGAGACACCAAGAAGATTCGATCCAGACCGTGTCGGTCAGACGCCTCAATCCATTCACCGGCTTCGTCGGGAATAAGATCAGGCGTGATGATACCGGCGCCACCGGCGTTCTCGAAATCGGTCGCGAAACGTTCCACACCGTAATGGAAGATGAGATTCCAATAGCTCATAACCAGCGGCACGCCGCCAGCGTTCGCCACGGTTTCCACCGCTTTGAACACGTCGGCGATGCGCTCGCCGTTGTCGATCGCGATTTTTGACGCCGCTTGGATGACCGGGCCATCCATCACCGGGTCGGAATACGGCAGACCGATTTCCACGGCGTTGACGCCATGGCGGACCATCGTGTCGAAGGCCTTGAGTGAGTATTCGGAATCCGGGAAACCATACGGCAGGTATCCGATGAACGCGGGCTCGTCGCGCTTCCTGAAGCCATCGAACATGGCGCGGGTCTTGCTCGGTTTATGGCTGATGCCGAGAGGCTGTCCTGAAGGGGTTGTTGCGGGGTTGGTCATCGTTCACTCTCCATCTACGCTCGTGCCGTGTGCGCCGTTGGCTTCCAGCGCCTTGCTTTGTTCATCGGTCAGATAGCCGAACCATTTGCCGGCTGTGGCCACGTCCTTGTCTCCTCGTCCCGAAATGTTGACCACAATCACCGGATTGGTGTACCCCTTCGCCTTGAGATCGGCGGCAGCCTTATAGGAGCCTGCGACTGCGTGGGAGCTTTCGATGGCTGGGATGATACCTTCGGTCTCGCACAGGTCTTTGAACGCGCTCATCGCTTCGTCATCGGTGGCATACGAGTACTGTACGCGGCCGATGTCCTTGAGCCACGCGTGCTCGGGGCCGACGGAGGCGTAATCAAGGCCGGCAGAAATCGAATACGTGTTCTTCGTCTGTCCCTCGGAATTTTCCAGCAGATAGGATTCAGCTCCTTGGAACAGGCCCAGATCCGCCGCCCCCGGGGTCAGACGTACGGCGTGCTCACCCGATTCGATGCCGTGGCCGCCGGCTTCGAACCCGTACAGGTTGACACGGGGGTCATCGAGGAAGGCGTTCATGATGCCGATGGCGTTCGAACCACCGCCGACGCAAGCGCAAATCGCATCCGGATGGTCGATGCCGTAGATGTCCTTGAGCTGTTCCTTAGCCTCCTCGCCGATAATCTTCTGGAAGTCACGCACGATGGTTGGGAACGGGTGCGGCCCGCAGACCGTGCCGAGCAGGTAATGCGTGGTCTCCACGTTGGTGACCCAGTCTCGCAACGCTTCGTTGATGGCGTCCTTGAGAATACGCGATCCTTGAGTTACTTCGACAACCTCGGCACCAAGCAGCCGCATACGCGCCACGTTCAGCGCTTGGCGGCGGGCATCGATTTGGCCCATGTAGATGCGGCACTTGAGGCCGAGCAATGCGCAGACCGTTGCGGTCGCGACACCGTGCTGACCGGCGCCGGTCTCCGCGATGACGCGGGTCTTGCCCATGCGCTTGACCAGCAACGCCTGGCCCAACGCGTTGTTGATTTTGTGGGCACCGGTGTGGTTGAGGTCCTCACGCTTGAGGAAGACACGGGCGTTGAGTCCGGTCTTCTTGTTGAGTCGTTCGGCGAAGCGCGGCGCCTCGGTGAGTTTCGAAGGACGGCCGACATATTGTTCGTTGAGACGCTTGAGCTCTGCCTGGAACGCCGGATCGGCTTTGGCTTCGTTGTAGACGCGCTTGAGCTCGTCCAACGCCCCAATCAACGCCTCCGGAACGAATCGGCCACCGTACTTGCCGAAATACGGGCCCTGATGTTGTGATAATGGTGTGGATTCTGAGGCTTTCACGCGTTCTCCTGTCTGTATTAGCCTGCGCACCGCCGCGGTATGGTCGTCGGCGGTCGCGACACCTTCACCGACCAGCACCGCATCGGCGCCGGCCCGCGCGTAATCCTCGAGTTCGACACTGCCGAACACGCCGGATTCCGCGACTTTGATGACATCATCAGGCAGATCACCGGCAAGTTCCTGATACTTGCTTACATCCACCTGAAGATTCTTGAGATTGCGGGCGTTGATTCCGATGACCTTCGCCCCCGCATGGCGCGCACGGTCGATTTCCTCACGCGTATGGGTTTCGACCAGTGCGGTCATGCCCAAATCGTGGGTGAGCTTCAGCAGCTGGGCGAGGCGGCCATCGTCGAGTGCCGCGACGATGAGGAGCACCAGATCCGCTCCATGCGCCCTGGCTTCCCAGATCTGGTATTCATCGGTGATGAAGTCCTTGCGCAACACCGGAATATGCACGGCTTGGCGCACCTGGTCGAGATCGACAAGGCTGCCGAGGAATCGACGCCCTTCCGTCAACACGGAGATTGCGCTTGCTCCCCCGGTCTCGTATTCGCGTGCAAGCGCAGCCGGATCGGGAATATCGGCCAGATGCCCTTTGGACGGCGATGCGCGTTTGATTTCCGCGATGACCGGTATGGCATCGGCGCGTTTGAGCCATTTCGTGGCGTCAAGCGCCGGCGTCCTCGTCTCCGCGAGCCGTTTGAGCTCATCGAGCGGCGTGCGTTGCGCACGCTCATGCATGTCTTGTGTGGCTCCTGCCACAAGATCGTCAAGTACTGACATGGTTCCTCCAGAAGTTGTTCCCAAGACTAACGATTCAGACGCGTTATTCCACAGGGATTCCCGCATGCCGGTACCTCGGCGTGCGCGTGGACGCGTCGCAGCTCCTCCCCGTACATGGCGTGGATCCTCTGGTTGCAGCGAACGCAATTGCGCGGCAATCTGGATTGCTTCGACGCTCGCCTCGGCTTTGTTGCGTGTCTCCTGCCACTCGTTGGCCGGCACGGAGTCGAGTACGATGCCGGCGCCCGCTTGCACCGAGGCCTGATGGTCGCGGATGAAGGCGGTGCGGATGGTGATGGCCATATCCATGTTGCCGCTGAAATCGAAGTATCCGGCGGTTCCACCGTAAATACCGCGGTCTGCGGGTTCGAGCTGGTCGATGATGTCAATCGCCTTGGGCTTCGGTGCTCCCGACAACGTGCCCGCCGGGAACGCCGAGGTGAAGACATCGAATACAGTTTTGTCCGGGCTGACCGTGCCGGTCACCGTCGAACAGATGTGCATGATGTGGCTGAACCGTTTGATATCCATCAGGGAGACGACTTCCACGCTGTCGGGGACGCATACGCGGCTCAGATCGTTGCGGGACAGGTCGACAAGCATGATGTGCTCGCTGCGTTCCTTCGGATCGGCAAGCAGTTCCTGCTCCAGACGGGCGTCCTCTTCTGGGGTGGCGCCGCGGGGCCGCGACCCTGCAATCGGGAAGGTCATCGCATGGCCGTCGTCCACTTTGATCAAGGTTTCCGGGCTCGAACCGACGACATTGAAATCACGGCCCTGTGCGTCCGTCAACGCGAAGAAGTACATGTATGGACTCGGATTGAGCGTGCGCAACACCCGGTAGACATCGATGGGATCGGCTGGGGAATCAATGTCGAGACGCTGCGAGATGACGACCTGGAACACGTCCCCGTCGATGATATGCTGCTTGGCGCGTTCGACCGCGTGCTCGTACTGGTCCTTGGGCGTACGGAACCTAAGTTCCGGCTTGGGGACGCTCGGGTCGAGGACATTGACCCGGGATTCGCCCTCGGCGGGGGTTGCGGCCTTGCGCTCCATCGTGTTCAGGCGCTCGACGGCGCGATCGTAGGCGAGGTCGGCATGGGCAGGCGAATCATCCATGTTGACGGCGTTCGCAATCAGCCACACCGAACCGTTCACATGGTCGACGACGGCGATATCGGTGGCCAGTGCCAGCACCGTTTCCGGCTGGCCGGTCTCATCGGGCGCGTTCGCGCTGAGCGTCGGCTCCCAGTGCCTGATGGCATCCCAGCCGACCGTGCCGACCAGCCCGCTGGTCAGGTTCGGCAGCCCCTCGACGTTAGGCGCCTTGAGCGCTCGCAGAGTGGCATGCGCGACTTCGGCGACATCGCCGCTCGTGGGGATGCCTTTGGGCACGGTGCCCAACCAGCTGGCTTGGCCGTGGTCGGAACGCAATTGCGCCATGGAATGTACACCGATGAAGCTGTACCGGCTCCACGATCCGCCGTATTCCGCGGATTCCAGGATGAACGTGCCGCTTGCTCCACCGGCGAGCCGTTCGTAGAATCCCACGGGTGTCAGTGAATCGGCGAGCAGCCTGCGCACAATGGGAATGACGCGGTACCCTTGGTCGGCCAGCTCGTGGAATTGGCGGCGGTCCGGCCAGGTTTCGCCCCATCTCAGGTTGGTTACACTGCACGTGCTCATTGCTGTTCCTGTTCCTTCGTGCGATATCCAACGACCACCGGCAGCGGACCGCCCTGTTCGAAGCATGACCTCTTGCCGGTGTGGCATGCCGCTCCGACCTGATCGACCTCGACGAGGATGGCGTCGCCGTCACAATCGAGATTCAGCGCCTTGACATACTGGACATGTCCGGACGTGTCTCCTTTGCGCCAATATTCCTGTCGTGAGCGGGACCAGAACGTCACCCGCCCGGTGGTGAGTGTGCGTCTGAGAGCCTCATCGTTCATGTAACCGACCATCAGCACTTCACGCGTGTCGTATTGCTGGATGACCGCGGCCACAAGTCCTTTGTCGTCGCGCTTGAGTCTTGCGGCGATCCTTGGGTCGAGCACGGTGCTGTTGTCGTATTGCGGCTGTGGATCATTGCCATTCGATGCCATGGGTTTCGCTCCCTGTCTGTTGGCTTGTTGTTGGGATGTCATTGTCGCCAAGCATCGGCGAGGGATTTCCCGTCCGCCGGTGCGGAAAGCGGGTACTGAAGAAAACATGAGAGAAACTTCGGGATGATGGACTGGCCTGATTGCGTTATGGCCATATCCGGATGTCTCAACGTATCCTCGGAATGCTGTTGGGTCAGCGAACCGTATAGCCGGCCTTGCGCAGCTCGGCTTTGACTTCGCCAATCGTCATCTTCCCGTAATGGAAGACTGACGCTGCGAGGACTGCATCGGCTCCGGCCTCGATGGCGGGTGGGAAATCCTCCACCTTGCCGGCACCGCCGCTGGCGATAATCGGTATGGTGACCTGCGAACGCATCGCACGGATCATCTCGAGATCGAATCCGTTCTCGGTTCCATCAGCATCCATTGAGTTCAGCAGTACTTCGCCTGCTCCAAGTTCCTGGGCCCGCCGGGCCCACCACAATGCGTCGATGCCGGTGGAATGGCGGCCGCCCATGGTCGTCACTTCGAAACCGGACTGCGTGTGCTGCTCGCCGCGTTCGCGACGTGCATCCACAGAAAGCACTAGGACCTGGCTACCGAAACGCTGGGAGATATCGCTGATTAGCGTCGGATTGTTGATTGCGGCAGTGTTGACACTGACTTTGTCGGCGCCGCACCGCAAGAGCTGGTCTACATCGTCGACGGAACGGACTCCACCACCCACGGTAAGCGGGATGAACAGTTGCTGGGCCGTCCTGTTGACGACGTCGAACATGGTGCGACGATGCCCTGTGGAGGCGGTCACATCGAGGAAGGTGAGCTCATCCGCGCCCTGACGATAATATTCGGCTGCAAGCTCCACCGGATCGCCTGCATCGCGGAGGTTCTCGAAATGCACGCCCTTGACCACACGACCTGCGTCGACGTCGAGGCACGGAATAACGCGAACCGCCAATGCCATATGCGACTCCTTGTGTGAAGGGTGAAGCTTGCCTACACGTCACACCATAGCCGTTGGGCTAGAGCAATCCGGCGGTCCGTCTCACGAAGTGGGCGCGCAATCCGAATTCGGTTCGTTTCAAGCGGTTTTCCTGTATTTCGCTGAAAGTTGCCCACACGCGCCGTCGATATCCTGTCCACGGGTGTCCCGCAGGGTCGCCGTGATGCCTGCGCGGTGCAGGATGTCAAGGAATTGGCGCTCGTCTTCCGGTTTGGACGCGGTCCACTTCGATCCCTCGATAGGGTTGAGCGGAATTGGGTTGACATGCGCCCAATCATCGCCGTAGTGGTTCAATCGTTTCGCGAGTAGTCGGGCATGTTCCGCCTGGTCGTTGATTCCCCGCATCAGCGCGTATTCGATGCTCACCCGGCGTTTGGTCGCCAGATAATAGTCATGAGCGGCATCGAGCACCTGGGTGGTGTTGAACCTGCGGTTCATCGGGACGAGTTCATCGCGCAGCTCGTCGCTGGGGGCATGCAGCGACACCGCGAGGCGGACAGGCAGCCCCTCTTGGGCGAGTTTTCGAATGCCAGGCACGACGCCGACCGTTGAGACGGTGATGTTGCGTGCGGAGATGCCAAACCCCTCCGGTGGCATCGCACTGATCTGCCGGACTGCGCTGATGACGGAACGGTAGTTGCCCATCGGCTCGCCCATGCCCATGAACACGACATTGCTCAATCGGCATGGACCGCCGGTGATGCCGCCGTCGCGAGCGGTTTTCGCCGCGATGCGCACCTGCTCGAGAATCTCGCCGGTCGACATGTTGCGCGTCAGTCCGAGCTGGCCGGTGGCGCAGAATGGGCAGCCCATCCCACAACCGACCTGGCTTGAGATACACAAGGTGGTGCGACTCGGGTATCGCATGAGCACGGATTCGATCATGGCCCCATCGAACAAGCGCCACAGCGTCTTGATTGTCGTTCCCTCGTCTGCGCTCTGGTGCGTGACCTCATGGATGAGTTCCGGGAAGAACGCCTCCTGCGCGGTGGCGCTGAGTTTCGACGGAAAATCGGTGAATGATTCGACATCCGTGTCGAAATGCGCGAAATAGTGGTTAGCGAGCTGCTTGACACGGAATTTGGGCATGCCGATGGCCTTCGCCGCAGCCACGCGTTCCTCGGGGCTCATATCGACCAGATGAACCGGCGGTTTGCCGCGTCGGGCATGGTCCTTGGCGAGCACATCGCGGAATGCGCCAGTGGTGCCTCCGGGTGTGATACCGGTTTCCGGTGTCTGACCCGAGTTCACATCGCCGTCATCGTGCGTAGCCATACATGCTCCTGTCGGTTGTGTTGCTTGGTTCTTGTATTGCGGGCGGACCCATGGAATGCTGTCATTGATGATGCCGACCGCGTATCAGGTTACAAGCCGGTGACATACAGCAACGCCATCATGAACGGGGCGGTCAGCAGAATGGAATCGACGCGGTCCATCACCCCGCCGTGACCTTTGAGCAGATGGCCCATATCTTTGATGCAGATGTCGCGCTTGAGCATGGATGCGCACAAATCGCCGAACGTGCCCACGATACCCATGAGGATGCCGACCACGATCGGCACCCACCAGCGGGATGCCCACAGAGACGGGTAGGTGCATGCGAAGATGGCGAACGCGCCCGCCATGGCGAACAGAATCGAGCCGAGCAGCCCTTCCACCGATTTCTTGGGGGAAATACGTGGAGACAGTTTGTGCTTGCCGAACCAAGCGCCGGCGAACAAGCCGCCGGTATCGCTCAACGCGGGCAGGAACACAATCATGATGGCATGGGCGAAAGCATGGCCGTGGAAGGTCAGCGACAATGCGATGAACGAGGCGATCAAGGGGATATACAACACTGCGAACACGGAGACCGCCACACTGGTCAGCCGGCTGTGCTGTACGGTGGCGGAACCGTGATTGAAGGAGGATTCGAGCCGTGCCCCGGCGTTTGTCTGCGCGAGTTTCCGCTCAACCTCCATGCTCAGCCGGTCTCCGAAGCTGAAATTCGCGGTGGCGCTCAGTGCGACGAGCACGATTGAGAGCATGATGCACAAGGCCATTGTCGACACATGCCAAGGCGAATAGTAGGTTGCCAGCAGGGTGATCGTTGAGCAAATCCACAGCATCACCACAGGGATGTGCATGCCGGCGATCGCGAAATCGACTCGAAGCTCCCACAAGGCCAGGATCATGAAGACGACGAGCAACACCATGAACACGTCCATGCTGATCGCCAAGCATGCGATGATGATCGTGATCAGCACGACGGCCGTGGCAATCGCCTGGGGCATGTTGCGACCCGTCTTCTTGTTGATTTCCTCTATCGTTTCGTCGGCGTTGCCGTCATGCTCTACATGTTTGTCCATCATCATCCCTTATCGGCTCACCATCGGAAACGGGCCCCGACATCCGTGTATACGGCATGATCGAGGCCCGTCGTGTAGGGGTCCTCAGACCTCCATGATCTCCTTCTGCTTGGTTTCCAGCAGAGAATCAAGTTCGTCCGTGAACTGCTTGGTGATCTTGTCAAGCTCTTTGAGCTGGCGATCGCCGTCGTCCTCGCCCATATCGCCGTCCTTGACGGACTTGTCGATGGTTTCCTTGGCCTTGCGACGGATGTTACGAACCGCCACCTTGCCCTCTTCGGCCTTGGTCTTGGCGATCTTCACATATTCCTTGCGGCGTTCCTCGGTTAGCTCGGGCATGGTCGCGTAGATGACGCTGCCCTCCCTGCGGGGGCTGACGCCGAGATCGGAGTCGCGGATGGCCTTTTCGACGGCGTTCGCCTGTGAGGCGTCATAAGGAGTGACCGCCAGAGTACGCGGCTCTGGAACGCCGATGGTGGCGACGGCCTTGATTGGCGTAGGCACGCCGTAATACTCGACGGTCAGGCCGTTGAGCAGCGCCGGGTTCGCGCGCCCGGTACGGATGCCGGTGAAGTTCTCCTTGGTGGCTTCGACGGACTTGCTCATCTGTTCCTTGGCTTGTTCGATGACTGTGGCCATGCTATCTCCTTTGGCGGATTCGTCGTTGAACGACTGGTTGTTCTTATTGTATCGTCATGCGGCGTCGAATCGGCGCACGACCCTTGATGTTCAGTCGACGAGCGTCGATTGGGCGGTTGACACGAGCGTGCCGAGCTGTTCGCCGAGCAGGGCCTTGGTGACATTGCCCGGCTCCTCGAGCCCGAATACGCGGATCGGCTTGCGGTTGTCGCGTGCCATGGACAATGCGGACGCGTCCATGACAGCGAGGTTATCGACAAGGGCGCGATTGTAGCTGAGCGTGGCGAAACGCTGCGCTTTTTCGACTTTGCGCGGGTCGGCGGTATAGACACCGTCGACGCCGTTCTTGCCCATCAGCACCTCGTCGCAATGGATTTCCAAGGAACGCTGGATGGAAACCGTGTCAGTTGAGAAATACGGCATGCCGGCGCCGGCGCCGAAAATCACCACGCGGCCCTTTTCCAGATGCCTGATGGCCTTGAGCGGGATATACGGCTCGGCGACCTGCCCCATGGCGATGGCCGTCTGCACACGGGTGGCTTGGCCTTCCTGCTCGAGGAAGTCCTGCAATGCGAGGCAGTTCATAACGGTGCCGAGCATGCCCATGTAATCGCCGCGGCTGCGATCGATGCCGGCCTGTTGAAGTTCTGCTCCGCGGAAGAAGTTGCCGCCGCCGGTGACGATGGCTACCTGAACACCCTGACGTACTGCGGGAACGATTTCCTGGGCGATGCGCCGCACCACTTTCGTATCAATGCCGACTGCTCCCCCGCCGAACGCTTCGCCTGAGAGCTTGAGCAACACCCTGCGTGGCTTATCCGTGCCAGTCATATTTGGGCCTTTCTGTGCCTGTCTTATCATTGCCGCCTAACCACTGTAGCGTCGATGAACGACAGGCGTACATCGACTCGCACGCGGGTGTTGCATCACCGCATTGGGGATATCGCAAACCGCCAAAGATAGGAAAACCCGCCGCGGCCAGTTGCTTGAAACTGACTACGACGGGTATCGGTTCGCGTCCGTAGCCCTGACCCTCAGGTGATGGCACGGGGCGGACTGTCAGAGGCTCAGTCCTCTTCGTCGCCCTTGCCGACTTCGATACGGGCGAAAGCGATTGCCTTCGCACCGGCTTCGTCGAACAGCTTGCCGACGGTCTTGGACGGATCCTTGACGTAATCCTGATCCAGAAGCACCGCTTCCTTGTAGAAAGCGTTGAGACGGCCTTCGACGATCTTCGGCGCGATCTTGTCGATGACTGCCTGCGGCTTGCCCTTGGCGGCGAGCTCATCCGAAGTCTTCTCGGTCGCGATACGACGCTCGGACTCGAGAACGGTCGGATCGACGTCCTCACGGGTGAGCCAGCGCGGGCTCATCGCAGAAATCTGCAGCGCAGCCTCGTGAGCGACCTTTTCGCCGGCTTCGTCAGTGGCGATGAGGGCCACGATGGACGGCGGCATTTCGGCGGACTTGCGATGCGCGTAGATCTCGACATGAGGTCCGGCGATCTTGGCGAACTGGCCGACCTTGACATGCTCGCCGAAGAGCGCAGCGGCCTGTTCGATGTCCAGCTTGACATCGCCGTCAGCGGTCTTGGCTGCAAGCACGTCGTCCACGTTGTTCGCGTCGGCGGCGATGGCTGCGTCCAGCACGGAGTCGGCGAACTCGACGAACTTCGGGGTCTTTGCCACGAAATCGGTCTCGGAATTGATCTCAACAGCGTAGCCGACCTCGCCGTCCGCGGTCTTGACGACCTTAGACGCGATGGTGCCTTCCTGAGCCTTGCGGCCTTCGCGCTTACCTGCTGCCGCGATGCCCTTGGCGCGGATGATTTCCTTGGCGCGGGCGACATCGCCTTCGGCTTCGGTAAGAGCCTTCTTCACATCCATCATGCCGGCGCCGGTTTCTTCACGCACCTGCTTGATCAGAGCTGCAGTGATAGCTGCCATGTGTTGTCTCCTCTTGATTTTGAAGTGATACCCAGCGGCGGGAGATGGTTGGTCTCCCGCCGCCTAGGATAACAAATGCCGCGAATCAGGCCTTGGGCTCTTCGCTCTTGGTTTCTTCGGCCTCGGCAGTCGGGGCGTCCTTGGTCAGGAGCTCCTTCTCCCAAGCAGCCATCGGCTGTTCGGACTTGTCATCGGCCTTGGCCGCCTTGCCGGAACGCTCGAGCAGACCGTCGGCTACGGCGTCAGCCATCAGGCTGGTGAGCAGTTCGATGCCGCGGATCGCGTCATCGTTCGCCGGGATCGGGTAATCAACCAGATCCGGGTCGGTGTTAGTGTCAACGATGGCGACCACCGGAATGCCCAGCTTGTGGGCTTCGGAGACGGCCAGCGCTTCCTTGTTGATGTCCACGACGAACAGCACCGAAGGAGTGCGGTTCATGTTGCGGATACCGCCAAGCTGCTTCTCCAGCTTGTCCTTCTCGCGCTCAAGCAGCAGCAGTTCCTTCTTGGTCAGGCCGGAACCATGCACGTCGGTGAAGTCCATCTCTTCGAGTTCCTTGAGACGGGCGACGCGCTTGGACACGGTCTGGAAGTTGGTAAGCATACCGCCGAGCCAGCGCTCGGAGACATACGGCATACCGACGCGGATCGCCTGGTTCTTGATGGCTTCCTGCGCCTGCTTCTTGGTGCCCACGAAGAGAACCGTGCCGTTGTGGGCAACGGTTTCCTTGATGAAGTCGTAGGCGACGTCAATCAGATCAAGGGACTTGAACAGATTGATGATGTGGATGCCGTTGCGCTCCATGAGGATGTACTGCTTCATCTTCGGATTCCAACGGCGGGTCTGATGGCCGAAATGGAGACCGGCCTTCAGCATGTCGCTCATAGTGATCTGAGCCATGGTACTGCTACCTTTCATTGTCGGTTATTGCCTGGCCATGTGCCTCCGCGTGCAACCTGATACCAGGCCGACCGACACGGGGCGTCGCGGACATGACGCGAATTATGCGCCGGTTGGACAATGGGTGCTTCCTAGCTGCGCGACTTGCACGGAAGCGATACGGCGCACGGGGCAAGATAATAGCACGGACCGGGGATTTCCCGATCCGTGCCATCACACAACCAACCGCCAGATCAGCGTTCGCCGCGCAACTGCCTCATTGCGGCCCTGCGCTCGCTTTTCTCCAGCCGGTCCAGATAGATATGGCCGTCGAGGTGGTCTGTCTCATGCTGCAGCATTCTTCCCATGATGCCTTTGCCTTCGAGCACGACGGTTTTTCCGTCGAGGTCGATGCCGCGCACCCGGGCGTAATCGGCGCGACGGGTCTTGTACCACAAGCCGGGTACGGAGAGGCAGCCTTCATCGGCGTATTGTTCGCCCTGCTTATCCTCGATTACCGGGTTGAGGACATAGCCGACCTTGCCTTCGATGTTGTATGAGAAGGCGCGCAGACTCACGCCGATCTGGTTTGCTGAAAGTCCGGCGCGACCGGGATCGTCGACGGTGTCGAGCAGATCCTGCACCAAACGGCGGATTGCCGGCGTGATTGTGGTGATCTCATCGCACGGGGTGCGCAGGATGGGATCGGGAATTACTCGAATCTCTCGGATTGCCAATTGTCACTTCTCCTCTGTCTCATTGGTGCTCTCAGTGCCGTTGTCTTGGGTCTCGGCATCCGTGCCCCGAGCGAGTTCCTCGTCGGAGTTTTCGCCCTGCCGCTTGGCGCGGAGTTCGGCCATATTCGACTTGGCCTGGTCAATCGCTTGCTTAACCTTCGGGCTGACGGTCTCAGAGACCTGCGACACCGTCTCCGCGGTCTTGTCAAACAGTTTCACGGTCGCGGGAATCGGTACGGACGGGCCTTTCGGCGTGTAGATGACATGCTCGATGATATCGTCGTAACGCTCGATGACCTTCTTGCGCACCATTTTCATGCTTGGGGTAAGCGTGCCGGCGTCCTGGCTGAAATCATCGGGAAGAATGGCGAACTTGCGCACCGATTCCGCACGAGAGACGGAGCTGTTCGCCTGATCGATGTACTGCTGCACGAACGCCCTGACAGCATCGTTGTTCGCGATTTGTTCCATTGGCATCTCGGCATCCATACCCTGGTTCTTCAGCCAATCACGGGTCATCTCTTCGTCGAGCGCGATGAGTGCCGCCACGAACGGCCGTCCATCGCCGATCACTACGGTGTGCGAGACGATCGGGCAGGTGTTGATCGTGTCTTCCGACGGTGCCGGACTGATGTTCTTGCCGCCCGCGGTGATAATGATATCCTTCTTGCGGCCGGTGATGAACAGGAATCCGCGGTCGTCGATATATCCGATATCGCCGCTGTGCAGCCAGCCGTCGGGCTCAAGGACTTCAGCCGTGAGTTCCGGCTGCTTGAAATAGCCTTTGAACACATTCGGGCCTTTTATTTCGACTTCTCCGTCGTCCAGCGTCCTGATCGCGATGCCGGGGCCGGGGCGACCGACCGAACCTACTTCGTTCGCGTCTTCGAAGTTGACCACGCACGGAGCTGCGGTTTCCGTCATGCCGTACCCCTGGATGAAGGTAATGCCGTCCATACCGTTGAAGAAATGGGCGAGGTCGGCGTTGATGGGCGCGCCGCCGCAGGCAAGATACTTAAGGTTCGGGCCGAGTGCGGAGCGCATCGATTTGCCGACCGTGGCCATGTAGAAACGATGGTGGATCCGCTCCCCCAAAGTATGACGGCCTTGGTGCTCGTCCTCATCCTTCGACCATTGGGCGAAATGCTTGAACGCCTTGGCGAACACGCGGCCCTGGAAGCCTGCGCCGGCCTTCTGCGAAGCCGCGTTGTAAACCTTCTCGAACACGCGCGGCACGCCGAGCAGATACGTTGGCTTGAAACTGCGCAGATCGGCGAGCAGATGCTTGGCTGTAGAGATATACCCAACCACGCCCTGGGCGCCGATCGCGGTGTACTGGATGTACCTGGCGAAGCAGTGTGCCAGCGGCAGAAACAGCAGCAGGCGGCTGGGCTGGTACAGCATCTCGTCGAGCACGTCGTAGCCAGCATAGACGATGTGGGTGAAGTTGCGGCTGGTGAGCATGGCGCCTTTGGGCTTGCCCGTCGAACCTGAGGTGTACACAATGGTCGACACGTCGTCGGCCTTGACCTTGCTCATGGCGAGGGCGAGCTCGTCATCGGTGACGGATTCCCCGAAATCAACGACGGCGTTAAGCCCATCGGTCTGGAAATTGAACACGTAGGTCAGGTCAGGGCTGTCACGCCGGATGGCGTCAAGCGTATGGGCATGCGATTCATCGCCGGCGAATGCGATGATTGGCTTGACATCCTGGACAATGCCTGCCGCCTGCTTGGCGGAATCCGTCTCGTAAATCGGTACGGTGACCGCACCGATCGCCGAGCATGCGAAGTCCACGATCGCCCAGTCGTAGCAGGTGGCGGAGTAGATGACCACCATGCTGCCGTGCTTGACGCCAATACCCAACAGACCGCGGGCGACCGCGCGGACACGGTCATCCATCTCCTGTGCGCTGACCGTATGCCATACACGGTCGCGTTCACTCTGCCATTCGGCTATCGCTCCTTGCGGATCGCGTTGTGCACGCTTCGCGAGGAGCGAGTAGACCGTATCGTCATCCGTGGTCTGATAGACCGGATCAACAGAAAATTCTTTCAGCATGTGTTCAACTATAGTCCTATGGCTTGCTTGGAACATGGATGTTCGCTGGGATTGGTCAGCCAATGTCCGCGAGGTCGCAAATCCACCGGCTTGCTTTGCGGCGGAAGACAAGCATCGAATGGAACACAATGGTGCCGATGTTGACGTTGACCGTGCATTCCATGAGCTCACTGGTCACCAGCGCGAAATGGATCCATTGCGGCATAGGTGGAACCATTTTGATCATCGCGTTTTTCTTATCTTCGAGATTGAGGATGTCATAGCAACCAACCAGCTGCCACATGAATTCAAGACGTTCGATGCATTGAGGCGCCAGATGTTTGCGTAATAAGGGTGTTATGCCGCGGCCGCGATAGGTGTCGGCGAGCATGCACGCCATGTTGTAGACGAGGAATGCGTATTCCTGGCAGAATTTCACACTGTACGTGTCGGGGGCTTCGGGAAAGAAGCCGACGATGCGCACGGGGACCGTGACCCCGAAGGAGCCCACGGTGATATTGCCCTCCATTCTGGGCAGATTGCGTTCGTACCGGTATGTCCACAGTTCGGTGCTGTCATTCATATGGTGTTCCCCCTTACGGGCTTCATTGCTCGCCGGCCTGTTGCCGGATGACTATTCAAGGGGAACAGAAAAATCCCGCCATGTCAACCGGCATGACGGGATTTGTGGATATGTGGATAACTTGCCTCGGTCAACGACCGGAGGAGGTAACGACCACCGAGCAACGCTGGAAATTCTTCACGTCCACATAACCCGTGGACGCCATGGCACGGCGAAGCGCACCGATGAAATTGGTCGTACCATCAGCCTGATGGCTGGGCCCATACAGAATCTCCTTGAGCGGGGCGACGGTACCGACATTGGTGCGTTTGCCTCGCGGAAGCGTCTGATGCCGCGCCTCGGAACCCCAATGCATGCCATGACCGGGGGCCTCGGTCGCACGGGCGAGCGGCGAACCCAGCATCACCGCGTCGGCGCCGAGTGCAAGAGCCTTGATGAAGTTGCCCGACGAGCCCATGCCGCCGTCGGCGATGAGCTGGACATACCGTCCGCCGGATTCATCCATGTAGTCGCGCCTTGCTTCGGCGATATCCGCGATGGCCGTGGCCATAGGGGCTTGAAGACCAATGGTGTTGAGCGTTCCCGAGACAGCGCCGCCGCCGAAGCCGACGAGCACACCCGCGGCGCCAGTGCGCATCAGATGCAGTGCCGCGGTGTAATTCGTGGCGCCTCCCACGATGACGGGGACATCAAGGTCGTAAATGAACTTCTTGAGATTGAGCGGCTCATGATCAGTGGACACATGTTCCGCCGACACTGCGGTGCCGCGGATCACGAACAGATCCACACCCGCTTCGATCACGGTGGAATACAGTTCCTGCGTACGCTGCGGGCTCAACGCTCCGGCGACGGTCACGCCCGCCTTGCGGATCTCGTGAAGGCGTTGCGTGATCAGCTCAGGCTTGATCGGCTCGGCATAAATTTCCTGCATGCGACGGGTCGCCTGCTCTTCCGGCAACGTGGCGATTTCGTCGAGAAGCGGCTTGGGATCTTCATACCGCGTCCACATGCCTTCGAGGTCAAGGACACCGAGTCCGCCGAGACGACCCATTTCGATGGCCGTTTCCGGGCTCGTTACCGAATCCATCGGCGCGGCGATGACCGGTATGTCGAACTCGTAGGCGTCAATCTGCCATGCCGTGCTGACGTCCTGCGGATCGCGCGTACGGCGGGACGGGACGATGGCGACATCATCCAGAGAGTATGCGAGCCGGGCCTTCTTGCCCAGACCGATTTCAATTTCCTGAGACATGGTTTCAAGGCTAATGCGAACTCGTGACGAACGCCATCAAGTTTCCACCAGCTGAAGCCTGATGTAGCATCGGGGCGTTCGAAGCGGCTCAAGCGGCGGAAGTGTCCAACATCGTGGACGCGGTCACACATTCGTTATGGGTTTGCGGTATGAATAAGATATCGCATAACCTTCACAACCCCGTGAGGAGGGCAATTCATGGCCAAGATTAAGGTCGAAGGCAAGGTCGTCGAGCTCGACGGAGACGAAATGACCCGCGTGATCTGGAAGGATATCAAGGATCATCTGATCCTCCCCTATCTCGACATCGACTTGGAATACTACGATCTGGGCATCAAGAACAGGGACGCCACCGACGACCAGGTGACCATCGACGCGGCCAACGCCATCAAGCGCGAACATGTCGGCGTCAAATGCGCAACCATCACCCCGGACGAGGCCAGGGTCAAGGAATTCGGTCTGAAGAAGATGTGGAAGTCTCCCAACGGCACCATCCGCAACATCCTCGGCGGCACCATCTTCCGCGAGCCGATTGTGATTTCCAATATCCCGAGGCTCGTCCCTGGTTGGACCAAGCCGATTGTTGTCGCGCGTCATGCGTTCGGCGACCAGTACAAGGCGACCGATTTCAAGGTCGATCGACCGGGCCGCTTGACGGTCACCTTCACCCCGGACGACGGCAGCGAGCCGATTGAGCATGTGGTCTTCGATTACCCGGGTGCCGGCGTTGCGCAGGTGCAGTACAACGTGGCTGAATCCATCCGCGGGTTCGCACGGGCATGCTTCCGCTACGGCCTGCAGCGTCACCTGCCGGTGTATCTGTCCACCAAGAACACGATTCTCAAGGCGTACGACGGCGAATTCAAAGACATCTTCGCCGAGGTCTTCGAAACCGAGTTCAAGGACCAGTATGCCGCGGAAGGCCTGACCTACGAGCATCGCCTCATCGATGACATGGTGGCGAGCTCGCTGAAGTGGCACGGCGGGTACATCTGGGCGTGCAAGAACTATGACGGCGATGTCCAGTCCGACAGCGTCGCCCAGGGCTTCGGTTCGCTCGGTCTCATGACGTCTGTGCTCATGACACCGGACGGCCAGACCGTCGAAGCCGAAGCGGCGCACGGCACCGTCACCCGGCATTACCGTCGTTGGCTCAAGGGAGAGAAGACCTCGACCAACCCGATTGCCTCCATCTTCGCCTGGACCGGTGGCCTCAAGCACCGCGCCAAGCTGGACAACACGCCTGAAGTGGCGCATTTCGCCGAAACCCTAGAGCATGTGATCGTCCACACCGTGGAGTCCGGCCGTATGACCAAGGATCTCGCCATGCTCGTCGGTCCTGACCAGCCATGGCTTGACACCCAAGGCTTCATGGACGCTCTCGACGAGGAGCTGTCTCGGGCGCTCGCTCAGTAACGCTGAGCCGTTCGTGGAGGTATTGCCCGGGAACATCTTGTTCCCGGGCATTGCTGTATCCGGTAAGGTATACCATACGTGGGCACGTTCGGACAGAAAGGTTGATATGGGATCGCATCGCATCGGCACGTTGAAGGCTTTGTTCGCGTCTGTCGCGTGCATCGGCATGCTGTCCATGGCGGGCGCATGCGGCACGGGAAGCGATGGTCAGCCGACAAGTACCGCGACCTCCGGCTTGGGATTGGTGGCCATCTTCACCCCGTCCGACGGCATCACCATCTCGCAGCACACGCCACTGAACAAGTGGGCGAAACTTGTGCCTAGCATCAAAAGCGAGCTGGTGGAACAGGGGTTCGCTGCCAAGCAGATAAGCACGCATACGGACGGTAGTCTCGACAAGCAGAGCCAAGACATCCAGGATTATGTCGTGTCCCGCGCCGCCGAGACCTCGTCGAAGCATTCCTCGGCCAACGGCTCGACCACCTTGATTGTCGCGCCTTGCACGTCAACGGACAGTACCACGACACAATATGGTGATTATGTCACCAATCCCCTGGATTCCGAATCATCATCAAACAACGCCGATGCCGCAGCGGATCAGCGGATGACCAGCGCATTGACGCTCGCCCGGAAATCCGGCATGCATGTTATCGTGTTGTCCAACGACATCGGCGGGTTCTCGCCCGATGCTTTCGTTGAGATGTCAACTGCACGGAAGATCGGTGAGATCCAGGCAAAGCAGCTGGTCAGCAAACTGCAACTCGATTCGGCGTCCACCGCGAATCCGAAAACCATTGAGGTCTTTCTGCCTGTCGGTTCAGCCAAAGACAAAGACCAGTCGGTATCCATGGCCTTCGCCAAAGAGGCATTCAAAGGCATCTGGAAGGTGCTCGGCCCGTATTTCAAGTCGGGAGCCGTGGTCAGCGCCTCCGGCACACTCAATGCATCCACGTCGGCGACAAGTTGGAGTTCCGTGGCATTCACTGCCTCAAGCGATGACGACGTCAAGCAGGAGCTCGATTCCAGGCTCAAAACCGATGGAGCCAAGCAGCCGGCCTATATCGACGGCATCATCGCGATGAATGACTACATCGCATCGGTGATTGTGCAGGAACTCGACGCGCTCGGGTATGAAGGGTCTTCGGCTGAGATCAACCCATCGATATCGATTCTTGGCATCGTTGGCAATCTCGCCGGCCACAAGGATCTCACCAAGTCGGCCGTACCATCCCCCGCTGGCTTGAGGCAGGACGATACGTCCTCGGAAGCCTCCCTTCAATGGCCGATTGTGACCGGATACGGGGCATATACCGACATGCTTCCCGATATCGTGAACGGCAAGTTATGGATGACCGCCCTCGAAAACCGTGCGGAGCTGGCGACAGGCATCGCGAAAGTGAGTCGGCAGCTGGCGTCCGGCGGGGATGTGACCGCATTGCAATCGGTGAGCAAGACTACGGTCAATGGCAAGTCCGTGCCTACGTTCACGCAATCGCTGATCGCGGTGAGTGCGTCGAATCTCAAGAGCGAACTCATCGATACGGGGTATGTCACTTTGGCCGATGCAGGGTTGTGATTGTTTAGGCATGGTGTTTTTCGCCCGGGTGGGTATGGCTGTAAGTCTGCTGTCACGGCTGTGATGTCTGCGATGTCTGATCCGATGTTCCTCGCGAGGGCTTCAATCGCCGACCTGCACAGGTTTGAGTGCGATGGTTCTGGGCAGAATCAACGTTGACGGGTCAAGATAGTCGTCGGACGCATCCATGACGCCCCAATGGACACAGAGATCAAGACAATGGTCGGACAACCCATCGGCGACACCAAAAGGTTTACCCCTGAAAACCGGAGCGCCGGTTTCCAAGTCGCTGTGCGCCGGTTCGAATGTGGATGTCAGCCCGTCGGCGTGCTTGATGCTGATCACGTCTTTGCCGGCGACCGTTCCGTTGAAGGAGATGACGCCATCATCGGGTGCGATGAGGGCAGTGCCAGTGCCGGCCGTGATATCTACTCCCCTGTGTCCCGTGGCCCAGCGCATGGACGGACGGTCGAAGGCCTTGGAAATGTGAGCGTCGGCGACCGGCAACACCATCCGTGCACGGCATTGGCGGGCGGCGCCGGAGTTTGACGTATTGCTGTTGCGGATATCGGACATTTGCACTGACGATGTTGTCGCTGACGATGCCGCTGGGGATCGATTTGGGTTCCTGCCGGTTTCGGCGGATGCCGATATATCGGCAGTAATGGGTTGATGTGATGCGATGCGGGTCGATACCGTGCTCTGGTTCACTGCTTCGGTGATGCTCCTGCATGATGCGAGTACGGCCGCCGACACAATGGCCGGATTTTGCGGTGTGGGATCGCTTGGGATTGAAGTTTCGGAAATCCCCGAATGCGAACCTTGCGCAGGGAAAGCAATGACATTGCACGTGATGAGGATGCAAACGATTCGGGCGAACGTCGAGATGAACTGCGAAGTGGGTTTAGGAATAGGCTTCGATATGAACATAAGACCCCGTTCTCTGTGATGATGCGCTGTGCTGTCACGTTGTGCTGAAGTATATGAGTGCATCGTGCCATGATTGCCGCGATCGGGACAAGCCGCAACAGTTCATGTGGTCAAAAGTTACGGGGCATACGCAGGGGTATACAACACGGGCCGGCGTATACAACATACGCCGGCCCGGAACCTTGATCGGCCGCGGATTGGCCAATCACACATGGCGATCTGTCAGATCGCGCATCCATTCGCGTCGAGATTGGGATTGTCCTTGGAGTTGCCCGCGACGAAGAACAGACTGATGACTGCGACGGCGAAGACCGAGGCGATGGTGATGATCAGCCACATCGGCACGGACGGAATCCACATGATGACGAGGAATGAGATTGCGCACAGCAGGATTAGCGTCCACGTGATGATGCGCAATACCTGGCGCACTGAATGCGGGGTATGGCTTACTTTGGGGTTGTTGAGCGTGATATCCTCGTCTTCATGGCGCTCTTTCTGTACGCTGGAAGAGGGCTTCCACTCGCCCTCCTGCTCATACTCTTCGAGATGGCGAGAACGTTCCTGCAGGGCGTACTCGTCGACGAGTCCGCTACTACGATTGCCACCTTGTGCTTCGTTGGCCTGCTGAGGCACTCCCTTGTTCTGCTTGCTGCGCTTCGCTGCTGCGCGACGCTCTGCTCGGTTCGGCATTTCGCTCCCTTCGCGTTGTTGGGTTATCGGTCACTAGTGTACTCGCCTGCCAAGGTACCGTTTGTGACTCTGTTGAGCCGGTTATGCCAGGTGACTTGTACTGACTGTGAAGAACCTGATGGCGGATGGAATCGGGATATTGCCTAATTCCATCCGCCATCAGTGAGTGGGCTCCCCGTTTCAGCGGGGCAGCATCATCGGGCGTTGAGTCGGCACGATGGGTGCCGGCAGCTCGGTGGATCCGGTGAGATATCTGTCAACGGCGGCCGCGCAGCTGCGGCCTTCGGAAATCGCCCAGACGACGAGGCTCTGGCCACGGCCGGCGTCGCCGCACACGAAGACGCCATCCTGCGAAGTGGCGAAATCGTCATTGCGGGCGACGTTTCCACGCTTGTCCAGTTCGATCGGCATTTGCTCCATGATTGAAGAGGTGTCCGGATGCAGGAACCCGACGGAAATCAGAACCAGATCTGCTGGGATGACACGCGCGGTTCCGGGCTGGCGAGTGAACGGCCCGTTCTCACCTGGAGCCACGTCCACGATCTTCAGACCGGTGACATGGCCGCGCTCGTCCGCGAGGAACGCGGATGCGGTCGCGGAGTTCTCGACGGTCACCTTGTCGGCGTCTGCATCTTCGAATTCCACGGAATCCACGTTGTACAGGTACGTGCCGCCCTCTTCCATCGACGAGGTCTTCTGGTAGGTGCGTGCATACGTCGGCCACGGGGAATTGTCCGGCCTGGAGGATGGTTCCTTCGGCATAATCTGTAGGACGGTGACGTCCTTCGCGCCTTGGCGTATTGCGGTTCCCAAGCAGTCGGAACCGGTATCGCCGCCGCCGATGACCACGACATGCTTGTCTTTTGCGGTGATGTCGTGCACCGGCTCCACGCCGTAGACGCGTCGAGTCGCATCAGGCAGGAATTCCATGGCGAAATGGATGCCGTCAAGCTCACGGCCCGGCAACTTCATATCGCGAGGGACCGTCGAACCGATAGCTACCACGACAGCATCGTAACGGTCACGAAGCTCGTCCCAGCTGATATCCTTGCCGATTTCGATGTTGGTGCGGAATCGGGTGCCTTCGGCCTCCATCTGCTTGACTCTGCGGTCGAGCAGACGCTTGTCGAGCTTGAAATTCGGGATGCCGTAGCGCATAAGTCCGCCGATTGCGTCGTCACGCTCGTAGACGACAACCGTATGGCCTGCACGGGTCAGCTGTTGGGCGCAAGCCAACCCCGAAGGGCCGGATCCGACGACCGCGACGGTCATATCGGTCAGACGTTCAGGTGGCATGGGCTTGACATAATCGAGCGCCCACGCCTGATCGATGATTGTTTCCTCATCGTTCTTGATCATGGTCGGCGGCTGATGGATGCCGAGCACGCATGCCTGCTCGCACGGCGCCGGGCAGATTCTGCCGGTCACTTCGGGGAAGTTGTTGGTCATAGACAACCGGTTGTAGGCGTCCTCCCACTTCTCCTGACGAACCAGATCGTTGAACTCCGGGATGAGGTTGCCCAGCGGGCATCCACTCATGCAGAACGGCGTGCCGCAATCCATGCACCGTGCAGCCTGCTGTGTGGTCCAAGGCTGCAAACCGCTTTCCGCGTGAACGTCAAGCCAATCCTTGATGCGTTCTTCGACCGGGCGCTCAGCAAGCTCGCGACGGGTGCGGACCTTCAGGAATCCTCTTGGATCTCCCATGTCAGTGTGCTCCTTCCATGACCTGCTCGTACACGTGCTCCCACGCACCGGGGGCGTTGAAGTCGACGTGGTTCTTTTCGGCTTGTTCCATCGCCTTGGTCATGGCGACGTAGTGCTTGGGCGTCACATGTGTGATGCGTGTGCGGGTGTGCTCCCAGTCATCCAGCAGGCTCTGGGCGAACGCAGAGCCGGTTTCCTCGGCATGCCGCTTGACCAAGCTGTGGACGAGCTCCTCGTCGGCGCCTTCCAACGATTCGAACAGCAATGCGCCGTTCTTGCGTGCACCCGGGTTGATCTGGTCCATGTCCAGATCGAGCACGTATGCGTTGCCGCCGGAGAAGCCGGCGCCAAAGTTGCGGCCCGTGGAACCGAGTACCACGACGACACCGCCGGTCATATACTCGCAGCCATGGTCGCCGACGCCTTCGACCACGAAGGTGGCACCGCCGTTACGTACGGCGAATCGTTCGCCTGCACGTCCGGCAACAAACATCTCGCCTGAGGTCGCGCCGAAACCGGTTACGTTTCCGGCAATCACGTTGGTGTGCGGATTGAAGGTGATGCCATGCTCCGGACGGATGATCATACGACCGCCGGACAGGCCCTTGCCCGCATAATCGTTGACCTCACCATAGACGCGGATAGTCTCCCCGCGCGGGATGAACGCGCCGATGGACTGGCCGCCCGAACCGTGGAAGGTCATGTCGATGGTGTCGTCGGGCAAGCCTTCGGCACCGTAACGGCGGGTGATTTCGTAGCCGACCATGGTGCCGAGCGTACGGTTCACGTTGCGGATGGGCATATCGATACGAACCGGTTCCTTGTGTTCAAGGGCAGGTTGCGCAAGCTCGATGAGCTTGTTGTCCAGCGCCTTGTCCAATTCGTGGTTCTGCTCGATGGTCTGATGAAGGATCGTTCCGGGAACAGGGCCGGGCTGCATGAGCACATTGCTCAGATCGATGCCGTCGGACTTCCAGCGCGCGACTGCTTCGTTCTGATTCAGGCACTCGACATGGCCGACGGCCTCTTCAAGCGTCCGGAAACCGAGCTGTGCCAGGATTTCGCGGACCTCCTGTGCGATGTACATGAAGAAGTTCATCACGTATTCAGGCTTGCCGCGGAAGCGCGCGCGCAATTCCGGATCCTGGGTCGCGATGCCTTGCGGGCAGGTGTTCTTATGGCATGCTCGCATCATCACGCAGCCTTCGGTCATGAGGGCGGCTGTTGCGAAGCCGAATTCCTCGGCTCCAAGCAGCGCTGCGATCACCACATCACGGCCGGTCTTGAGCTCACCGTCGCACTGGACGACGATGCGGGAGCGCAAACCGTTGAGTACCAGCGTTTGCTGGGTTTCAGCCAGACCAATCTCCCACGGCGTACCGGCGTGCTTGATGGCGTTGAGCGGAGCCGCGCCCGTGCCGCCGTCGTTGCCGGAGATGAGCACTACATCGGCATGGCACTTGGCCACACCAGCGGCGATGGTGCCGACGCCGAATTCGGAGACGAGCTTGACATGGATACGCGCCTTCGGATTCGCCATCTTCGCATCGTTGATCAGCTGCTTGAGATCCTCGATGGAATAGATGTCGTGGTGCGGCGGCGGGGAGATCAGCTCGACACCAGGTGTCGCATGACGGACCTTCGCAATCCACGGCGGCACCTTGGCACCCGGCAGATGGCCGCCCTCGCCCGGCTTGGCACCTTGCGCGAGCTTGATCTGCAGATCAGTGGCGTGTACCAGATAATCGCTGGTCACGCCGAAGCGCGCGGAAGCGATCTGCTTGATGCGGCTGTACCGGATCGGATCGTTGATACGGTCGTCGGATTCGCCACCCTCACCGGAGTTCGACCTCGCCCCAATGGTGTTCATCGCGATGGCAAGCGTCTCATGCGCCTCCTGCGAGATGGAGCCGTAGCTCATTGCACCTGTGGAGAAGCGTTTGACGATTTCGCTTGCGGGTTCGACCTCGGAGATGTCAATCGGTTTGCGGGTCTGCTTGAACTTCATGAGTCCGCGCAGGGTCATGAGACGGTTCGAAGTGTCGTTGATATGCGCGGAGTACCTCTTGAACAGGTTGTAATCACCACGTTTGGTGGACTGCTGAAGCAGGAAAATCGCCTCGGGGTCGTTGAGGTGGTCCTCACCGGTGCGACGCCACTTGTAATCGCCGCCGGTGCGCAGATTGCGGTGGGGACGGCTCGTCCACTGGTTCGGGTACGCCACACGGTGCCTGATCGCCACTTCTTCGGCGATTTCGTCAAGTCCCGCTCCCCCGACACGCGAAGTGGTGCCGGTGAAGTATTCGTCGATGACTTCCTTGTTCAGGCCGACGGCTTCGAACAGCTGCGCGCCTCGGTAGCTCATGATCGTGGAGACACCCATCTTGCTCATGATCTTGAGCACGCCGGTTGACAGCGCATGCATGAGGTTCTTGACGGCCGTCTGGGCATCGACCTTGAGATAGCCGTTGCGTGCCAGCTCCTCGACCGATTCGAAGGCGAGGTACGGGTTCACGCATGCGGCGCCGTATGCGATAAGCAGCGCGACATGGTGTATTTCACGGACATCGCCGGCTTCCACGGCAAGCGAGACCTGGGTACGCGTGTGCTTGCGCAGCAAGTGGTGTTGTACGGCGCTCGTCAGCAGAAGTGACGGGATAGGACCCCACGTGTGGTCGGATTCGCGGTCGGACAGCACGATGAAGTTCTTGCCCTGCTCGATGGCGTCATCGACTTCTTGGAAGATTTCGTCGAGACGCTCCTTCAGCGCCTTGCCGCCGCCTGCAACCTGATACAGGCCACGGACGACGAAGGGCTTGTAGAACCCGCCGAGGATTTTGGCTTTGTCAAGGCGCTTAAGCTGGGCCATCTGGTCCGAATCGATGACCGGCAGCGGGATGAGGATCTTCTTGGCATGCAGTTCGGTGTCCTGCAGAAGATTCGCTTCAGGGCCAATCGCCGATTCGAGGCTGGTGACGATACGCTCGCGCTCCCAATCCAGCGGAGGATTGGTAACCTGGGCGAATTTCTGGGTGAAGTAGTCGAACAGCATGCGGCTGCGCTTGGACAGGACAGCCGGCGGTGTGTCCGAGCCCATGGATCCGAGTGGTTCCTTGCCGGTGCTCGCCATCGGGGCGAGCAGCAGCTTCAAATCCTCTTCGGTGTAGCCGAAGGCGCGTTGACGACGCTGGACGGACTGGCCGCAGTGGCTGACGTGCTCGCGCACCGGCAGCTGACTCATCTCGACGGAGTTGCCTTCGATCCATTTACGGTACGGATGCTGCGAGGCAAGCTCATGTTTGATTTCGTCATCAGGGATGATGCGGCCTGCCTTGGTGTCGACGAGGAACATCTTTCCAGGCTCGAGACGGCCCTTGGCAACGATATGGTCCTGGCTGATTTCCGGGAGCACACCAGCCTCGGATGCAAGAACCAGATAGCCGTCGTCGGTGACCTGCCAGCGGCCGGGGCGGAATCCGTTGCGATCGAGCTGGGCTCCGACCAGTGTGCCGTCCGTGAAGACGATATCCGCCGGGCCATCCCAAGGCTCAATCAGTGTGTTGTTGTATTCGTAGAACGCCTTGACGTCAGGGTCGAGCGTGTCGTCGTTCTCCCAAGCCGGCGGGAGCATCATGAGCAGAGCGTGCGGGAGGCTGCGTCCGGCGAGATGCAGCAGTTCCAAGCACTCGTCGAAGGTGCCTGAATCCGAATATCCGGGGGTCGCGATCGGAAGCAACGGCTTGAATTCGCCGAGCAGCTCGGAGCTCAGCCTGCCTTCGCGGGCGGACAGCCAGTTACGGTTGCCCTGGATGGTGTTGATTTCGCCGTTGTGTGCAATCAGGCGGAACGGCTGGGCCAACGGCCAGCTCGGGAAGGTGTTCGTCGAGAAGCGTGAATGCACAATCGCGATAGTCGTCTTCATGCGCTCGTCAAGCAGATCTGGGAAGAACCCGGTCAGCTGCATGGTGGTGAGCATGCCCTTGTAGGTGATGGTGCGCGCCGACAGGGAAGCGAAGTAAATGCCGACTTCATGCTCGACGCGTTTGCGGATGCGGAAGGTCTTGCGATCGAGGTCGATTCCCGCAAGCTTGCCTTCCGGATCGGCCACGACCAGGGTCTTGAATGAAGGCATCGAGGCGAGGGCCTGCAACCCAAGACCGTCAGGGTTGGTCGGCACGATTCGCCATGCGAGGACTTCGAGGCCTTCTTCGTTGACGATCTTGGCGATGGCTTGCTCCTGCTGACCCGAGGTTGCAATGTCACGGTCCAGGAATGCGATGCCAGCGGCATAATGCCCGGCTTCGGGCAATTCCACACCGACAGTCGCACGCATGAACTCATCCGGCATCGCCATGAGGATACCAGCGCCGTCACCGGTGTTCTCCTCGGCGCCGACGGCTCCACGGTGATTGAGGTTGACCAGCACCTCAATGGCGTCGTCGACGATCTTGCGCTCGGGTTGTTTGTTCAACGTGGTGACCATGCCGACACCGCAGGCATCATGCTCTTGGGAAGGATCATACATGCCTTCCGGGCGATGAACCGTCAAATCTAGCGGGGCTTTGAACGTCACCGAAATCACCTCTCTTAAGGCAGGCGAATGCCTGCGGCCCAATACAGTGCTCTCATAGGGTACAGCCCGGACGCCCCGAAGGAGGTCCGATGTCCATATAACGAGTACGGGAAATTGTCAAGACCGGTTCGAGCACCGGCACGATATATCGTCAAATGGCAAGCGGCTTGACGGATCAGAAATCGGTCACGTCGAACTTGCGGTGTTTGAAGTAATAGTTGCGGTCCTCGGCGGTGATCTGCCTGATGACGCGGCAGGGGTTACCGGCGGCGATCACATTTGACGGGATGTCCTTGGTCACGACGCTGCCCGCACCAATCACCACGTTGTCCCCGATAGTTATACCCGGCAGCACCACGGTGTTTCCGCCAAGCCACACATTGTTTCCAATGGTGACCGGGATGCCGTATTCGTACCCGGAGTTCCGGCTTTCAGGATGCACCGGATGGCCTGCCGTGTAGATCGAGACATTCGGGGCGATGAAGGCATGCGATCCGATGGTCACCTTGCCCACATCGAGGATGGTGAGATTGAAATTAGCGTAGAAATCGTCCCCGACCGTGATATTGCTGCCATAATCGCAATGGAACGGCGGCTCAAGCCACGGCCGCTCCCCGACGCCGCCGAACAGCTCTCCCAACAGCTTCGGGATACCCGCCGGCTGATCGTCAGGTTCCATGGTGTTGAGTTCGAACAGTTTGCGCTTGCACGCCTGATGTTCCTCAGGCAACCCGTCAAGCCACGCCTTGTACGGCAAACCGGCCAACATTCGCTGCTTCTGATCCATATCGTCTCCATTCCACTGGCGGCACCCGCCGCCGCATCTGTAGGTATTGCCATACTAACAGCGCAACACGCCGGGGCGTCGGCAGGTCATGACCGGCTTACGGACGGAAAACATTAGGGCAAATAGTCGAACAGACGTTCGATGATGATGTCGTTGAGCAATCGCCCACGCAAGGTGGGAACGGCACGCACCGTTGCGGCACGGCGGTCCTTCGTATGTGAGCGATGCAAGGTGATCAGACCCTCATCGCGCAGCCCATGCCAAACATCATTCGCAATCAACCCGTTGAAGCGTGAGATGTCAAGCCCCGCCCTGAGCCTCAACCCCAGCATCAGCGTCTCTTCGAGGTTCTCGCGCGGGGAAATTCCCTCGGCACCCTGCCATGGGACGAAACCGGCGCCCACGCAACGCGCCCACGCCTTGGGGTGCGCGATATCCCATGAACGCAAACCCACGATGCCGCTGTCCGCGGCACAAGCATCGTCGGAAGTCGACCATGCGGCCCCCAGCAGCCTTTCCGCCGCGAGCTGGCCGGGTGCCGGGTTCGATTCAGCGTTCTCGGGTACAACGGTGCGGCGGAATCCGCCATAGATGTTGTCGCTGTCCGACGGTCCAAAACAATCGTCTCCGCCTGTGCCAGCCGTATGCCGCGCATAATGAGAATGCGCACCGGGGCCGATCCCCGCCCAATCCACGTTATGCCAGTACCCGAGATTATGTCTGGATTCATACCCAGGACGCGACCAGTTGCTGATTTCATACCATTGCAATCCCGCCGCAGACAGCCGTTCCTGCGCCATCTCGTATTTGGTGGCTTCATCATCGTCATCGGGGCGCTGCAGCCTTCCTGAGGCGATGAGACGGCCCATTTTTGTGCGTGGTGCGATGGTCAACGCGTATGCGGAGACGTGATTGACGCCGAGCGATACCGCCGTGTCAAGCGATGTCTTCCAATCGGCGAGGCTCTCCCCCGGTGCCCCGTAAATCAGGTCAACGCTGGAACGCATGCCGTTATCGTCTGCGGCACGCACTCCGGCCTCCACATTCGCCGGGGTGTGACGGCGGTCCAAGGTGCGCAGCACATGCCCGACCGCGGATTGCATACCGAAGGAAATGCGGTTGAATCCGCCTTGTGCAAGCTCGGCTACGTAGTCGGCGTCGACGGTGTCCGGATTCGCCTCAGTGGTGATTTCAGCATCGTCGGCAAGCCCCCAAATGCGTTGTACGGCGTGAAGCATGGACACCAGATCGCGTGCAGGCAGCACGGTGGGGGTCCCGCCTCCAAAGAAGACCGAACCCGCGGCAGGTTCATCGATGCCATGAGCCTGTTGCCACTCGGCGACGCGCTCCATCTCTTCGATCGCCATCCGTGCATACCCGTCCCGTGAAGCCCCACCGCCCAGGTCCTGCGCGGTGTACGTGTTGAAATCGCAATACCCACACCGCCTCAGGCAAAACGGGACATGGATATATACCTCAAACGTCATTGGGATACCTTCCGTCCCCGGCAAGTTTCCACTCAGCTATCCGCCTTCTGAGCGGCGCGAATCTTGTCCTTCGTGTCCCGGTCCGTTCCAGCTTCGCCTGTCGAAAGCGCCGCGATGAACGCCTCCTGCGGCACCTCGACATGGCCGAGCATCTTCATGCGCTTCTTGCCGGCCTTCTGCTTTTCAAGCAACTTGCGTTTACGCGTGATATCGCCGCCATAGCATTTGGCGAGCACATCCTTGCGCAGGGCGCGGATATTCTCGCGTGCAATAATCCTGGAGCCGATAGCCGCCTGGATCGGGATTTCGAACTGTTGCCGAGGTATGAGCTCGCGCAGTTTCTTGGTCATCATTACGCCATAGGAATACGCCTTGTCTCGGTGCACGATTGCGCTGAAGGCATCCACCTTCTCACCCTGGATCAGGATATCGACCTTCACCAAATCGGCAGCCTGCTCGCCGTCCTCGTGATAATCGAGCGAAGCATACCCTTTGGTCCGACTCTTGAGCTGGTCGAAGAAATCGAACACAATCTCCGCGAGCGGAATACGATAATGCATCTCGACACGCTCAGGACTCAGATATTCCATATCGCCCATCTCGCCGCGATGTTCCTGACACAAGTCCATCACCGATCCGATGAACTCCTTCGGCGTGATGATATCTGCGGCAACTATCGGCTCGACGATTTTCTTGATCTTGCCTTCGGGGAATTCGCTCGGATTGGTGACATGATGCACGGTGCCGTCCTCCGCCGTGACCTCGTACGGTACGCTCGGCGCGGTGGAGATCAGGTCGAGTCCGAATTCGCGTTCCAAGCGCTCGCAGACGATTTCCATATGAAGCAGGCCGAGGAACCCGCAACGGAAGCCGAATCCCAAGGCGACCGAGGTCTCGGGCTCATAAACGAGCGCGGCGTCGTTGAGTTTTAGTTTGTCGAGTGCGTCACGCAATTCCGGGAATTGTGCGTTGTCGATTGGGAACAGGCCGGCGTACACCATCGGTTTGGGGTCCCGGTAGCCCGGCAATGGTTCGCTCGCCGGTTTGAGAGCGGACGTAATTGTGTCGCCGACCTTCGATTGGCTGACGTCCTTGGCTCCGGTGATGACGTATCCGACCTCGCCTGCCCCCAGCGCCTTGGTGGGCATCATGTCTGGGCTGATGACGCCTATTTCGATGGGGTCGTGCGTCATACCGATGCCCATCATGTGAAGCTTCTCGCGTGATTTCAGCTCGCCGTCCACCATACGGATGTACGTGACGATGCCGCGGTAGGAGTCGTAGACGGAATCGAAGATGAGTGCGCGGGCTGGCGCCTTGGGGTCGCCATGTGGTGCGGGCACGTCCATGACGATGGTGTCGAGCAGATCGGCGACGCCCTCGCCGGTCTTGCCAGACACCCTGAGCACATCCTGGGGCTTGCACCCGATGAGGCCGGCGATTTCTTCGGCGTGTTTGTCGGGTTCCGCGCTGGGCAAGTCAATCTTGTTGAGCACGGGGATGATGGTTAAGTCGTGGTCAATCGCCATATAAAGGTTGGACAAGGTCTGCGCTTCGATGCCCTGCGTGGCATCCACCAGCAGCACCGCGCCCTCACAAGCCGCCAGAGCGCGCGAAACCTCATAGGTGAAATCCACATGGCCGGGCGTGTCGATCATGCCGAGGGTGTATTCCGTGCCGTCGACGGTCCACGGCACGCGGACGGCCTGTGACTTGATGGTGATACCGCGTTCCTGCTCGATATCCATGCGGTCGAGGAAACGGTCGTGCATTTCACGTTGCGGGACGATGCCGGACAGCTGGAGAATCCGGTCGGCGACGGTGGATTTGCCGTGGTCGATATGCGCGATGATGCAGAAGTTGCGGATCAGCGACTGATCGGTATAGCCGGGTTTGTTCTTCGGTTCAATCACTGAGCGTTCTCCTTTTCCCGTACGTTGTGCGCCGGTTGGTTGTCGGTCGTGGGCGGTTGCCGCCCGTCTCCGCATGTCGGGGACATTCCAATTGTTCTAGTCTACCGGCTCCACACGGCAAAAGATTCCGCCGCGTTGCGCTATCGCGCGTCATTGTCGGCGCGTTATCCCGGTCCCGTGGTATCATAAACGCCTGTATGTCCTTATAGCAACCGTCGTTTGGAGTTACATTGGCAAACATCAAGTCGCAGAAGAAGCGCGTCCTGACTAATGAGAAGGCGCACAAGCGCAACGTGTCGGTGAAGTCCGGCCTGAAGACCGTCGTTCGTCGCACCCGTGAAGCCATCGCCGCTGGCGACAAGGCTCAGGCTGAAGAAGCGTACAAGCTCGCAGCTCAGAAGCTCGACAAGGCTGCCGGCGCAGGCGTGATTCACAAGAACCAGGCCGCGAACCGCAAGTCCGGTCTCGCTCGCGCTATCAACGCACTGTGACCTTTAAGCGCTTGCATCTTGTGAGCGCTGATGAGGTTTCCGAAACACGGATTCCGAACTGAGGGGTGTCCCGCATCGATTGCGGGGCACCCCTCATGTTTTCTTTCTCATCAGCAGCCATCAGGGTATCATCATGCGACTGGAACTATGCAACGGCGATGTCTCTGCATAGAAACTACTTTTTGTTGCGCGGCTGATATTCGCTGTGTTGAGTCTATGTTATTGCTGCTGCGCGTCATCGCCATGATGATATGGGTGACGCATCGCTTCGGGTATGGAGACCGGGTGTTCCCTGGGTACTGCACCCGGAAGCTTGATATCGAACTTCACGGACAAGACACGCATGAGCACGACCAACACGACAATGGCCACATCGAACGCAATCTCACCGCCGTAGGTGATAATCGCATGCATTTCTAGACGATATGACAACACCGTCAACAGGCATCCAGCCAACGAGGGGAAGGCATACCAGTGGCGGTCGCGGACGACCATCGGCACTTCGTTGAGCAGCGTGTCACGAATCAGTCCGCCGGCCAAAGCAGTGAACATGCCGAGGAATACCGCTGTCATCCCGCTTGTACCGTACATCAGCGCCTTTTGCGTACCATTGACGGCGAAGAGCCCCAAGGCCAACGCGTCAAGGACCAGCATCGGCCATTTGAGTCGGTCCACCTCTGGATGGATGACGGCGACAATCAGCCCTGCGGCAAGCGTGGTGAGTACCATGCCCTTATCCGAGATGCCGACCGGGGGAAGCGCTCCCAGCACCACATCGCGCACCAGTCCCCCGCCCAACGCTGTCAACCATGTCGTCAGCACGATGGCGAACAGGTCGTAATGTTTGCGAACTGCGGCCAGCCCGCCCAGCAACCCGCAACAGAACACGGCGACATATTCGATACCGAGGAAGAAGCCGTTGCTTTCAAGCGTGACGGTGACGGTCATGGTCATGCCTCCTGGTTGCACGGTGTTGTCGCAGCGGTGGGACACTGGGTGATTCGCGGGTGCTAACAAGCACGGGTTTCTTTCTATATACCGCAACAGGGCGACTCCCCCGAGGGGAATCGCCCTGTTGCTAGACTGCCGAAGCGGTATGGGTTTCGGCCAATGCGTTTGGTCTCAGCAGACCTTCCACATCCAGTTGTGCGGATCTTCAATCTCGCCAAGCTGAATGCCCAGCAGCTGGTTGCGCAGCTTCATGGTCAGTTCGCCGGAACCGCCGTCGGCGACGGTCACGTCGATGTCGTTGGACTTGAAGCGCCCAATCGGCGTGATGATCGCCGCGGTACCGCATGCGAACACCTCGGTGACTTCGCCGGACTTGATGTCCTCGACCAGCTGATCGAACTTGATCATGCCCTCGACCACATCGTGGCCGTCATCCTGCGCGAGCTGGATGATCGAACGACGGGTCACACCCGGCAGAATGTTGCCGGTGAGCGACGGGGTCTCGAGGTGGCCGTCCTTGTGCACGATGAACATGTTCATGCCACCGAGCTCCTCAAGGTAGGTCTTGGTTGCGGCATCCACGAAGCACACCTGCTCGCAGCCGTTCTTGATACCAGTGTATTCGCCGAGCAGCGAAGCGGCGTAGTTGCCGCCGCACTTGGCGAAACCGGTGCCGCCGGGGCCGACGCGGAACCACTTGTCTTCGATCCAGATGCTGACCGGCTTCACACCGCCCGGGAAGTACGGGCCCGACGGGGAGGCAATCACGCAATAATCGACTTCCTTCGGAGCACGCACGCCGAGGAATGGCTCAGAAGCGAACATGAACGGACGCATGTACAGAGTGTACTCACGGCGGGTAGGCACCCAGTTGGCGTCACGACGGACCAGCGCAGCTACGGAGCCGAGGAAATCGTCAATCGGCAGCTCGGGCAGGTACAGACGCTTGGCGGAGTTCTGGAAACGCTCGGCGTTCGCATCCGGACGGAACAGCCAGATCGAGCCATCGGCGTGATGATACGCCTTGAGACCTTCGAAGCATTCCTGGGCGTAATGCAGCACCGAAGCGCCTGGATCCATCTTCAACGGGCCGTACGGTTCGATACGGCGATCGGACCAGCCTTCGCCGTCGGTCCACGTCATATGAGCCATGTTGTCAGAGAAAATCTGACCGAAAGCCGGCTTGTCGATCAGCTCCTGACGCTTGGCGTCCGAAGCCGGGTGATTGTTCGGCAGGACGGTGAATTCGTCGGCGAGCTTGTTGAGTTGCGCGGGATCATGATGTGATTGTTCAGTCATAATAACTTCTTCTTGAATCAACCGTTATCACGGTATTGCGTATGTTGCGCTGGTACTTGTGG
Source organism: Bifidobacterium thermacidophilum subsp. thermacidophilum DSM 15837 (assembly GCF_000426425.1). Lineage (NCBI taxonomy): Bacteria > Bacillati > Actinomycetota > Actinomycetes > Bifidobacteriales > Bifidobacteriaceae > Bifidobacterium > Bifidobacterium thermacidophilum. Next base: position 135,753 of record NZ_AUFI01000010.1, read on the forward strand.
CACCGGCTCTGAGATTACTCTCGCACAGGTCTGGGACGAATGTGTGAAGAGGTTCACATTATGAAAGAGCCGGAAAATGCGGAACCCCGCCGTGAAGGCGGGGTCCTTGGACGGTACCGTCGCGGGCCGGGCATATGAGCTGAAAGCCCCGACGGGTTCAATCACTTGTTGTCTGCGGCGCCGTCAGCGGCAGGAGCGGCGCCGTCAGCGGCAGGAGCGGCGGCTGCGGTCTCGGCGGTAGACTCGGTGGCGTCCTCAGGCACCTCGACGGTGACCACGGACTCTTCCGGATCGTCGATGTCGAGCTCGGCGCCTTCCGGCAGCTCGACATCCTTGGCGAAGACCTTGCTACCGTCGGTCATGCCGTCAACGTTGATGACGATGCGCTCAGGCAGGTTGGACACATCGGCGCGAACCTTGAGCTCCTGAATGTCGACGAATGCGACTGCGGCGCCCTTCGGGGTGCCTTCGATGAAGACCGGGACCTCGACGTCGATCTTCTCGCCGGCCTTGACCTCGTAGAAGTCGACATGCTCGACGATGCGCTTGACAGGGTTGCGCTGCACGTCCTTGACGACTGCGATCTTGGAGTCGCCGCCGTAGTTGATGGTGAACAGCGCGTTGGTGTGACGCAGCGCCAAGGTGGTCTCCTTCATCGGGAGGGTGACGAACACCGGCTGGTTGCCACCGGCATAGATGGTGGCCGGGATCTTGTTGGCCACACGCAGACGGCGGGCGACGCCCTTGCCAAACTGGTCGCGGACTTCGCCTTCGAGGGTGATGGTGTTGGTTGCCATATGGCTCTCCTTCATAGTAATCTTCCGGAGCAAGGATTGTTCCAAGTCCGGTGTTGTTTCGGCGCGCCGACGCGCCGATTCCCGGACACCGAAAGATGCCGTGCCATCAGCCGAGTCGATAACGGAGACGTGCGCCTCCCTCGCCAAAGCGTGGCGAACAAGTCCGCCAAAGCAACTCTTCTTTTATACATATGGGTATGGACGTACTCGGCCACGATGCGACGCGCCATGGATGATTGACCCGCGGTTCGCATATATCGATTCCAGGCCGTCACCATCATTAGAATAGGAGACAGTCCATCGGCAAGGAACGGAGTGGGCATGTCCGCGACTGAGAAGACTCACAAGTTAGCAATCAAGCATATCGGCATCGGTGCCGCTGCCACGTCGGCGGCCATGGACGCTGGGATGTTCGCGCTTGGCGATGCGGCGTTCCGCACCGCTTGCGATGTGCGTTCGCCTTTGTTCATCAAAAGCAACAAGCGCGCGATTGAAGAGATTGGCGAGCAGCTCAAGCAGCAGGACAATGATGAACAGCGTGACGCGGTTCAGTGGTTCCAGGCGACCCGTCAGTCCCTGACTACATACAGCGAAGACGGATTGCGTCTGCACGCATGGGTGTTGGATCCCGACAGGCTTGCTCCGAAGCCGCATCTGTACGCGATATGCTGCCATGGTTTTTGCGGGGAACCACAGGAAATGGCGAGATACGCGTTGCGGTACGCACGTATGGGATGCACGGTGCTGCTACCCGCTTTGCGGGCACATGAGCGCAGCCAAGGAAGATATGTCGGCATGGGGTATCTTGACCGGCGTGATGTGATGCGTTGGATCAATCTTGTGGTCAGAGGCGATCCAGATGCGCAGATCATTCTGCATGGCAACTCGATGGGTGCCGTGGCAGTGATGCTTGCCGCGGGCGAGCCTGATCTTCCCGCACAGGTGAAGGCGGTAATCGAGGACAGTGGGTACTCAGGCATCAGCGACGAGATGCGGTATGTGACCAAGTCGATGCTCAGGTTGCCGCGGATTGTCGGACTACCCATGCTTGGCGCCATGAGCGTCATCTGCCGTATTCATGCGGGATTTGGGATGACTGACGGCGACTGCGTGCGTGCAACGTCGCGTATCCACGTGCCGATGCTGTGCGTGCACGGGACAGCCGACCAATTGGTGCCGCATGAATTCATGGACAGGATCGTCAGCGCCTATCACGGGCGGCATTATCTCACGCTCAGCGTAACGGGCGCCGGACACACATTGTCGTCGGTGAAAGACCCGGACACCTACTGGCGTATGGTGCAGTCCATCGTCGAAGAAGGGTTGCGGATGGCCTGACCTTTTGCGGCGTCGAACTTTGCGACGAAAAGAAAAGGCGGCGCGCCATGCCCGCCGTTTGAACGGACTTGCCGACACCGCCAAATCACACACACGAACCGGCTTTTGGCCAGCAGTGCTCTGGTGCGCCGTCACGCTGTCGAGCTGGACATGAAACCTGCCCGGAAGCCCAAGAACCGGAGGGCTTTCCCACAGCGGACGATAACCTTGACGTTATAGTTGCGATGCTACCAACCGGCGAGAAAGCACTATTCAGAATGTCCACATCATGGTCGCGATTTTGGACACTCGTCCGATGCGGAAAGCAATCGGGCCAGGATACGCCGCTATGAGCAGGCGTATCCAGGCCCGTTTTCCGAGTCGCGGTACACGCGCAACCCGGTCCACTGGTGTTTTCCCTGTCAGTGTTCCAAGGCGCGGACACACATCAGGCCAACAGCTCCTTGACGGCCGCGATCACGGCTTGCAGCCCGGCCTTCGCATCGCCGAACAGCATCTGCGTGTTGTCTTCGAAATACAGTTCGTTCTCAATGCCGGCGTACCCGCGTCCTCGTCCGCGCTTCATGACCACCACATGCTGCGCCTGGTCAACGTCGAGGATCGGCATGCCCGAAACCGGTGTCCCGGGGCGGCGGGCCGCAGGATTGGTCACGTCGTTCGCGCCGACAACCAGAGCCACATTGGCGGATGGGAACTGCGGATTGATGTCATCAAGGTCCACCAGTTCGTCATACGGGACGTTCGCCTCGGCGAGCAGCACATTCATATGTCCCGGCATACGGCCGGCGACCGGGTGAATAGCGTAAGCCACTTCCACGCCATGCTCCTTAAGCAGCTCCCCAAGGTCGGCGAGCTCGCGTTGGGCCTGCGCCTGAGCGAGGCCGAAGCCGGGGACGAAGATGACCTTCTGCGCATACACGAGCTGGACGGCGACATCGTCTGCCGTGGTCTCTTTCATGGTGCCTTCGGGGCCGTCGTCGTTGGCGGAGGCGTTCGAGGTGCCGCCGAATCCGCCGGCGAGCACGCTGTGCAGCGGCCTGTTCATCGCCTGGGCCATGAGAATCGACAGGGTCACGCCGGCGGCACCCACGAGGGCGCCGGCGACGATGAGCGCGACATTGTCAATGGCCAAGCCACTCATCGCTACAGCGGTACCCGTGCACGCGTTGAGCACGGAGATGACCACCGGCATGTCGGCGCCGCCGATCGGGATGACGAAGACCAGACCGTACACCGGTGCGAACACAGTAGTGAGCACCGCCCACAGCAGGCGTTGCCCGGGCTGCACGCACAGCATCACGAAGGACGCGATGGTCAGCACGATGAACAGCACGTTGAGGAAGCCTTTGCCGGGCAATGTCAGCTTGCGCAGGAACTTCACGCCTTGCAACTTGCCTGCCGCGACCAACGAACCTGTGAAGGTGACCGAGCCGATGACCACGCCGAGCCCGGCGGTGATCAGCACCACCAGCCCTGGCGCCTTGGCGGGGGTGAGAATGTCGTTGAGCGCGACCAGTGCGGCTGCTCCGCCACCGACGGTATTGAAAATCGACACCAGCTGCGGCATGTCGGTCATTTTCACCTTTTTCGCGCTGGCGACACCGGCGACCGCGCCGATTGCAATACCCAGCAGCAACAGGAGGATCGCGACATTAGAACGGTATCCGGTGGCGAACAAGTGTACGAAAGCCATGATTACGGCAATCACCATGCCGACGGCGGAGATCTGGTTGCCGCGACGGGCGGTTTTCGGTGAATTCATGAAGTGCAGGCCGATGACGAACATCACGGCAGAGAGCAGATATACGAACCAGGCTACGGTATCGATGGCGTTCACTTGCCGGCCTCCTCGTCAGCATCGGAATCATCCGCGGATTTCGCGGGTTTGGAGCTCTTGAACATCTCAAGCATGCGATCGGTGACCACATATCCGCCGACGACGTTCATCGTGCCAAGTACCGCGGCGAGGAACACGAACACGTATGCAAGCGGCGAATTTGCCTGCGCGGCGACGATGACCACGCCGACGATCACGATGCCATGAATCGAATTCGCGCCTGACATCAGCGGCGTGTGCAGCGTCGCCGGCACTTTGCCGATGACCTCGACGCCGATGAGCAACGCCAGGACGAACAACGTGATGGATACAACAAGTGGATCCATGGGTTATTCCCCTTTCTTTCCGGATTCTTCGGTTTTGGGCGCTTCGAGCCCGGCGACCACGAGGGCGTCGTCCAACTCGTCCCCGGCGACGGTTCTCAGACGGCCGTCGCGCACGAAGTGGGACAGCACGTCAGCAACATTGCGCGACAGCAGGTTCGAAGCTGTGTTCGCGACATCAGATGCCAGATATGGTGCTCCGATGATGGTGACACCGCCTTCGGTGACTTGCGTGCCGACCACAGAGCCTTCGACATTGCCGCCGAGGTCGCTCGCTGCGCAATCGACGATAACCGCTCCGCGATGCAACGCCTTGACGCCGGCCGCTGTGAGAAGCATCGGCGGCTTGCGGCCAGGAACTTTCGCGGTGGTGATCACGATATCGAACTGGGCTGCCTTCTCGTCAACCGCAGCCTGCTGCGCCGCCTGTTCCTCCTTGGTAAGCTGACGTGCGTAGCCGCCTTGCCCTTGGCCGGCTGAGAAATCAAGACCGAGATCGAGGAATTTCGCGCCCAGGGACTCGACTTCGCCTTTGGATGCCGGACGGACATCATACGCAGTGACGACCGCGCCGAGTCGACGGGCGGTGCCGATTGCCTGGAGTCCGGCGATGCCAGCGCCCAACACCAGCACTTTCGCAGGACGGATGGTGCCCGCCGCAGTGGTCATCATGGGAAGGAAGGCCTGGTAAGCGTTTGCCGCGACGAGTGCCGCCTTGTAGCCCATGACGGAATTCTGCGAGGTCATCTCGTCCATGGATTGCGCCGCGCTCAGCTGCCTGGGCAGGCGTTCTATGGCGACGGCGGTCAGTCCGGCCTGCGCAAGAGACGCGATATACGCGTCATCGGTGAAGGATCCGAGCATGCCGATAACCCATTGCCCCGGACGCATCGCGGTAACCAGCGTGGCATCCGGCCGGGATACAAATCCGAAGGCGTCACACGCGGCAAGCACCGTTTGCCGGTCGCACACGCGAGCGCCGGCACGTTCGTAATCGGCATCCGTATATTGCGCGGCAAGTCCCGCTCCCTGTTCGATCAGACATCCGACGCCTTTTTTGCGCAGCCTTGCGACAATGTCAGGCGTCAGTGCCACACGCCGTTCATGCTCGGTCGTCTCGTTGAAGACGCCGAACTGCACGCCGGCTTCTGGTTGTTCAGCCATAGCAGCCCTTTCTAGCTTCATTACTATTGCGTACGTGGGGTACGAGCACAGTCTACCCTATTTCTCCGGTGGCGATGCCGGGCCTTCCGTCTGCCGGTCCTGCGGCCGCTTCAGCTACGCAACCGTAAGGTGACGGAGGGGATTTTTTCGACTATCATGACAAGGTTGATAGCTGAAGTGAATGCCAAGGAGCGAGACGTGTCCCTACTCAATTCCATCAAGGACCAAACGATGAGAGTCACCCGTAAGGCGCTGCGCCTTGGCGGGGATTTCACCCATCCGGTCAGCGACGACCAGCCGGGCGATCCTGACTACATCGATCCGCAGGACATCGAAGTCGCGGATATGCCGGTCAATCTGCCAAATAGCGCAGAATGGGGGCCCGGGTATCCCACAACCACGTTCATCGACCAGAAGACGGGTTGCCTGACAGCCTCCACCGCCGGCAATCCCCCGCTGGACGACGGTTGGAGCATCTACGATATCTATGCCGACCGCGCCAGGCGCATGGGCGACAAGCCGCTGTACACATTCAAGGTCAACGGCGAATGGACGACGAAAACCGCCAACGAATTCCTTCACGAGGTGCGTGTGACGGCCAAGGGCCTCATGCATTATGGGCTGAAGAAGGGCGACGGCGTCGCGTTCATGTGCCGCACCTCTTATGAGTGGGATGTGTTCGACGCGGCAGTGATGGCGTGCGGCGGCGTGTTGGCAACCATCTATGACACTGATTCTGCGGAGCAGATTCGCAATATCGTGGATAATTCTGATGCGCGCTTCTTGGTCGTGCAGACCACTGACATGCGTGACAAGGCTGACGGCGCGATGGAGGAATGCCCCACGCTCGAGCAGATCTTCTGCTTCGAAACCGGCGGCCTGTACGAGCTGCAGGCGTATGCGGACGCGGTCAGCGACGAGGATCTTGACGCCCGCATCGATTCGGTGAAGAAAACCGACCTGTGCTCAATCGTGTATACGTCCGGTTCGACCGCCGCGCCGAAGGGCGTGGAGATGACGCATGAGGATTATTGTGCGACCGTGCTCAACCTGCCGGACTACATGCCTGACCTGTTGCACGACGAAAAGAACACGATTCTGTTGTTCCTTCCGCAGGCGCATTCTTTCGCCCGTGCAATCAACTACATCTGCGTGGCGAGCCGGCTGCATATCTACATCGCCGAAGGCATCAAGACCATGATCGGCGATTTGCAGGTTTCCCGTCCGTCGGTGATGATCGTGGTGCCGCGTGTCCTCGAGAAGATTTACAACGCCGCTTCGCAGAAGGCTGGTCATGGCGCTAAGGGTGTCATGTTCGCCGCTTCGGTGGTCGCCGCGCAGAAGTTCATGAAGGAGATCAGTGACCAAGGCAAGGCTTCGACGCTCACGCGCGTGGAGCGTGCTGCCTACGACCCGCTGGTGTACAAGTCCTTGCGAGAGGTGCTCGGCGGCCGCGCCAAGTGGATTGTCACCGGCGGCGCCCCGCTGGATCCGGATTTGCTCGCCTTCTTCCGCGGCGCCGGCATCCCGGTGTATGAAGGCTACGGTCTGACCGAAACCACCGCCCCCTGCGCATTCAATCCGTTGGGTGTTCCGTTCCATGAAGGTTCCGTTGGTATCCCGTTCCCAGGCTTCTCAATTCGTCTCGCTGACGACAATGAGATTCAGGTTAAGGGCGCGTCGGTGTTCCACGCCTATCACAAGAACGAGGAAGCGACGGAAACGTCCTTCACCCAGGATGGTTGGTATGCGACCGGCGATTTGGGTCATCTCGACGACAATGGATTCCTGTACATCATCGGCCGCAAGAAGGATCTGATTATCACCGCCGGCGGCAAGAACGTCTCCCCCGGCCCGATCGAGGAAACCATCCAGCGGTGCGAATTTGTTTCGCAGGCCCTGGTGCTCGGCGACAAGCGTCCGTTCATTTCGGCGCTTATCACGCTTGACGAGGATTCCCTGCGTCCTTGGCTCAAATCCAAGGGGCTCAACGCCGACATGTCGATGCAGGAGGCGGCCGGAAACGCCGTGGTCCGCGCCGAAGTCCAGAAATATGTCGATTTGGCCAACGAAGGCGTCTCCCGTGCTGAATCCGTGCGCAAGTTCATTATCCTGCCCGAGGAATTCACCCAGGAGAACGGCCTGCTCACCGCTTCGATGAAGGTGATTCGCCCGAAGGTTATCAAGCGGTATGCGACCCTGCTCAACACGCAGATGTACACCAAGCGCAAGCAGCAGTAAGTAAGAGCAGCATCCCGACGGTTATGATGATGGCCCGGTCCCCATATAGTGGGGGCCGGGCCATCATCGTTGTTATACGCGTTCGGCGCTTGACTTCGTGCTCACGGCAGGATCTTTCAGACCTCTTGCCGTGAGCACGTGCAGACGGATTCGGGACCCGACTGGGAGTTCGGATCAGAATCCAAGTCGTTCAAGCTTCTTTGGGTCGGACTGCCAGTCCTTGGCTACCTTGACATGCAGGTCGAGTTTCGCCTTCTGCCCGACGATACGATTGACTGGCGTACGCAGCTTCTTGCGCACCTTGACCAGATGCTCGGCCTTATGACCAATGATTATCGGCTTCTGTGAGTCGCGTTCGACATAAATCGAAACCAGAACATGGGCTTTGCCGTCGCCCTCGGGGTCATCGGGGTCGGGGTACTCGATGCTGTCCACGACGACCGCGAGCGAATGGGGCAGTTCGTCGTCAAGCTCCTCAAGGAAAGCCCAACGCACAAGTTCGGCGATGGTTGATTCGGGCTTTTCCTCGGTCAGCTGTTCCGCCGGGTACATTTGCGGGCCTTCGGGCATGTTCTCGATCAAGACGTCCCGCACTTCAGACACATTGTCGTGCTCAAGGGCGCTGACGGGGACGATATCCGTGAAATCGGCGAATTCATTGACCTGGATGAGTTTCTCGATCAGCTCCTGACGATTGAGCTCATCGATTTTCGTGACGATCGCAATCAGCGGAATCTTCCATGCGAAGCTGCCGTCATCGCGTTTCTTGGCGAATTGAGAGCGCAACCGGCTGAGAATACGTTTGTCGCCCGGACCGATTTCCTGGTCGGCGGGAAGCAGGAACGCGATTTCGTCGACATCGGCGAGGGATTCCTCAACGACATCATTGAGCCGCTGACCAAGCAAGGTCCGCGGGCGATGGATACCAGGCGTATCGACCAACACCAGCTGGGCGTTATCGGTTGTGACGATGCCGCGTATTGCTTTTCGGGTTGTTTCCGGCCTCGATGAGGCAATGGCAATCTGCGTGCCGACTAACGCGTTCATCAACGTGGATTTGCCGACATTCGGCCGTCCTACAACCGCGACGAATCCCGACCGGTAGACGTCGTGACCCTTGACGGGCTCGTGTTGGGCCGGTTCGTGTCCAGTACTGGTATCGCTTTCGCTCATGCTGCTCCTTGCTCGTGGCGGTTGGCGGTGTTGTCCTGTCCGTCCTGGGATGGATGGCCGTCCTGCGCCGTGTCATGTCGGTCATTGACGTGCTGACCGCCGATTTGCTGTTGTTCACCAGTGTCCTCGCCGGGCTCGACGTGTGCCGGTTCGACGACGATGGTCGAGACCTTTTTGCGCCTGCCAGCCGAATCCACTGCGGTCAAGCGCAGTCCACGGGTGACCGCCGAAGCGCCGACAATCGGGACACGGCCTAGCAGTTTGGTGAGCAACCCGTAGACCGTATCGACATCGTCTTCGTCGATATCGACCTCGAAAATATCCTCCAGATCGGCGATTGGCGTCCTCGCGGGCATACGCCAGGTATGTTCGCCGATTTGCTCAGGTTCGCTGTGCTGGGTGCGGTCGTGCTCATCCTCAAGTTCGCCGACGATTTGCTCGATGGTGTCCTCGATGGTGACCATGCCGGCGATGCCGCCGTATTCGTCCACCACGATTGCGACATGCTGCCGGGTACGTTGCATTTCGTGGAACAGGTCATCGACCGGCTTGGATTCCGGAACGAGCATAGGATTGCGGATGATGCTTTCCACATCGCGGGTCATCGCATCAGGATTAAAGGCCGTGGCGCGTACGGCATCCTTGAGGTAGGCCATACCGACCAGATCGTCAACGTCGTCGCCGATGACCGGAACCCGGGAGAACCCGGATCTGGAGCACAATTGCAGGAAATCCTGAAGATTATGGCCGCGTTCGATGCAGATCATATCGGTGCGCGGCACCATGATTTCGCGGGTCAGCGTCTCAGACAAGGTCAGCACATTGCGCAGCATCTCGGAGACCTCCGGGTCGAAATCATTGGCTTCGACCAGCCGATCGATGGTTGCGCGCCCCTGTTCGAGCTGCAACTTCTCCAGTTCCTCGTCGTCGGACAGTTCGGATTGCTCATGATGATTCCGTTTGTTGACTTTGTCGCCGCCGACCTTGGCGAACGGGGTCAACGCCACAGCCAATCCCACGACACGCACGTGCCTGAGCATGATATCGACCGGTTTGACGGCACCCGCGGAACGAGGACGGACAAGGATGGAGACCACTCCGATAAACACGCCCGCCACGATGCCGCTGACCAGCTGCACCCACAGCACACCGCCGCACAGGGACACGATGCTCGCCACCAGCACGCCGTCGAACACGTTGCACACGATACGGAAGAAAGCACATGATCCAGATGTGGCGAACCGGTCGGCGACAAGCCTCTGCACCTTGTGAATCTTGTCGATTTTCTTCATGCGTGAGAACTGCGTGAGTTCCTGGTCGGTCTGGACTTCCAAAATCCGATTGTTCAGACTGGCTCGGGTGACGCGTGACACCGCGCCTTCTGCCGCCGCCATCGACAAAGACAGCCATACCAGAAGCGCCGCTACCACGGCCAGCAACGCAATCAAGACAATCGTAGTCATATCAGGCATTTCATTCCCCCTGAACCAAGCTTGCCATCGGCGTCACGCCAACAGTCTTACTGTAATACATATCAGCTATACAGTTACTGATGATGCGCATCATCCGCTCCGCCTGCAGCCCCAGACCGAGCATGTCCGGCGTCATATTCCGCAAGCATGTCACGCGCCCCGGAAGGCAGGGTCGCCGGCGGGACGTCCACTTGACGAACCGCCATATAGGTGAGCAGCAACTGGCGCTGCAAGCCGAACATCTGACGTTCCTGTTCAGGGGTCACATGGTCGTATCCAAGAAGGTGGAGGATGCCATGGATGGTCAGCAGCATCATTTCCTGCATGGTGCTATGGCCGGCGGCAAGGGCCTGTTGCCTCGCCACCCACGGGCATATGACGATGTCGCCGAGCACTCCCTCCATTTCGGTTGACCCGTCGCCCGGACGTAATTCATCCATCGGGAAGCTCATCACATCGGTCGGACCTTGCAGATTCATCCAGCGTTCATGCAACTGTGCGATGGGGTCGGGATCGACGAACAGGATCGTCAGATCCGATTGGATGCTCACGCGCATCTGGCTCATCACCCACACACCGAGCTGGGAGAAGACCTCCGGGTCGATGTTCCACACAGTTTCATTGGTTACATCAACGCTCATACGTTGTTATGCTCCTCATGATCGGAAAGGTTGTGGGTCTTGCTCTCGGCTGTGCCGAGATTCTCATCGCCGTCGTGGGCGTTCTGTCCGGCGATTTCGCCGTTGTGCTCTTCCGTACGTCCAGCCGGGCCGTGCGGCGCTTCGTTCCTACGATGCCTGCGTCTGCCATGATCCCCGGCGATGGCGGCATGCCGATCATACGCCTGGACGATTTTCCCGACGAGCGCGTGACGTACCACGTCTTCGGAAGCCAAGTGTGCGAAGGCGATACCGTTGATGCCATGCAGAATGTCTTCGATTGTTGCGAGGCCGGAACGGGGCACGGTCAAATCGACCTGCGTAATATCGCCCGTGATGATCATCTTGGTGTTGAACCCCAGACGGGTCAGGAACATCTTCATCTGCTGTTCGGTCGTGTTCTGTGCCTCGTCGAGGATGACGAAAGCGTCGTTGAGCGTACGGCCGCGCATATATGCAAGCGGGGCCACCTCGATCGTGCCGTCATCCATAAGCCGGTGTAACTGTTCTGCGCCTAGCATATCGGAGAGCGCATCATACAACGGCCGCAGGTAAGGATCGACCTTCTCGCTCAACGTGCCGGGCAGGAAGCCGAGATTCTCCCCCGCCTCCACCGCAGGACGCGTGAGGATGATTCGACGGACTTCACCGTCCTGGAAGGCCCTGACGGCCTTCGCCACGGCAAGATAGGTCTTTCCAGTGCCGGCAGGGCCGATGGCGAAGGTGATCGTATTGGATTCAATCGTATTGACATAGGCGATCTGCCCCGGGGTTTTGGGACGGACCGGAACACCGGCGGCGAATGTGATGACACCCGGCACATGGGCACGGCGGCGGTCCTGGTCGATTCGACTAGCCGACTCAACCATGGCATTGCGAGGCACCGCGGCAGCGGCTCCGAATTTACGGACATCATCCATACGCTGCGATCGTGCTCCATTGCGTAGCACGCGTCGGTCGAGCAGACGGCGAACCGTGTCAGCATCCATCGGCGCGGTATACGCCTCGTCGATCAAGGTGTGCATGACCTCTTCGGCTTGTGCGGCCTGGGCTTCGGTCTGCTTCGATCTGGATACGATTGCGACCCGATTGCCGCGCACGAGAATGGTCAGCTCCGGAAACGCCTGCTCAACTACGCGAATGACTTCGTCAATCGGGCCGAACACGGCGACGGGATCAAGCTCGGGGGGAACCGTAACAACGCGGGTAGTGGTAGCCACTTGCCGAAACCTACTCCTCGAACTTCTGTCCGGTCAGGACATGGGCATGGACGTGGAAGACCGATTGGCCAGCGTCTTTACCGGTATTGAACACCAAGCGATAGGCGCCGTGGAAAGCGTCATCGGCAATATGCTGGGCGACTTCGACGATACGGGCGAGTGTCTTGGGGGCAGCCTTGGCAAGTTCGGCGGCATTCGCGTAATGCTTGCGCGGCACAATCAGAACATGCACCTTGGCTTTCGGCGCGATGTCCTTGAACGCGTACACCGTGTCGTCCTCGTACACCTTGGTGCTCGGAATTTCCCCCGCAATGATCTTGCAGAACAGGCAATCATCGGACTGGCTCATACACACTCCTTACCGAATGGGTCGTTGTACATGCTGTACACCGTCAGCTCCCATACTATTGAACCGTTCGGATAAGCGATGACATTCACGTCGATAACAAAAAAGGCTTCCTTTCGGAAGCCTTGCTTGTGTCCGGAGCGGGACTTGAACCCGCACGCCCGTTTAAAATAGGCACTAGCACCTCAAGCTAGCGCGTCTACCATTCCGCCACCCGGACATGTGCCTTGAAGCAACAGAAAGCAACTATAGCACGACGCGAGCCTGACGCAAATCAGAACCCTCTTGGGCGTGTCTTTTTCCTGAGTGGCGGCAATACTCCCTGCCGTACTTGCGCACAATCCAAAGGCATGACCTGCATGGCAACACCGCACACAAGCCGCGGAACCTGACCCAGTGATAGCCTTGCAACCATGACTGATCCGCTGTTTCTGCTGCACCCCGAATCCGACGACGCGCCGGTGAACACCGACTCGCTGCGTGAAGGATGGAACATCACGCTACCCAAGTCCATCAGACGCCACGCCATCCAAGCCATGCGCCTGCACGACGGCGACACACTCCAGCTGTCTGACGGCCATGGACTGCGCATCCACACCACACTGGTCGACGCCGAACAGGGACAAGCGCAAGTCAGCGCGTTCAGTAAAGAGGAGCCGCCTGTCACCCGACTCGCGCTCATCCAGGCGCTCGCAAAAACCGGACATGACGAGCAGGCCATCGATATGGCCACCCAAATCGGGGTCGACACGGTTATCCCTTGGCAGGCGGACCGCTCCATCGCCAAATGGAAACGCGGACGGAGCGATCGCAAATGGTCGCAAACCATCGATGCCGCAACAGAACAGTCACGCCGGGCATGGCGGCCGCAGCTTGACGATTGCATCTCGAGCAAGCAGCTCGTGGCCGTCTGCCGCCGGGCGATGGTATTCGGTGATATCGTCATCGTCCTGCACCAGGATGCGACCGCCAACTGGGAGCAGATCGAACAGGCGGTCGCGCATATGGAACAACGCTGCCTCGAAGACGGCCGGACACGCACGGTCAATGTCGTCGTCGGGCCGGAAGGCGGAATCAGTGGGCAGGAAGCGCGTCAATTCGCCGATGCTGGAGCCATGTGCACGTTGCTCGGGCATAATATCCTGCGCGCGTCCACCGCAGGGCCGGTCGCGTTGTCGTTGCTGTCACGGGCCATGGGACGATACGCCTGACATCGCACGGCCAAGGCGCCCGCATACTATGATGCAATAAAGGAACCGACGCGCCACGCCTTCGGAACACACCACGATACACAGGCGAACCGGCACGCCATCACTATCCAGACAAGGGAGATTCTGTTTTCATGCGGCTGATTCATGTGGACAACATCGACGACGAGCGCATCGCCGCCTACACCAATCTCACCGAACTCCAGCTCCGCAACCGCCTTGAACCCGCAAAGGGGCTGTTCATCGCCGAATCCCCCAAAGTCATCGACCGTGCCCTCGCCGCAGGCCGTGAACCAATCTCCCTGCTGGTGGAAGAGCCATGGATCGCCGGCATGAGCGACGAGTTCGAATACATCGACCAGCATTGGGGGCCGGATATCCCCGTGTACGTAGCCAGCCCCGAGCAACTCAAACGGCTGACCGGATACCGTCTGCACCGCGGTGCGCTGTCGGCGATGAAACGTTGGCCACTGCCGAGCGTCGAAGAGGTCTGCCGTGGCGCTCGCCGCATCGCCGTCATGGAAAACATCGTCGATCACACCAATGTCGGGGCTCTGATGCGTTCAGCCGCTGCGCTCGACGTGGATGCGGTGCTCGTGACGCCCTCGTGCGGCGATCCGCTCTACCGCAGGGCGGCCCGCGTGTCCATGGGCACGGTGTTTCAGGTGCCGTGGACGCGCATCGGCGGCGATGACACGCATTTCTGGCCGGTCCAAGGTCTCGCCCAGCTCCATGAGCTGGGGTTCGCCACGGCGGCCATGGCTTTGGATGACGATTCCATCAGTCTTGATGAGCTTGTCCGTCGGCTTGACAATAATCCGGCGTCCCCCGACCATATCGACAAACTCGCCTTGATTTTCGGCACAGAAGGCGACGGGTTGTCCCATCGCACGATCTCCCATGCGGATCTCACCGTGAAAATCCCGATGAGCCACGGCGTGGACAGCCTCAATGTGGCAGCTTCCAGCGCGGTCGCGTTCTATGCGACACGGGTCAAGCACTGACGTACGCGATACAGAATACGGCGCTGAAAACAGTAATGCTTCCCGCTGCCTGACGAAAGGCGGCAAGGAAGCATATCAGCACCGGGTTTGTATACGGCGTGCGCCTTGTGACGATCAATATTGCGGCATGGCATCGAGATTGAACCCGATGGCCGCAAGCTGTTCACGCCCCTCAGGGGTGATTTTGTCCACGGTCCAGCGTGGCTGCCAGGTCCAGTCGATGCGGAATTCCTCGACGAGCCCGGCGAGCGTGCTCGCGCATTCGTCCTCGATGAGTTCCGTCAGCGGGCACGCCGGCGTGGTAAGGGTCATCGTGATGATTGCGCGTCCAAGATTATCGATTTCGATGCCGTACACCAAGCCGAGGTCGATGACATCAATGCCGAGTTCTGGGTCGATGACTTGGTGCAGTGCTTCTTTCACGTCCGCGGCGGTTGCACGGCCAATATCGTCCACAGCGACCAGCGGGATATCATCCTCGTTGTCCGTCTCGTCCCCGTGCTTGCATTCCTGCTTGCTGTGCATGCCACACGCACAACGGTCGCTTTCGGAAGCTGTGTCATCCCCCGGCTTGGTATCGGACGTGCTGTCGGCCTGGGCACCCAACGCGCCCAGCAGCTGCGGGTTGGCCATGACCTTGCGCGCGGCGTTGTCATTGCCCAAAGCTTGGGAAACGGTATCGAAAATCGTGGATTGTGGTTCGGGTACCAGATTGCCTTGATCTGTCATCTTGCTCCTTATCGGCTCAGTCGGCTTCGCCAGCAGGTGTCTTGTCTTGCGAGGCCAAGGCCTTGGCGACGGCATCTTTCATGCCTTCCCAGCCGAGCAACGCACATTTGATACGCATAGGATACTTCGAAACGCCTTGGAACACCACAGCATCCTCAAGCCGTTCGTTCTCGGCGTCATCAGCAAGCCCCTTGCCTCGGGATTCCATGAGTTTGTGGAATGTGGCGCCCAGATTCATGGCCTCATCGACGGTTTTGCCTTCGACCAGATCGGTCATCACCGACAGGCTCGCCTGGGAAATCGAACAGCCGTGGCCATCCCACTCGAGCTGTTCGATGCGATGCGGCTCGTCCTGCGAGACTTCGACACGGATAGTCGCCTCATCCCCACACGTCGGGTTGAATTGGTGGGATTGCCCTGTTTCGCAGTATTCGTGGTTCTGGTGTATGCTCGCCTCACCTTGGTCAAGCGAGGATTGGCCGGTCGCGGTGTCGTTCTCCTGGGCCAAATCCGGCGCGAAATGCGCTTTCCCGTGCGGATCGCGAGCCGCTTCGAGAATGACCTCCTGATACATCTGCTCCAGGTCATCGCCGCTCATGCCGAAATCATCACTCATGCCTGTTCCCTACTCTCGCTTACATGCTTGCGGGGGCATATCATAGCCCCGCAGAGGCGTTACCACCATACCTGATAAGGGATACGCCCAAAGCGCATTCATTGACTGCGGATTGGGCGTATCTGTCAGACCGGTCGGGCACGCATGTAACATGCTTCGAATGCCCACCAGCCTTGGCATCAGACCTTGAAGAACGGCCTGACCTTGGAAACCGCTTCGACTAGGGCCTGCGCATCCTCAACGCTGTTGTACACGCCGGTAGATGCACGGTTGGAGGCATACAACCCGAAGTGACGGTGCACCGGCTGGGCACAATGATGGCCGACGCGGATTGCGATACCCAACGAATCGATGAACTGGCCGACATCATGCGGGTGGACGCCCTGGACATCAAATGCCACGGTACCGATACGATCGACATTTTCACGCGGTCCCAAGATCCGGACCCCATCAATATCGCCGAGTTTCAGCAGTTCGCCGGCGATGGCCTTCTCATGCGCTTCGATGTTCTCCATGCCAATCGCACGCATCCAGTCGGCGGCAACGCCGGCTGCCACCACCTGGGCGACGGGCTGGGTCCCGGCTTCAAAACGTGCAGGCGGGGCCATATATTCTGCCGGCTTGTCCATCCACGCCAATTCGACCATGGACCCACCGAAATTAGCAGGCGGCAGGGCCTCCAGCAACTCACGCTTGCCATATAGGAAGCCCACGCCGGTCGGACCGTACATCTTGTGGGCGCTCCACGCAGCGAAATCGACATCCATCGCATGAAAATCAACCTTGAGATGCGGCACAGACTGGCAGGCGTCGAGGACGAAGACCGCTCCCACTTCATGGGCGCGGCGGACAATCGGTGCGATATCCGTAATGGCGCCCGTGGTGTTGCCCACATGGGTGATTGCGACGACCTTCGTGCGTTCGGTGATGACCTGATCGGCGGTGTCAGAACGGATGCGCCCGTCCTCGGTCAAATCGAACCATTTGAGGGTCGCTCCGGTACGGTAGGCGAGCTCCTGGAACGGCAGCAGCACCGAATGGTGTTCTGCTTTGGAGACCACAATTTCATCGCCGGGTTTCAGGGCGAATCGTTGGGCCGCCTTGCCGCCGCGGCCGAGGCTCGCATTGCCGAACGCGGTCGCCAGTAGGTTCAATCCCGCGGTCGCACCTGCGGTGACGACGATTTCTTCCTCGCCTTCCTCGCTGTTGGCGCCGACCAGGCGTGCGACCTTGGCACGCGCCTCTTCGAACGCCAATGTGCTGCGGGCGGCCAACTCGTGGGCACCGCGGTGGACACCTGCGTTGATGGTGCGGTAGAACTCGCTTTCGGCGTCAATCACGCACTGCGGCTTCTGCGAGGTCGCGGCGGAGTCCAGATAGACCAGCGGATGACCGTGGATCTCTTGGTCAAGAATCGGGAACTGCTGCCTGATTGCAGCGAAATCAACATCTGCCATTGTGATCCTTGTCTTACAGATTGTTCAGGCCAACGCCGATTCCTTGCTGCCTTCCGGCAGATATTCGTCGTAGCCGTTCTCCTCCAGCTCGTCGGCAAGCTCCGGGCCTCCGGTCTTGACAAAATGACCGTCGGCGAAGACATGGACGATGTCAGGCTTGATGTACTTGAGGATACGCGTGTAGTGGGTGACCATGAGGATGCCGAGATCGGTGTTCTCCTTGGCGCGGTTGACGCCTTCGGACACGATGCGCAGAGCGTCGACGTCGAGGCCGGAATCGGTTTCGTCGAGGATGGCGAACTTCGGCTTGAGCAGTTCGAGCTGCAACACCTCAGCGCGCTTCTTCTCGCCGCCGGAGAATCCTTCGTTGACGGAGCGCATGGCGAACTTCGGGTCCATGCGCAGCCGCTTCATCGCCTCGTTGAGCTCCTTGGTCCACGTGCGGATCGACGGTGCCTTGCCATCCACTTCCGTTTTCGCGGTGCGCAGGAAGTTCGTCATGGACACGCCCGGCACCTCGACCGGGTACTGCATGGCGAGAAACAGGCCTTCCTTGGCGCGTTCGTCAGGCGTCTGCTTGAGAATATCCACGCCGTCGAGCGCCGCCTGGCCGGAATCGACCTCGTACTTCGGGTGTCCAGCCAGCGTGTAGGCGAGCGTGGACTTGCCCGAGCCGTTGGGGCCCATGATCGCGTGGGTCTCCCCCGAGTGGACAGTCAGATTGACCCCCTTGAGGATCTGCTTGCGGCCCTCCTTGGTTTCCACAGAGGCGTAGAGGTCCTTGATTTCGAGAGTATGCTGCATGTTATTTTTCCTCCAATACGGCTTGCATGGCCGCGTTCTCGCCTCGTGCCAGGCGACGGTCGATCACATTCATCAGGTGCTGTGCGATGGCGGGAACGCCGATTTCCTCGACGAGTTCCGCGAAGAATCCTTGGACCACCAGTTTGCGCGCCTCGGTTTCGCTGATGCCCCTGGATTCGAGATAGAACAGTTCCTCGTCGTCGAAACGGCCCACCGAGCTGGCATGGCCTGCACCGACGATATTGCCGTTCTCGATTTCCAGGTTCGGTTCGGAATCCGCGATGGCGCCCGGAGTAAGCACCAGATTCCTGTTGAGCTCGTAGGAGTCGGTGCCGGGGGCCGTGGGCTCGATCAGCGCGTTGCCCACCCATGTGGAATGCGCGCCCTTGCCGCTCAACGCGCCCTTGTACACGACGCGGGACTTGCACTCAGGGTAGTTGTGCACGACCATCGTCCTATGCTCGATATGCTCGCCCGGGTCGGCGAAATAGATGCCGAGCATGTTGAGATCGCCTTGGGCGCCGCCGAAATCCTGGTCCATGCGGATACGCACAACGTCACCGCCGAGCGTCACCACGGAATGCCGCAACGAGGCTCCCGCCCCGACACGGATGCGGTGGTTACCCACATGTTTGGAGCCTTTGTCCCATTCTTGCACGAAGGTCGTGGAGATATGAGAATCCGCGCCCGTGGAGATTTCCACGCCTTCAGCGATACGGGCGAGACCGTCATGTTCGACGATGACATCGCCATGCGCACGATCCTCCGCGATGATGACCAGATGAACCGCATCAAGGTCATTGCCGCCGCCGTGGATATGCACGAGCACCGGCGTGTCGATTTCGCCGCGCAAGCGTATTACGGTAGCCGCCTTGCCGCTGGCCCATTCGACCGCGGAAACCCGGTCGTTCGGCATCATCACGGTTCCTGAGGGCTGCTCCCCCATCGCGACCTGCGTCACGTCAACATGCCCGGCATCGACAGGACGTCCCTCGGTGTCGGTGACCGAGATGCTTGTTTTGCCGCTCGGCTCGAACACGTCGAAGAATTCCTCGATGCGTTCAATCGGCGTGTATCGCCAATCCTCTTGTTTTCGGGTCGGCTGCTTGAAGTCGTCCACCTCGAAGGACCGCGGTTCACGGTCCGCACTCGACGGCATGGCCGCGGGGAACGCATACGGGTCATGCGGGTCGGCTTGCGGGACCTTGATTTCCGTATCCTTCGGCTGGGTTTGCGATTGTACGTCCTGTACGTTCTGCATTGTGTTCTGCTCTTGTTCTGCCATGGATCAGCCTACCGATCCTTCCATCTGCAATTCGACGAGCCTGTTGAGCTCAAGCGCGTATTCCATCGGCAGCTCGCGGCTGATCGGCTCGACGAAGCCGCGGACGATCATGCCCATGGCCTCCTTCTCTTCGAGACCACGGCTCATGAGATAGAACAGCTGGTCTTCGGAAACCTTGGAAACAGTCGCCTCATGGGCCATGGATACGTCATCCTCGCGCACATCGACATGCGGATACGTGTCGGAGCGAGAGAAATCATCAACCAGCAGGGCATCGCACACGACCGACGAGCTCGAGCCTTCGGCTCCGTCGACGATTTTCACGAGTCCACGATAAGCAGAACGACCGCCGCCACGTGAAATGGACTTAGCCACGATCGTGGAGCTGGTGTGGGGTGCGAGATGGATCATCTTCGCACCTGTATCCTGATACTGCCCCTTGCCGGCGAAACCGAGGGACATGGTGGATGCCTTGGCATACGGCTCGGCGAGGATACATGCCGGGTACTTCATGGTTGCCTTGGATCCGATGTTGCCATCGACCCATTCCATTGTGCCGCCTTCACGCACGTATGCGCGCTGAGTGACGAGGTTGTACACGTTGTTCGACCAGTTCTGCACTGTCGTGTAGCGTACGCGGGCATGCTTCTCGACGACTATTTCGACGATGGCGGCGTGCAGCGAGTCCGTGGAGTATATCGGCGCGGTGCACCCTTCGACGTAATGCACGTAGGAGCCTTCGTCAGCGATGATGAGCGTGCGTTCGAACTGGCCCATATTCGGCGTGTTGATGCGGAAATAGGCCTGGAGTGGAATATCGACGTGTACGCCCTTTGGCACGTAGACGAAGGAACCGCCCGACCATGCCGCGGTGTTCAGTGCGCCGAACTTGTTGTCTTCCGGCGGCACGACCTTGCCGAAATACTTGCGGACCAAATCAGGGTATTCGCGGACCGCGGTATCGGTGTCAACGAAAATCACGCCCTGTTTCTTCAGATCATCGCGAATCGAATTGTAGATGACCTCGGATTCGTACTGCGCCGCGACGCCGGAGACCAGACGCTTCTTCTCCGCTTCCGGGATGCCGAGCTTGTCGTAGGTATTGCGGATATCGTCGGGAAGATCCTCCCAACGCTTCGCCTGCTCTTTGATCGGCTTGACATAGTACTTGAAATCGTCGGCGTTGAAGCCGCTCAAATCAACGCCCCACGAGGGCATCGGCTTGTCGACGAAAGCCTTGTAGCCGCGCAGACGCATGTCAAGCATCCATTGCGGCTCGTGCTTGTCGGCGGAGATGGCCCTTACGACGTTCTCGTCAATGCCTTTCTTCGCCGCTTCGCCGGCTGCGTCGGAATCATGCCAGCCGTAGTTGTAGTCACCGAACTGGCTGATGATCTCGTCATCCTGCTTAATCTTGTCCTCGTTGACGCGGGAACGGTCAGCCACATACTGGCTCATCTCCACGTCTTCCGCGGCGTTTGGTGTGTGTTCGCTCGCCACCGTACGCTGCCTCCATTCATTCGTTGTTCCATCGCTAACCTAACAGACCGGGGCGGAAAACACTAGGGGTTGTCCGAACTACGCCTCATGCGAAATCGGATGGTGATACGTGTAGGCGTGTCGAAATGAATGCGCCTGCACAACTTGGGATGTGCAGGCGCATTCGTGGTTCCGGTCAATGATGCCGGCTGTTTCGCACGTCAGTCACAGTCAGTCTTGGTCGGCCGCCTGATGATCCAAGGCCGCCCTGACCAGACCCGCGAACAGCGGATGCGGGCGGGTCGGGCGGGACTTGAACTCCGGGTGAGCCTGGGTGCCCACGTAGAACGGGTGGACATCCTGCGGGAGCTCCACGAACTCGGTGAGTTCGCCGTCCGGGCTTTCGCCGGAAATCCGCAGGCCGCCGTCACGCAGCTGCTGCTTGTAGTTGACGTTGACTTCGTAACGGTGACGATGACGCTCGGTCACGTGGGTGCTGCCATAGAGCTGGGCGACCAAGGAATCCTCTTCGAGGTTCGCCGGGTAGGAGCCCAGGCGCATGGTGTGGCCCATATCGCCGTGGCCGGCGACAATGTCCTTCTGCTCTTCCATTGTGGCGATGACCGGGTTCTTGCAATCAGGCTCGAATTCAGTGGAGTTCGCATCCTCAAGGCCGAGCACGTCGCGCGCATACTCGATGACCATGGACTGGAGTCCAAGGCACAGGCCGAGCGCCGGAAGGCCAGTCTCGCGGGCGAACTTCAGCGCGCCAATCTTGCCTTCGATGCCGCGAATACCGAAACCGCCAGGGATCACGATGCCATCGACGTTGTTGAGCGCCGCCTTCGCACCTTCCCAGGTCTCGCACAGGTCGGCAGCGACCCACTTGACGTTGACCTTGGCGTAGTTGGCGAAACCGCCGGCCTTGATTGCCTCGGTGACGGACAGGTAGGCGTCCGGCAGATCGATGTACTTGCCGACGATTGCGACGTTCACCTCATGCTTGGGGTGGTGCACACGCTCGAGCAGATCCTCCCACTCGGCCCAATCCACATCGTGGAACGGCAGTCCGAGTTCGCGCACGACGTATGCGTCCAGTCCCTCGTCGAACAGAATCTTCGGCACATCGTAGATGCTCGGGGCGTCCACGCAGTTGACCACGCCTTCAGGATCGACATCGCACATGAGCGAAATCTTGTCCTTGATGGACTGGTTGAGCGTGCGGTCGGAACGCAGCACGAGCGCGTCCGGGGTGATGCCCAGCTGGCGCAGCATCATCACGGAATGCTGAGTCGGCTTGGTTTTCAGTTCATGCGCGGCGGAGATGTACGGCACCAGAGAGACGTGCACGAACATGCAGTTCTCCGGACCGAGTTCGCGGCGCACCTGGCGTGCGGCCTCCAGGAACGGCTGGGATTCGATGTCACCGACCGTGCCGCCGATTTCGGTGATGATCACATCGACGTCGTCCGCGGCCTGGGCGCGCATACGGCTCTTGATTTCGTTGGTGATATGCGGAATCACCTGCACGCACTGGCCGAGATACTCGCCAGCGCGCTCCTTGCGCAGCACGGACTGGTAGATCTGACCAGTGGTGACGTTCGCCTTCTGGCTGAGGAAGACATCGAGGAAACGCTCATAGTGGCCGATGTCGAGATCGGTTTCGGCGCCGTCCTCGGTGACATAGACCTCACCGTGCTGGAACGGGTTCATCGTGCCAGGATCGACGTTGATGTAGGGATCGAGTTTCTGCTGAAGGACGCGGATGCCGCGGCTACGCAGCAGGCGTCCGAGGGATGAGGCGGTCAGCCCCTTACCGAGGGAGGAAACCACGCCTCCGGTGACGAAAATATGCTTGGTGACGTGTTCCGATGCATTGCCATGTTGTCTTCTTGCCATGGAACTCCAATCTATCATCTCGCCATGACCCGGCGTGTTACGTTGCTGCGAGGAGAAAGGCCGCTCAGTGAAAATCTCAATTTCTCGACCATAAGCCGATATTATGCGAGATTTTGAGAAGAAAGTCCTGAAATCTCGCGTCAACAGGCGTTTCACAAGAGAAATTGAGATTCCGCTGTGTTTGTGACGAAACGCACCGGTGCCGAAACGCTTGTAATATCAATGATTCTCAGCTTCGTGGGATTCCAGATATCGCCCCAGGAATCCAACAATCTGCCGAAATATACCTTGGGACGGAGATATTGAGACATTTCTCTCAATTTCTCGATGAATTCGGCACATCGACGAGATATTCAGAACATTACAGTGGCATGGCCGGTACCATCGCCAACATGCGTTGACCGACTGACCAGATCCGCGAAAGCAAACAGATCAGTTTCCGTACCAATCTGGGTCGGAGGCGTCGCGAGCGTCGGTGCCGTGCCAGGTGGAGGGCGTGGCGGCCACGTGGATGGCGACTGCCGAACCGGCGGGTACGGTCGCATTGAGTTTGCCGTCGATGCCGATATGCACTTTCGACGAGCAGTCGCCGCTGGCGTAGACATTGCAGTAGTCACCGGCGGGCATCGACGTGGAATACGACACGGTGGCGTCGCTCTCGCCGTTGTTGATCACGATGTAGGCCCGGGCACCACGGCCGAAGCCGATCACGTTATCGCCGTCGTCATGCCAGTCGGTCATACGCGCGGACCCGGCAACATTGTGCCAGCCGATCATGCCGCGAATCGCCGTCCACCGCTGCGTGCATGTCCAATCCGAGCCTGTGCCGCATGTGGTGTCGGGAACGGATGTCTTGGTCGCCCCTGGGGCTCCGTCGTCAGATTGCTCGTATTCGTAGCCGGAGAAGATGTTCGGCGTGCTGTACGGGTAAGCAAGCATGAAGGCGTTGGCCAGCAGATAGGAGTTTTCGTCGCGGTATGTCAGGGTCATGCCGTTGCGCTCGGTATCCCAATTGGTGACGAATATCGCGGCGTCATCGCTCGGTACCAGATTGCTGGTGATGTCTTTGATCGATTTGGTGCCCCCGACCAGCGAATTCGAGAAGAAGGTCTTGAGCTGGTAGGCGTACTGGAATTCCGAGACCTGGCCGGACTTGGTATAGTTCTTCGGCTGGATGGCGGCGGCTTCATTCACGTTGCCGATGACCTCCTGCATCCACCAGATGTCGTTTAGGGAACGTCCGGTCTTCTGCGCCACGAGTTTCTTGATGGCGAGAACGTCCGTATTGGAGATGTGCTTGACGGCGTCCACCCTGAAACCGGCGACGCCGTATTTCAAGAGTTTGGCGAAATACGAAGCAAGCGTGTCACGCACATGGGCGGATGACGTGTCAAGGTCCTGCAATCCGGAGACACGGCAATCCTGCACGTTCTCTTGGTCGGAATAATTGATGACATCCGTGTCGCAGGTGTGGAAGTCCTTCGCGGTGTATCCGATGGCGGGGAAATTGCCCTTCGCGTCGTAGGAGCTGCCGCCGGTACCGGTGCCGCTACCCTGATCGACGCCGGTTGTGTGGTTGATGACTGCGTCGGCGATGACGCCGACCCCTGCGGCCTTGCAGGTGGCGACCATGGATTTGAACTCCTGTTCGGTTCCTTCCTTGGAGTTCAAGTTGTAGCTCACCGGCTGATAGGACGTCCACCATTGAGTGCCTTTGATGGATTCCTGCGGCGGAGAGACCTGAACGTACGCCACACCTTCAGGTCCGAGGGTATCCGTACATTCCTTGGCGACCGACTTCCAGTTGGCCTGGAACATAGTCACGATGACATCGCTGCGGTAGCTTACCGGATCGAAATCAGCGGGGACACCGGTTGGCGTGCGGAATGTCGCTACGGTAAGGCCTGCGCTGACGGCGATGCACAGCACGGCGACCACAATGGTTCTGATGCGTTGTTTCATGGTTCCTCCGTTGGATGGGCTGACAGCATTGTATGACGGGCAGCTTCGCCATGCAAACGTTCGCAGACAGTGGTGGGCGCTCAAGCATATTAGGACACAAACCAGCGCAAACCGGCGCGAACATTGACAACGGGTGACGAACGCTGTCATACGTTCGTCACCCGTTGGTGGGCCAGCCTGACATGAAGTCAGACTAGGCGTTGTGAGGCAGCAGGCTAGTCACGATGTGAGCCGTTCCTTGCCTTGCGCTCCCCCGCCAGCGACATCGCACCGGCCAGAGCCAGTGCCATGCACACGAGGATGGCACCTGCGACGGAAGCGCCAGTCTTCGCAAGGTCGGCAGGCTTGTTTGCGGCCTGTGCGGCGGACTTGTTGTCCTTGGGCTTCTGTGCCGGCTTCTGCGTGGGCTGTTGAGCCGCCTTGTTGCCCGTGTTGTCGCCAGGCGTATCCGTCGCACCCTTCGGCGCGAAGGCGAGCACCGCGGCGGACAGCGCCGGGACGGTGTATCCGGCGTCGGAGACCGTGGTGGTCTTCGCCGCGGACGGATCAGCCGTGACCGTGCCGTCGGAAACCAGCAGCTTGTAGTCGCCGGCGGTCAGGCCGGATACCGTGGCATCCGTGTCATTGGCGTTGAGCACTACCACGTACGTGCCGTCGTCGTCCTTGACTTGGTAGGCGACCACACCGTCCTTGGCCTCAAGGACCTTGGTGTTCTGCGCAATCTGGTCGTAGCTGGACATACGGAACGCCGCGATCTTCTTGCGCAGGGCGATCAGGCCCTTGACATACTCGGCGTTCGCGCCATAGTTGGCATCGTTGAGACGATCCCAATCAATGGCGTTGACCGAGTCGCCGGACTTGTAGCTGTTGCCGTCACCGTTCTTGGTGCGCAGGAACTCCTGTCCGAGCTGGATCTCGGAGATGCCCTGCGCCAGGAACACCGCGGAGTCGGCGAGTTCGGCGCGCTTGGTGCGTGTCGCCTCGTCGTCGTTCGGCACCGACTTGACGAGCTTGTCGTACAGGGTCGGGTTGTCGTGGATTTCCGCGTACTGGACCACCTGGGAGGCGGTCTGGTAGTGATCCTGCGCATTGCCGTTCCAGCACGTGGTGGCACCTTTGCTCGTGTCATACGGGCAGCCGAGCATATTGTGCAGGATCAGCTTCTCCTGGCCCGCCTTGCCGGACACGAAGCCGGTGTCGGTGTCGGAGAACACGGAGCCCCTAAGACCGTCACGGATCGAATCGTTGAAGAACGAGACGGTCGAACCGGTCTTGGTGCCGTTGAATCCGGTGTTGTCCAGCTCGTAGGCGTTAGGCTGGATGGACATCTTGGACTTGTCCATCGTGGAGTTCATATCCCAGCCTTCGCCGACGATGATGATACCCGGATCGATCTTGTCGAGGGCCGCGCGCACCGCTTTCATGGTTTCGAGATCCTCGAGACCCATGAGGTCGAAGCGGAAGCCGTCGACATTGTAGTTCTTTGCCCAATACGTGACCGAATCGACGATGTACTTGCGCATCATCGCCCGTTCGGAGGCGGTGTCGTTGCCGCAGCCGGAGTTGTTGACCATGGAGCCGTCCGCATTGTACCGGAAGTAGTATCCCGGGACAGTGAGGTTGAACGGGTTCGTCGAGGCGTCGGCGACATGGTTGTAGACCACGTCCATGATGACCCGCAAGCCGTTGTTGTGCAGCCCGTTGACCATTTCCTTGGCTTCGACGATTCGCGTCGCAGGATCGCTCGCGTTCGACGAGTACGAGCCTTCCGGCACGTTGTAGTTCTCCGGGTCGTACCCCCAGTTGTAGTTGGAATCATCCAGTGCCTTGGTCTCATCGACGCTCGCATAGTCGAACATCGGCTGGATCTGCACGTGGGTGATGCCCAGCTGCTTGAGGTAGTCAAGACCGGTCGCCTTGCCTTGAGAATTCTTGGTACCCGCTTCGACAACACCGAGGTACTTGCCGCGATTGGCTTCTGACACACCGGAGTTGGCGTTCTTGGTCAGATCGCGGATGTGGGTCTCGGCGATCACCGCGTTGGACGACGAACCGAAGGACGGCATGCGGTTGAAGTCCTTGATGGACTTCTCCGCGTCGGACAGCACCACGGAACGCTTGCCGTTGACTACGGCCGCGGTCGCATACGGATCCGGCGAATAGTTCACCGTGCCGTCGGCGAAGGTGAGGCGGTACTGGTAGGCAGTATCCTTCAGGTCGCCGTCGATTGGGACGCTCCAGACGCCCTTATCACCCTTGGTCATCGGCGAGGTGTACGCCTGGTCGGCGTCTGCGCTCGTGTCGGACTTGTAGACGACCAGGTCCACGCCCTTGGCGGTCGGGGCCCACACCTTGAAGGTGGTCTTGCTCTTGGTCCACGTGGCGCCAAGATCACCTCCGTCATAGGCATAGGTCTTGTCGAAGTCGTCAGTGCGCACGATGGCACCGGCAACCGCAGTGGCGGAACCGATCTTCTCGCCCTTGTCGTTGGTCACGGTCACGGTGTACGCGCCATCGACGGCGAGATCGTCCTTCGTGGTGACGGTCACAGTCGCCTTGTCGACTTTCACGTCGGCGACGTCAACGGTTTTGCGGTTTTCGTCTGTGACGGTCGCGGTCACGTCGCCGGAAGGCTCGCCGCTGAGTTTGACGGCGATCTTCTTGGCATCGGCGATTTCCGCGCTGCGCACCGAAACGGTCAGGGACGGTTGTGCGGTGTAGACGGTTGGGTCGCCGGCGACCAGCCAGACCTCAGCCTTGCCGGTCTTGGTGGCGGAGTCGAACACCAGGGAGTCGGCCGGGATGAAGTGGTTTCCGCCATCAGGTTCCTTGATCCAGGCATCGCCACCGTAGCGGCGCAGCAAGCCGATGTCACTGGCTCCAGATGACGTGTCGGTGGGATACTTGTAGTTTTTCAGTGTCCACGTGCTGATTTCACCCCAGTCATCATGACTGGTGAGGTTGTGCTGCGAATCGACGCTGCCGGAGCCCGACCACGTCCACAGATCCCACTGCGGGGTCTTGTTCGTCGTGTCGCCCGCGTTGAAGTACAGGCCGTCTTCGCGGTAGTAGTGCACGGTGACGTTCACGTCATATCCCTTGCAGGAGCTGATGTAGTCAGCCGGTGCGGCGGTGAGCGTCTGCTCGAGATCCGAGGCGGTGCCGTCCACCCAGATCTCTGCGGTGCCGTCCGCTGCGACCTTCACATTGCGGTTGTTCTCGCCGACCTTGTCCCAGTCATCCTTGCCCTTGACGATGACACCCAAATCGGTGTATGCCCCGTCAATGGTGATATCGGCTACCTTGCCCCAGCAATCAGTACCGGTGAAATCGAACTGCTTGCCGCCAAGGTTCGCGGAGGTGTTGGCGTTCGAACCCCACACCCACAGGGCGCGGTCCTTGTCCCCGGCGGGAGCCTTGTAGTGAACCACCAGACGGGTCTTGCCGTTCTGGTGGTATGTTTTCGGCGAACCGACCGTGCTGGCATGATCGGTGACGGTCTGCTGGACGATGCCCTTGGCGGCTTTGTAATTGCCACCGCCGTTCGGATTGTCCCAGCTGTTGCTGCCGTCGTTGAACACGTATTGCACGGCATTGCCGCCGGTTTCGATGGTGTACTTCCAGTAGCCGCTCGTCTTGTCGTAGGTCATCGCCTCGCCGGGAACGACGGTCCAGGTTTCGCCGACACCGTAGTGGATGTACGGCTGCTTGTATCCGTTGTCGTTCTTGTAGTACACGGTGAGCGTGGTGTCCGTGGGCTTGACGGCCTCGTCCTTGATTTCGACCTTCGGGTCGGACGGGTCTGTGGTCGCCGAGGCCGCCTGATGGCTGGCCTTGGTGGCGCCACCGTACAGGGCGATTGCCGAACGGGCCGGGATGGTGGTCTTGACCTTGCCGCCGGAGACGGTCACGGTCTGGGAGCAATCCTGGGTGGAGAACACATTGCAGTATTCGCCGTCCGGAAGCGTCGTGTCGTAAGTGACGTCAAGCGCCTTGGTACCGTTGTTGAGCGCCAGGAAGCCCTTGGTGCCGCGCGAAAAGGCGATGCTGTCGTTGCCGTTGGACTGCCAGTCCTTGACAGGCGAGACGGCGGTGTCGCCGACATAGTTATGGAACTTGATCATGCCGCGCGTGGAGGTCCAGCGCTGCTCGCAGTTCCAGTCGCCCGTGTTGGTGGAGCAGGCCTTGTTCATGTCAACATCCGGGACCGTCGTGTCGGTGGCTCCTGGCGCACCGGCATCCCTGTTGTCAAACTTGTATCCTGACATCAGGCGTGGTGTACCGTAGCCGTAGGCCAGCATGAACGCGTTGGCGAGCTGGTACTTGCCGCTGTCCTTGTACGTGATGGTGCCGTTGTCGCGCTCGGTGTCCCAGTTGGTGACGAATACGTTCGCATCGTTGCTTGATAGGTCGCCGCTCAGTCGCTTGGCCAAGTCCTTGAGCGAAGTGACGTTGTTGTTGAACGCCTGGCTCATCTCGCTCTTGAAGCCGAACTCGGTCACCGTGCCGTTCTGCGTATAATGCGGCGGCTGGATGCCGGCGGTTCGGAAGCATTGCCGATGACCTTCCTGGATCCAGTAGATATCGGATGCGTTCTTGCCGATCTTCTGCGCGAGCTTGGCTTTCAGCGCGTGGAGGCTGTCGGTGTTGATGTGTTTGGCGGCGTCGATACGGAAGCCGATTACGCCGTAGTTGTACATGCGGGCCATATAGTCGGCTTCGATGTCCTGCACCTTGTCAGATTCGGAATCGAAATCAAGTATGCCGTTCAGACGGCATTGCTGGACTTCTTCCTGATTCTTATAATCCGCAATCTGTTTGGTGCACGTGTGGAAATCCGTGGCGGTCAAACCGTCGGGATACGTGGGGGTCGCGAATCCGGGGAATGAGCCGGTATCGGGTGTGTACTGGCTGCCATTCGTGCCGGTGAAGGTGCCTTTATTGTCGGGAGCGGCGGTGTTGTTCATGACCACATCGGCGATGATGCCGACATGTTGCGCCTTGCAGACGGTGATCATGTTCTTGAACTCCTGCTCGGAGCCCAGCTTCGAGTCGAGCTTGTAACTCACCGGCTGGTATGAGGTCCACCAGGAGCTTCCCTTGATGGATTCCTGGGGCGGGGACACTTCGACGTAGCCTACGCCTTCGGGGCCGTAGGTGTCCTTACATTCCTTGGCGATGGTGTTCCAGGTTTGCTGAAACGCAATGACCTGGACATCGCTGTTGACCCAGCTTGCCGCGGTTGAGGCGGTGACACCGGATGTGGACGAGCCTGAGCTCGTCGAGGTTTGATCCTCTGCCTGCGCGTTGACAGGAAGCGTCAACGCCCCGGCACCAAGGACCATCGCAGTGCACACGGCGACGCCAAGCGTCTTGCATGCCGCTGTTTTGAATCGTTGAATGGCCATATATCCTTCCAATTCTCAACTGTGAGATGCCCGTACAGGAAATCGCGCCGGATTGCGCGTACCCTGCCGTGGCTGTATCGCATGCCCTCCGGCCGTGTGACCAGGACCACCTGGGGAGGCCCGTCATCGGATTGCATACGTTTGTATCAGGTGTTTTCATGATATCAGGATTGTTCCGCAACACCAATGCAACGGTGCGATTGCTGAAAGACCGCCATTCTTCAACACTGTTTGACACTGTTTCATGAGACGACGGTCAGTGTTTTCTGAATCGCTCCCACAAACGTTGTCATGCCGGTTGTCAACCTATTGCCGTGCCGGTTCGTGGCGACTCACACGCGCGTAATCCTCTGCTGCTACGCGCATGAAAAACAGCAAGCCCCGACGATCCAACAATCGTCGGGGCTGAGCTGATAGTCCGGGGTGGAATTCAGGCTTCTTGGCCGATGATGTGGGCCACCGCCTCGAGGGCGAGACGATACCCGAAGAATCCCATGCCGGTGATGGTTCCCGTAGCCACCGGTGAAATAACACTGCGCTTACGGAACTCGTCGCGTGCAGCGGGATTCGAGATATGCACCTCCATCAGAGGCACACCGGCATCACCAACCATATGCGCCGCGTCGGCGAGGCCGTAACTGTAATGTGTGAACGCCGCCGGGTTCATGACGACCGGAATGGCGCCATCCGCGGCCTCATGCATCCAGTGGATCATCTCCGCCTCGTCATCGGTCTGCCGAACTTCCACATCCAGACCAAGTTCGTGCCCCCACTGCGTGCAATCCTTGCGCAGCGTTTCAAGGTCCTGATGCCCATACACATCGGGCTGGCGGACGCCAAGACGCCCGAGATTGGGTCCATTGACCACAAGAACATGTCGTGCCATTGCTGTCCTTTCGCTTGTTACCGAATCCTTGGCAATCGCAGGAGGCGTTCAGTGCGCAGAACGGATCCGCTCGAACGCCTCATGCACTGCCTCGATAGGCGGATCGTCCAGATGGATCGGGTGGCCGATGCCTTCGAGCACCACGAAACGCAGGGTGTTGCCGCGCGCCTTCTTGTCACGGTGCATGAGTGCGAGCACGCTGTCCCAATCGCCGCCCGACCATGAAATCGGCAGGCCGAGCGAACCGAGCAGCTGACGATGATAGTCGACGAGATCCTGATCGATATACCCGAGGATACTGGACAGTTCCGCCGCGAACACGCATCCGACAGCAACCGCATTGCCATGCCGCCACTTGAAATGCTCGATCTGTTCGATAGCGTGACCGAGCGTGTGCCCATAGTTGAGGAATTCACGTAGCCCGGCTTCGCGCAGGTCGTTGGACACGTGATAGGCTTTGACCTTCACCGTACGCTCAATCAGTTCCGCGACAACATCCTCGAGCGGAGAGCCGAGGAAGGTGGAACCGTTGAATTCACGCAATTGCTGTGCATGATTCTCCAGAATGCTGAGAATCTCAGGGTCGCGGATGAACCCGGATTTCGCGACTTCGCCCAGGCCTTCGATGAAGATATCGTTGGGCAGGGTCTCCAGGGCTCGCATATCTGCGAGCACTCCCGCAGGCGTGTAGAACGAACCGACGAGATTCTTGCCTTGCGGCGTGTTGATACCGGTTTTCCCGCCGGTTGAAGCATCCACCATCGCCAGCAGGGATGTCGGGCAGTTCACGTAGCGGATGCCGCGCATCCAAGTCGCCGCGACGAATCCGGCAAGATCGGTCGCCGCGCCGCCGCCCAAGCCGACCACGGCGTCCGAACGGGTGAATCCCTCGTTACCGAGCCGCTGCCAGATGCCGTTAGCGACCTCGATGGTCTTGCCGGCCTCGGCGTCCGGAATCAGCAAGTCACTGACCACGTACCCGGCCTGGCGCAACAGCGCGCGCGCACGATCCGAATGCCGCTGTACGGGCGCCGTATGGATCAGGGCGATTCTCATCGGCCGGTCGCCCAGCACTTCGGCGAGATGATTCGATGTCCCGACCCCGATGCGCACATCGTACGGCGTGATTGACGCGCCTGTGACATGTACGTCATGTTCCATGACCATATCCATCACCTTCCTTGCCGCATGTTGCGGCGATGATCCGCGGGTATGCACATACACATTCGCGACGGCGCTGAACACTGGGTCGCGCACCTCGTACAAGGCGCGCCAACGAGCGTCGGGGTCACCGGCGAGCATCGGCCTGTTGCCGCCACGACGCGCCCGCTCCATCGCTTCCTGCGGATCGGCTTGCAAATAGACAACTTTGCCGCCTTGCGAGATATACGTCTGCAGATTGCGCCGGACGGACTCGGTCATGGGCGCTCCCCCGCCGAGCGAGACGATACCGCCGGCCGTGTGCAACAAATCGGCGATGACCTGCGATTCCAGCTCACGGAACTTCGGCTCGCCGTACTCGCTGAAATACTCGGCGATACGCATGCCAGCACGATGCTCGATCACCTCGTCCGAATCAGTGAACCGAACTCCCAGCATCTGCGCGACTTCGCCGCCCACACGTGTTTTTCCAGCTCCGGGCATGCCGATGAGCACTGCCACCGGCGGCTCAACTAAACGAGGCGTGTTCCGTGACCTGCCTGACCGACGACGTTGACCACGATGGCGATTGCCGTGGCCGCCATGACGATGCTCAGTCATACCATCCTCACTCTGTAATCAGTGAAATCCCTACCGATGTATGCGAACTTGCCACTGGTCGACACTCAGCGCAGATGCTCGGGCCAAGAGGCGAGATAGTTCTCGGCATTCCGACGCGTTTCGGCGATATTGTCACCGCCGAATTTCTCAAGGACGAACTG
Source organism: Bifidobacterium thermacidophilum subsp. thermacidophilum DSM 15837 (assembly GCF_000426425.1). Taxonomy (NCBI): domain Bacteria; kingdom Bacillati; phylum Actinomycetota; class Actinomycetes; order Bifidobacteriales; family Bifidobacteriaceae; genus Bifidobacterium; species Bifidobacterium thermacidophilum. The sequence goes on from NZ_AUFI01000010.1 coordinate 168,982, forward strand.
CGCCACTGTCAGCCGCACCATCGCCTCGGCGACGACCGACGCCGCCGGGACTGCCGTGTTGTCGGACCGCTGATTGATGGCCTGCGCCGGCTCGCCCGTCAGCACGTCGATGGTGCGCAAAGCCTTCGGAATCGATGGGATTGGCTTCATCGCAGCCCTCACTCGGATGGGCTCGCCGTTGGACATACCGCCTTCGATACCGCCGGCACGATTGCTCAGACGACTGATACGGCCGTCATCATTCACCACAATCTCATCATGGGCAAGAGAACCGGGACGGTCTGCTTCCTTGAATCCATCGCCGATTTCGACGCCCTTAATCGCCTGGATGCCCATCAGGGCACCGGCCAGCGCCGCGTCGAGACGGCGGTCTGATTCGACGTACGTACCCAGTCCTGCGGGAACGCCGTACGCGATGACCTCGATGACACCACCGAGCGTATCGGCAGACGCCTTCGCCTCGTCGATGCGTTCCATCATGCGCTGTTCGGCGTCTTTATCCAGGGTTCTGACCGGAGACGCATCGAGGGCGTCAAGGTCGTCCGGCACCGGCAGCGGAGCATCCTCGTCAATACCGACACCGCCTATGGAGATGACGTGCGCAACCGTGCGAATGGACAGCGCCTGTTCGAGGAAATTCGCGGCCACCGCGCCCAAAGCCACGCGGGATGCTGTTTCACGGGCGCTGGACCGTTCCAAAATCGGGCGAGCGTCAGTGAAACCGTATTTGCGCATGCCGGTCAGGTCCGCGTGTCCAGGGCGGGGACGGCTCAGCGGAGCATTGCGGCCAGTGTCAGGCAATTCGTGGTCAAGCGGGTCGGCGCTCATGACTTCGGTCCATTTGGGCCATTCGGTGTTGCCGATTTCGATGGAAATCGGCGAGCCCAAGGTGGAGCCGTGGCGGACACCGGTCAGCAGGCGCACCTGATCCAGCTCGAATTTCATTCGCGCGCCACGCCCATAGCCGAGACGACGCCGGGCAAGAGCCGCAGAGATATCCTTCGTGCAGACCCGCACGCCGGCAGGCAACCCCTCCATCATCGCGACGAGCGCTTCACCATGCGACTCCCCTGCGGTCTGCCAACGCAACATGTTGTCTCCTTTGCTCAAATGCCGGCTTGTCTGTCGTTTTCGGTATATCCGCTTGCTGCATGACAGGAATGCGTGATTCCGCTTATGCCGTGCAGCTGGCGCAGCTTCTCGAATGATAGCGTCAACCCGCCCCACGCGTGCATCCGCGTCTTCTATATGGACACGAAAGATGCGGATTGGCGCGTGCCGTCTGCTCAGTTCGCGTTGTTGTTCGAACTCTTGTATTCGTCGCGCAGTTTCCAGAACTCATCCTCGGAGGTGGCGAATTTCGTCTCGCCGGTGGTGAGATTCACTGTGACGAAGTACAACCAATCCCCCTCGGGAGGATTCATGGCGGCTTTGATCGCCGATTCGCCCGGATTGCTGATCGGCGTGGGCGGCAAGCCGGTATTGACACGCGTGTTATACGGGTTTGACGCATCCTGAAGCATGGCGTCGGTGAGTTTGTCGGCGGTGGTTCCCAAACCGTAGGCGACGGTGGAGTCCATGCCGAGCGGCATGTTCTTGGCCAGCCGGTTGAGGATGACGCGTACCACTTTGCCGTAGTATTCGTCAGCATTGACTTCAGATTCGGCGATTGAAGCGATGATCAGCATCTTCTCACGGTCCGCCCCTGTGGGCGCGCCCAGCGAATCCAGCGTTTCAACGCGCTTGTCAACCATCTCTTTAATGATGTCACTGGCTGAATTGCGGTTTTTCACGTTGTAGGTGCCCGGCTGTAACCAGCCTTCGAATTTGCCGCCTGCTTCCGCAGGCAGGATTCCGGCGCCGCCGCCGTTGATGACCGCATTGAAGTCGTCGGCGCTGATGCCCGACAGTTGGGCGGCGTCGGCGATGACCTGGGAAACCCGCTCACCTGCCTTGACTTGTAGGAATCCGGTGGCCTTGGACTGGTCGGAGAGAATCGCGATGACGTCGGCGCAGGCCATGTGTTTCTTCAGTTCGTACGTGCCGGGATACAACGTGCTGTTGTTGGCGGCCACGGCGCTGGTGAATGCGGCCTGGGATTTGACGACATCGGCCTTGACCAGATTGTTCCCGATTTCTGCCGGCCCTTCGCCGCTTTCCACCGTGAATTCCACTTTGCCGGTACCTGGCCCGGGATAATCGGCGGTCAACGCCTGGGATGCGCGTTCACGGGCATCACGCCAAGACTTGAGTTTGGAATAGCCGAATACCAGCAGTCCGACAACCATGGCCACGACGACCACAATCGCCACGACACGAATGATCTGCTGGTTGCGACGCTTCTCGTGCGATTTGCGCAATTGGCGCCGTGACAGAGGCACTTCATCGTTGGCATCGCTGTGCTCGGTGGTACCTTGAGGATGCGTATGGTCTCCAGCGCCATCGGTATCGGTCCATTGCGTACGCTCCTCGAAGAACTCGCGGAAATCATCTGGCATGGTCTCTTCTCTTCCTTTCGCCGGCCTACTCAGCCTCGTTGCTGGGTATGGCATCGGCATGTCGGGCGTCCAATGCTGATTGAAGGATCAGCACCGCCGATTGCTGATCGACCATCGGACGGTGGTCACGTGTTGAAATCTGGGTATCGCTCAGCTGGCGGTGGGCTGTGACGGTAGTCAGCCGTTCGTCTTGCAGCTCTACAATCGGCACGTCGTTGAGCTGGATTTGCCCGGTGTTACGGTACTCCAGCAGCCGCGACATGAGTTCGCGCGTCCAGCCTTGCGCTTTGCGCGCGCTTTCTCCCCGTTTGCCGCTGAGCAGTAGGGGAACGCCCACGATGACGAGTCCCACCTGCTCTCGTTCGATGATGTCGATGACATCCTCGATGGCGTCCATGGCATTGCCGTGGACTTTGATATTGCCTATCGGGTGTGCGAAGGTGAGCTCAGGGTCGGACAATGCGAGTCCGACCCTGGCTTCACCGAGATCGACACCAAGCCACACCATCGTGTGGTCAGCCTCTCATCGCCTCGTCGGCGAGAGAGCTCAACGCGGCATCGATCTTGCTCGCGTCGGCGCCGCCGCCTTGGGCAAAATCGGGCTTGCCGCCACCGCCGCCACCAAGGATCTTGGACGCACCGCGCACGAGGTCGCCCGCCTTGATGCCGAGTTTGCGTGCGGATTCATTGGTTGCCACGGCGACCATCGGCTTGTCGTCGCCGCTGATGCCGGCAAGGGCCACCACAACCGGCTTGTCGTCACCAAGCCGGCCACGAATATCGAGGACGGTCTTGCGCAGCGCGTCGAAGGAACCGAAATGACCCACATTCTTCGAGGCTACCGTAACAGGCGCGTTCGAAGCCTGGGCGTTCTTCACAAGCTCAGGGACGGCAGCAGCAAGCTGGGTCTCGTACATGGAGGACAGACGACGATCGGATTCCTTGAGCTTGGCAAGCAGCGTATTGACACGATCTGCGAGCTCGTCCGGACGCGCGTTGAGCTTGTCGGACAGCTGCGAGACCAACGCATGCTCACGGGCGTTGAATTCGTAAGCGCCTTGCCCGACAACCGCATCGACACGGCGGACGCCGGAACCGATGGAGGCTTCGGACATGATGCTGATCTGGCCGATCTTGCCGACATGGTCGACGTGGGTACCACCGCACAGCTCGCGGCTCCAGCCGTCCTCGCCGATGGACACGACACGCACGATATCGCCGTACTTCTCACCGAACAGATGCATCGCGCCGAGCGCAATTGCGTCGTCGAACTTCATTTCCTTGGTGGTGACGACAAGGTTGTCGCGCAGACGGTCGTTGACTCGCGCCTCCACAGCGTCCATGACGGTCTTGCTCGGGGCCTTGGACCACTGGAAATCGAAGCGCAGACGGTTCGGGGCATCTTCGGAGCCACGCTGGGTAGCCTGTGGGCCGAGTTCCTCACGCAGAGCCTTATGCACCATGTGGGTCGCGGTGTGGGCGCGAGCGATGGCGCCACGACGCTGCAGGTCGATATTCGCGTTGACCGCGGCACCGACCACGAGCGTGCCCTCGGTCAGACGGCACTGATGGACGATCAGATCCTTGATGGGCTTCTGCACGTCGTCGACTTCAAGCACCGCGCCATCATCGGAGATGATCTCGCCCTGGTCAGCGAGCTGACCGCCAGCCTGGGCGTAGAAGGGGGTGCGGTCGAGGATGACCTCGACGTTCGCCGGGCCGGTCACCGCAGGCACCGAACCCTTGCCTTCCTGCATGATGCCGAGCACGGTGGAACGGCTCGAAAAATCGGTGTATCCGAGGAAGTCGATCGGCTTGGCGAGCGTCTTCTTGAAATCGTCGTAGACGCTCAGATCAACGTTGTGGCGCTTCTTGAGCGCGTCGGCGCGTGCACGGGACTTCTGTTCGTGCATGAGCTCACGGAACTTCGCTTCGTCGACCTTAACGCCCTGCTCCTGGGCCATCTCGAGGGTGAGCTCAATCGGGAAGCCGTAGGTGTCGTGGAGCTTGAAGGCGTCCTCACCGGAGACTTCGCCGTGATTACGCTTGGCTTGATCGACCGCGACGTCAAGAATCGTGGTGCCGCTTTCCAGCGTCCTCAGGAAGGCGTCTTCCTCACCGTATGCGGATTCCGAAACCTCATGGAAGGTGTCCTTGAGTTCCGGATAATTCGGTTCCATTGCCGCTTCGGAGACCGGGAAGAGTGTGGGCAGCACGTGGTCGCGTACACCGAGCATACGCATGGAGCGCACGGTTCGGCGCAGCAGACGACGCAGCACGTAGCCACGACCGACGTTGCTCGGACGCACGCCGTCGGACATGATCATGAGGGCGGAACGCACATGATCGGCCACGACGCGGAAGCGCACATCCGCGTCAGCGTCTTCGCCGTAGGTACGGCCGGAGAGCTTCTCCGCGGCCTCGATGACCGGGAAGACCTCATCGGTCTCGTAGATGTTCTGCTTACCCTGCATGAGGTACGCGAGACGTTCCAGACCGGCGCCGGTATCGATGTTCTTGTGCTCCAGCTCGCCGACGATATGCAGGTCGGTCTTGGACTTGACGTTGTCGACTTCGTAGTTTTCGAAGACGAGATCCCAGATTTCGATGAACCTGTTCTCGTCAGCCGCGGGGCCGCCGTCACGACCATATTCCGGGCCGCGATCCACGTAAATCTCGGAGCAGGGGCCGCCGGGGCCGGGGCCGCCGGTGGTCCAGAAGTTGTCTTCCATACCGAACACCTGCATATGTTCGGGGTCGAAGCCTTCGTTCTTCCAGATCGAACGCGCTTCCTCATCGTCGGTGAAGGTGGTGACCCAGAGCTTTTCGGGGTCGAAACCGTAGCCGCCTTGGTCCTGCGGGGTGGTCAGCAGCTCCCACGCGTAATGGATGGCCTCCTCCTTGAAGTAATCACCGAAGGAGAAGTTGCCCAGCATCTGGAAGAAGGTGCCGTGGCGGGTGGTTTTTCCGACCTCGTCGATATCGAGCGTACGCACGCACTTCTGGTTCGAGGTCACGCGCGTGGCGGGCGGCGTCTGCTCACCGAGCAGGTACGGGATGAACGGCACCATGCCTGCAATGGTGAACAGGGTTGTCGGGTTCGGCGAGATAAGCGAAGCCGACGGCATGACCAAATGGCCATGCTTCTGGAAATACGTGAGGTAACGCTTTGCGATGTCTGCTGTGCGCATAAGCGGGATGACTCCTTGTGTTGTGTGCGGCTCGCGGTTGCGGCGTGGGCCTGCGTTATTGATGTCAGACTGGTGCGGCACCTGTTACTTTGAAATACCTGAATACTGTGCGTTTAACTCCGCTTCGCGCGCTTTGCGGGTCGTGTTGAAATCCTCGATGAGACCGGCGAGCGTGCGTTGCAGGACGTTGTCCTGATCGGGGCCGAGCAGGAACTGCCTTACGTTATCAGGGGTGTTGGCCTTGACATAAGCCTGGGCTTTGGCGACGGCCACCACACCGATGACCACACCTACTGCCACCCAGAACGTTCTTTTCATGATGCTCCTTGTCTGCCTGCCCGGTTACTTCGTTGGGGCCTTCGCCCGCGTCTTGGCGTCAGCCGGCTTGGTGGGCACGACCTGCTTGCGTGCGGTTTTCTTGGTGAAGAATTGCTGTGCCGTCAACTTGAGCGCATACATCGTAGATGCAGCTTTGATGACCGGCTTGCCGAGGAATGAACCGTACAAATCAGTCAGCGCGGTGATGTTGTTTACCGTGGTGGATGCGGAATCGGAGATGCGATTGACATCAGCCAGGGACTTGTTGACCTGCTTGACTGTGGTGACCCCCTCGTCAATGGCGGGGATGGCGTGGTCACCCGACTCCTTGACGGTGATGGCGATCTGGTCGAACAGCTTGCCCAGCCGAATCAGCGGGTAGATAAGGAAGCCGACAAGAATCGCGAATGCGATTGCCGCAATCAGCCCGGCGATGTCTCCAACACCCATGCGAACCTCTTTCTGCTCACGCGCGTACAGCGCTACGATACCGGGTCAAGCCTAGTAGGCGGGCGAGACGCGCGCCTTGTTGACGAATCTATCGCCCCCGGGCGCGCAGGTCAATTGTTGTAGGAAATTACGCTCAGCGCCGTATCGAATGGGGCTTCGGTGTCAAAGTCAAGCTGTGTCACACTGCCGTTGCCCGGTCGTTCGGACAGGTCATAGCCGTCCGGGGCGAAACGATGCATGAGGCTGAGCAGGGTGTTGCCGTGAGAGATCTGCAACACGCGGTCACCGTCATGGAGCATGTGATTGGACGCGATGAGCCGGTACCCGCCTTCGATCCGGTTCCAGTATTCCTCGTCTGATTCCGCATCATGGAAGGGATCGGCCTGTTTGAGGAAATCACGGGTCGCGGAGAGTCCATACTGCGAGACGATCTTCTGATAGGTTCCGGCGCCATGAGGAGCCCCCGCCGCCCACCAGGAGGCGGACATATCCTGTCCTTCGAAATACCCGTAGTATTGTTCGCGGAAATGCATGTCAGCGATCAGTGTCGGGCGCTTATGACCGTGGCTTTCGTTCACGTCGAGAATCATGTGTGCCGTCTGTTCCGCGCGCGTGGTGTCAGAGCAGTATGCGGCGGCGAACTGGATTCCTTCGAGCTTGTGGGCGGCGCGTTCAGCGTCGGCGAGCCCCTGTTCAGTCAGCGGGGAATTTGACCAGCCTTGCAGCCGGTTGTAGCGGTTGAAATAGGTCTGGCCATGGCGGACCAGATACAGATGCAACTTCATGACACCCATGCTATAGCCGCGTGTCCGTAGGTGCGCATGTCGCACCGGCGTGTCGTTTTTGGATACGTCTGTAGCGGTTTGTACAAATGTCTAACGCATCGAACGCGAGGAAGGGAACCATGGCAAGTCAAGCCGGTATCAGCGAACACCAGTCGCACGAAGACATGTCTGTGCATGCCGGCGGTCGATACCGTGGCATCGATGGGTTGCGCGCCCTTGCGATTGTGTCAGTCGTGCTGTTCCATACGCGTCCGTCCATACTCTCCGGCGGTTTCCTCGGCGTGACGGTCTTCTTCGTCATCACCGGTTTCTTGAGTACCCGTAGCATTGAGCGCGCGATCGGACGCGGTGGCTTCCGGTACGGTTCGTACGTGCTCAAACGGCTCAAACGGCTGTGGCCGATGGGCTTGGCATCCATCGCGCTGGCCATTCCGCTCGTGTACCTGTTCTCCCCTTCGCTGTTGCTCAAGGCGCGGGCGGACGCGTTGCCTGCGGCGGCATTCGTGGTCAACTGGGTGTATATCTTCCGCAAACTGCCGTATTTCGCCGCGGCTGGCCTGCCTTCTCCCCTGACCCCGCTGTGGTTTGTGGCGATTGTCATGCAGTTCGCTGTGCTGTGGCCGGCGATCCTGCTGCTGCTGCACCGCATCTGCCGTTCCCGCTGGATGATGCACGCGGCGGTGCTGTTCCTGATGCTTGGTTCATCCATCGCCATGGGGGCGCTTTCCTTCAACGGGGGCGATACCGCACACCTGTATTACGGTCTTGATACGCGCGCGGCCGAGCTGCTGGTCGGCGCCGAGCTCGCACTGCTGCTTGCGGACCGTGCCGCGGCGCCTGTGTCAAAAGATACTAAGCCAGGGCTTCGTGCGGCCACCGACGACTCCGCGAACGACGGAACCGGACAGCGGGTTCCGGACCGAGTGTGGGTGAACCGTTTGGCCAAGCGCATGACTTATCGCACTACCGTAGGAGGCGTGACCATTGGCATGTCCGACATACTTGCATTGATCGCGCTGCTCGCCCTGGCAGCCGGCGTCGCAGTTGTCGACGGTGAGGCCATATGGATGTACCGCGGCGGCTATCTGGCGGCGGCCATCTTGGCGGCGTTGCTGGTCGCCGCCTGCACAGTACGCGGGTCTGTCACAGCGGCGATTCTGGGGTGCCAGCCGTTGGTCGTCGCGGGGTCTCGGGCGTTCGCGGTGTACATCATCCATTTCCCGCTGCTGGAGATCATGAATCCGGCGACACGCACGACCACGATGCCGTGGTGGGGCTGGCTGTTGCAGTTCGCGGTGATTGCAGGCGCGGCGGAACTCATCCACCGATTCATCGAAGTTCCGGTGCATCGGGGCATCGCGGCCGGAACCGCTTCCGAGGCGACAGAAAAAGGCGCAAAGTCAGCTGCCGGCGACAACGATGGTCGCGCGGGTCAGCCCAACGATAACAGCGCGAAGCCGAAGGCCATGACAGGTCTGCGGCTGGTGGTGACAGGCGCCGGACGTACCGTGCGCGCATATCTAGCGGATGTGCAGCCGGCGGCGAAGGTGATGGCAGCGGCTGGTTTGGTCGCTGTCATCATCGTCGGGTGCCTGCCGTTCGACTGGGACGGCATCGTTGAACAGCGTTCGATCGAGCTGCGGCCGGAAATCGCAGACGAAGCCAGCCTCGCGGGGAAGAAAGCCCTCGCTGGTGTCCCCGGTTCGTCACCGTCCACGGGAGCGTCCAAGGCACCAGATTCCGCTGGACACGCCGCTTCCCCATCGTCCAAGCCCTCGGCTTCAGGCTCGTCCAAGAACGCCCAGCAAACTCCTTCGAAGGCCCCCGCCACGCCGAAGATGAACGCGCATGCCGAAAAGGTGCCGGCAGGCGTCCCGCTGTCGTCGTGGACTTTCGATGCGGCGACCGGCGTGTGTAGCGCCGACCCATTGATCATCGGGGATTCCGTGGCTTTGGGAGCCGCGGATATCATCCAGCAGATCATGCCCAAAGCCGTCATTGATACGCAAGTCAGCCGGCAGATCACCACAGCCCCGGGAATCTACGCCCAACATGCCGGGGCCGGGCAAGGCGGCAGCGTGGTCGTGGTCGCGCTCGGCGACAACGGCCCGATTCGCGACGAGGCCGAATTGCAAAGCATCGTCGATGCGATGGATGGCAAGCCGGTGTACTTCCTCACCTTGCGCGTTCCGGTCTCGTGGCAGGACCAGAACAACGCGATTCTGCGTTCCTTCGCGGCGAGCCACCGCAATGTCGGCATCATCGACTGGAACGGCACCAGCGAAGGGCACAGCGAATACCTGTACGACGACGGCACGCATCTGACACCGCAAGGCCGCCCGGTGTACGCCACCATGCTCCGCCAGGCATTCTGCGGCCAGTGACGCCCGGATTCCTTCTGATATCTGATCGTGTGCTGTAGACTGACGGCATGAAACGCTTTCTCATCAACTGGCTGATCATGACCATCGCCGTCGGCGTCATGGTTGCGTTATTGCCCGGCATGCAGGCGAAAGGCGAACCGCCGATTCTCGGTATCGCCGCGTTCTCACTGTTCATGGCGTTGATCAACGCATCGATCAAACCGGTCGTGCACCTTCTGGCACTCCCCTTCTCGCTGCTGAGTTTCGGGTTTGTCGCGTTGGTGATCAACTGGCTGTTCATGGAACTCGCCTCGTGGCTCGCCTTCTCGTTCTTCGACGTGGGCGTGGTCATCGACGGGTTCTGGTGGTCGGTACTCGGCTCGCTCATCATGTCCATCGTGTCGTCAATCGTCGGGGGCGTGCTGGGCGAATAACGGCTGCACAGATAGCAGCGGCCGATGCAGGCGCGGTTACTGCGGCATGCGTCAGATTACAGGTATCTGCCGGTAACGCTGATAGGGGTGGTGGCAACCTGTTCGGCAGTCCCCGCGCACACGATACGGCCGCCGTATGAGCCGCCTCCCGGCCCCATGTCGATAATCCAATCGGCGTTCGCAATCATATCCAGATCATGTTCGATGACGATGATGGTCGCCCCGCAGTCAAGCAGGTTCTGCAACACGCCGATCAGCACTTCGACATCAAGCGGATGAAGGCCGATGGTCGGCTCGTCGAATACGAACAGCGCATGACGCTGGTCCTTGCCGATCTGCCCGGCGAGTTTCAACCGTTGTGCCTCGCCGCCGGACAACGCCGGTGTGGCCTCGCCCAGTGTGAGATACCCGATGCCCAGGTCATGGAGCGTTTTGAGCTTGGTCGCTATCTTGCGCTGGGAGACAAGGCATCCCACGGCGTCATCGATGGTCATGGCCATGAGCTGCGGCAGGCTCATCGTCACCGGATGCTGCTTGTCCGTGCCCGTGAACGTGCGGGTAATTTTCCACGCATCGCGCCCATATCTCGATCCCTGGCAATCGGGGCAAGTAATCTCGACATCGGGAAGGAACTGCACGTCGAGCGATATCGTGCCTGTCCCGTCGCAGGTAGGACAGCGCAACGAACCGGTGTTATACGAGAAATCGCCGGCATGCAGACCACGGGACCTGGCGGCATCGGTCGCGGCGAATACGCGCCGCAGCGGGTCCAGCACGCCGGAGTAGGTGGCGACCGTGGAGCGGATATTCGCCCCGATCGGCGTGGAATCGATAAGATGCACCTGTTCGATGCCGGCGGGATCGATGCCGCGCACATGTTCCGGCAACGTTTGACCTGCCGTATGCCGTTCAAGCGCGGGAGTCAGGCTTTCCAATACCATGGTCGTTTTTCCGGAACCCGACACTCCGGTCACGGCGATGAGCCTGCCGACCGGGATGCGCACGTCAAGCGACGAGACGGTATGGATCGGGGATGTCGACATGGCGATGGCACCGAAGGCGAACATATCGCGTTCCGATGTGCGTTGCCTTGGATGCACCGAACGCGAGCCGTCGAGGAATCCGCCGATGCGGGATTCCGCAGCCGCGGCGACCTGGGCGACAGTGCCTTGCGCGATGACCAGCCCGCCGGCGTCTCCGGACCCCGGGCCTATCTCGATGATGTGGTCGGCTTGGCGCAGGACCCGCGCATCATGGTCCACTACGACCACGGAATTGCCGTTGGCCAGCAGATCGTCGATCACGCCGAGCAAACCGTCGACATTCGCTGGGTGCAAACCAATCGACGGCTCGTCGAGCACATACAGCACGCCGGTGGTACGGTTGCGCACCGCACGCGAAAGCTGGACGCGTTGGCGTTCACCTGTGGACAGGGTCGCGCCGGGCCTGTCCAGTGACAGATACCCGAGCCCGAGCTGCTGGAGACGAGCAATGGGCTCGCGCATGGTGTCGATGATATTGGTAGCCATACCGGCGACATCACCGGGCATCACGGACGGGGTATCCGCAAGCCAGACGGCGAACTCGTCCAGCGTCATCGCGCACGCCTGGGGAAGATCGATGCCTTTGATAATCGGGTCGCGTGCGGCCTCACACAGTCTGGTTCCACCGCACTGCGGGCAGGTCTGCTCTTTGAGGAAGCGCGAGACACGCTTGACGGCGGATTCGCTGGTGGCGCGCGACAACGCGTTTTCCACCGACCTGACCGCACTGTAGTATGTGAAATCAAGTTCGGTGACGGTATCGGTGCCTTTGTTGTGCACGACGATATGATGCTTTTCGGCAGGTCCGTGGAACACGATCTGACGTTCCTGCGCGTTCAGCTCACGGAATGGAATATCCGTGCGGACGCCCATCTGGCGGACGATGTCCTTCATCAGCGACCACATGAGCGTGCCCCATGGGGCGACAGCGCCATCGTCAATGCTCAGGGATTCATCAGGCACCAATGTCGACTCATCCACGACGCGTTGCACGCCGGTGCCTGAGCATGCGGGGCATGCGCCATCGCTGTTGAACGCCATCTCCTCGGCGCACCGGCCGTAGAACTCCGCATGGCATTGGGGGCAGACAATCGGACGCTCAAGCGCCACGTTCATGGTCGGCGGCACACGATGGCCGTTGGGGCAGGTGTACGATCCGGTCCGTGAATACAGCAGCCGTAAGCCGTTGAGCAGTTCGGTCATCGTGCCGAACGTGGATCTGATGTCAGGGACCGCCGGCCGCTGATGCAATGCCAGCGCCGAAGGGACATGCTCTACCTCGTCGACGTCGGCACGCTCCGATTGCGTGATGCGGCGGCGGGTATATGTCGACAACGCTTCCAGATACCGGCGCGACCCTTCGGCGTAGAGGACGCCGAGCGCCAGCGAGCTCTTGCCCGAGCCCGATACTCCGGCGATGCCCACGAAATTGTTGAGCGGGACCGAGACATCAATGTCCTTGAGATTATGGACCCGCGCTCCCCTGACCTCGATGCTGTCCGGAACCTGCCGTCGCCTTGTCTTCTCCGCCATGTCTCCTCCGTCACGGAATCGCCCGGCCAATGCCTTGACTGTCGAGCCCGCCTATATGCGCCGGTATGCAGATAGCATAAGACCCCGCCAAAAGCGGGGCCTTATGCTGTATGTCCTTGAAAAATGGAATGGATCCAGGTCAGCGAGCGTAGAACTCGACGACGTACTGGATGTTCACCTGCACCGGGATCTCTTCCGGGACGGGCTTGCGGGTCAGGGTCGCCTTCAGGGAAGCGAGGTTGACATCGAGATACGGCGGAACGGCCGGAAGCACGTCACGGTGGACGCCTTCGGCAGCAGCCTGGAACGGCACCATGGTCTGGCTCTTCGGCTTGACCTGGATGGTCTGGCCGGGCTTGACACGGTAGGACGGACGATCGACGATGTTGCCGTCAACCATGATGTGACGGTGCACCACGAACTGGCGGGCCTGGGCGGTCGTGCGGGCGAAGCCGGCACGCAGCACGAGGGCGTCAAGACGGGTTTCGAGATCGGTGAGCATAGCTGCACCGGTCTGGCCGGCGGTACGGGTGCCCTTGACGTAAGCGGCGCGAAGCTGCTTCTCGGAGATGCCGTACTGGGCGCGCAGACGCTGCTTCTCACGCAGACGCACCGCGTAATCGGATTCGGTGCGGCGACGGGTGCGGCCGTGCTCGCCAGGAGCGTACGGACGCTTTTCGAACAGGCGCTGGGCCTTCGGGGTCAGTGCAATGCCGAGGGCGCGAGAAAGACGCACCTGACGGCGGGAACGCTGAGCGTTAGTCATATTGTTCCTTTTCTGTCGTTATCTGAACGGAACGCGAAGGACATTCCCTCGCGCTGAGCCAGCCTCTCCAGTGCTTCATCGTGCCATGCACGAACGGAGGACCGCTTTGTACGGACCTCCGCCGACCCACTGACGGGCTAAGACTCCAGATAGTGCGTGCGGTTGCACACACGAGTCACTAACATACACCACACCTGCGACCTCACTCCCGGCTCTCTTGCGACGGCGTGCCGGGAGCGTCGTGCAAGGCTGCGGTTGGTATCAGCAACGCATGCGCTCAGAGCTTCTCGATCGGTGCCGCGCGAAGCATGAGCCGCTTGACGCCGTCGGATCCGAAGTCCACGGTGATTACGGAGTTGCGGCCCTTGTCCTGGGTTTCCAAGACCGTGCCGAGACCGTATTTGTCGTGGGTGATCTTGTCGCCGACGTTGAAATCGGCGATGTTCAGGCCGTTGTCCTTGCCCACCTGCGATGTACCGGATGCCGCGCTCTTCTTGTGTGAAACGGCTGAGGTGTGCCGAGTGGTCACTTTCCCGGAACGCCCTGAACCTGATGACGAACCATAACCGTACGAGCCGCGGGAACCATACGAGGAGCCTGAACGCGATCCGTAGCCGCGCGACGAGGACGAACCGGACCGCGATCCGTAGGATGAGCCGCTATACGAAGACCCGCCGTAGGAGGAGCCGTATGCCGAGCCGCCGGAACGCCGGGACGATGAGGAACGGCCGGAACCATACGAGCCGCGCGAGCCGTATGAGCCGAAGGTGGATCCGCCGAAGCTGGTCGAGCCGAATTCATCGTCATCGCCCCAACCGCCGAACTCGTCATCGTCCAGGCCGCCTGACTTCCAGCCGCCACCCATGCGCTCGGTACTGGCCTCACGGCGCTTCCAGTCGATCAGCTCGTCAGGAATCTCATCAAGGAACTGGCTGGGCATCATGTCGTCGGCACGCCCCCACTGCGAGCGGACCGCGGCGCGCGTCAGGTACAGGCGCTGCTTGGCGCGGGTGATGCCCACGTAGGCGAGCCGTCGCTCCTCCGCCAGTTCGCTGGTGTCTTCGAGCGAGCGGGAATGCGGGAACGTGCCCTGTTCCATGCCGGTGAGGAACACAACCGGGTATTCGAGGCCTTTGGCGGTGTGCAGGGTCATAAGCGTGACCTTGCCACTGTCCTCGTTCTCGCCTGGCAGCTGGTCGGAATCCGCAACGAGCGCAGTCGTTTCGAGGAAGCTTTCGAGGGTCGCGTCGGGCGTATTCTGCTCGAATTCGGCTGCAACCGATTGCAATTGCGAGAGGTTCTCCAAACGGGAGGCGTCCTGCGGGTCCTCGGAGCGCTGCAGCTCCTCAAGCAGCCCGGACTTGTCAAGCACTTCGGCGACGATGTCCGACGGCTGGTTCGCATGGTCGCGCGCGAAGGCGGCGAGATGCTGCATGGTGTCGCGGAATGCGCCGAGCGATTTCGCCGTGCGCGTGGGCAGTCCCTCAATCTGTTCCATATCGGCAATACCTTGCCAGAACGGTGCCGCATGGGCGTCGGCATAGGCGGCGACCATCGCTTCGGCACGCGCGCCGAGACCACGCTTGGGCACATTGAGGATGCGCCGCATATTCACGCTGTCCGACGGATTGACGATCGCCTGCAGATAGGCGATGGCGTCCTTGATTTCCTTGCGCTCATAGAACTTGGTGCCGCCGATGAGCTGATACGGGATACCCGCGTTGATCAGCGCCTCTTCAAGGGAGCGCGACTGGGCGTTCGCCCGGTACATGATGGAGACATCGGAGTACTTGTAGCCGTCCTCGGCGACGAGCCGGGCGATCTCTGTGGCGATCCACAGGGCCTCCTGCTGCGCGTTGTCCGCCGCGTAGCCGGTAATCGGTGCGCCCTTGCCTGCGGCGGTCCACAGCTTCTTGGGCTTGCGTCCCTCATTGTGGGAGATGACCGCGTTGGCCGCGTCGAGAATCGTCTGCGTCGAACGGTAGTTCTGCTCGAGCATGATGGTCTTGGCATCCGGGAAATCCTTCTCGAAATCCTGGATGTTACTGATATCCGCGCCACGGAACGCGTAAATCGACTGGTCGGAATCGCCGACGACCGTCACCCACGCCGGGCCTACTCTACCAGCGCCAATCACCGAGGTGTCGGGCTGCTCATGGGCGTCGATGCCTGCAAGCTCACGGATCAACACGTATTGCGCATGATTGGTGTCCTGGTACTCGTCAACGAGAATATAGCGGAACTTATGTCGGTAGTAATCGGCGATATCCGGCTGGGTACGCAGCAGTTCGACGGTACGCATGATCAGGTCGTCGAAATCGACGGCATTCGCCGCGGCGAGACGATGCTGGTATTCCGCATAGACCACGGCATACAGCTGTTCCTCATTGCCATACCGGCCCAGCTGGTAGCCGCGCTGGCCGGGACGGTAATCCGGGGCGAACTGCTTGAGCTGACCCTGCCACGTTTGCAGATTGTTCTTGTAATCCGAAATCCTGGCGAGCATCGCGCGCGGGGTGTAGCGCTTGATATCGATGTTCAAGTCGGTGGCGATGAGCTTGACCAGCCGCTGGCAGTCCTGTGTGTCGTAAATGGAGAAACCGGAGTTCAAGCCGATGGCCTGCCCGTCACGGCGAAGGATACGCACGCATGCCGAATGGAAGGTGGACACCCACATACGCTGGGCGACCGGGCCGATCAGCGTGGTCAGACGCTCACGCATTTCGGCGGCAGCCTTGTTGGTGAAGGTGATGGCGAGGATCTGGCTCGGCCAGGCGTAGAACTGGGTGAGGATCCACGCGATGCGACGTGTGAGCACACGCGTCTTGCCGGAACCGGCGCCCGCGCCAATCAGCAGTGCCGGCCCCTGATACTGGACCGCCTGCGCCTGCTGCGGATTGAGCCCGCCAAGCAGCTCCTGTGCGCTACGAGCGAGAACTGGGGAATCATTGTCGAACACTGTCACCCTCCGAATCATGCCATCGCCGACTGTACGGCGCCCATAATTTCTACCACAGCCACAGGTCAGCACGACGCGCGCCTGCTGCCGGGCGGATGTGCGGCGCTCGCGGTATGCTCGCTCCATTACACCCGTCCCGGCCAGGCTCGTCGCGCATGTCGTCATGCGCCCTCGAACCATATCAAACACATGGCCGCGAGGGTGGCCAGACAAGCCGGGGCCAAGGCTCCACAAGAGAACACGAGGCAGGTCAATGAAAGAACTCGAAGAGCGCATCCGTCGTGACGGTATCGTCAAGCCGGGGAACGTCCTCAAAGTGGACGCGTTTCTGAACCATCAATGCGATGTCAAGTTGTTCGACCAGATGGGCCGGGAATGGGCGCGGCTGTTCGCCGGCAAGCAGATCGACAAGATCTTGACCATTGAGGCTTCAGGCATCGGCATCGCCTGTGTCGCGGCGCGTCATTTCGGCGACGTGCCGGTCGTGTTCGCCAAGAAAGCGCAGTCCATCAATCTTGACGGCGACCAGTATGTCACGAAGGTGTACTCGTTCACCAAGCAGCGCGAGTTCCCGGTCATCGTGTCCAAGCGCTTCCTGAACCCCGGCGAGCATGTGCTGCTCATTGATGATTTCCTCGCCAATGGCAAGGCGATGGAGGGACTGATTGAGCTGTGCCACGAGGCAGGCGTGGTGGTCGAAGGCATCGGCATCGCCATCGAGAAGGGCTTCCAGGACGGCGGCGCGAAGCTGCGCGAGGCCGGCTATGACCTGCAATCGTTGGCAATCGTAGACTCCATGGATCCGGACACCGGTGAGATCGCATTCCGCGAAGCCTGACGGGTTGCACACAGCAAATACGTGAACAGCAGAGAGACCAGGAACGACAGGCAGGAGACATATGGGCAACCCCATCGAAACGCCGTCGGAGCATGACAAGACGGCAGCCGAGGAGAACGTGACAACGACGGCACAGACAACGGCAACAACAACTCAGGACAACGGGACGCAAGGCAAACCTGTACAAGGCAACACCGTGCAAGACACCGCCACGAAGAAGAACACGCCGGAAACCACGGTCGCCGCCGCATCAACCGAAACGGCGAAAGCGGCAACATCCAACCCGCTGACCGAACTTGACGGCAAAATCTCCTTTTGGAAAGGCATCCCCTTCGGTCTGCAGCACGTGATGGCGATGTTCGTGGCGAATCTCGCCCCGATTTTCCTCGTGACCGCGGCCGCGAAGATGAGCCCGGAACAGTCCGCGATGATTATCCAGAACGGCCTGCTGGTCGCCGGCCTCGGCACGTGCCTCCAGCTGTACCCGTTGTGGCGTATCGGCAGCCGTCTGCCCATGGTCACCGGTATTTCCTTCACTTACGTGGCGGCGGCCATCGCCGTGGTCAGCGACAAAGGGTATGGCGCGGTTGTCGGCGCGGTGATGGTCGGCGGTCTGCTTGAACTCGTGCTGGGCCTGACCGCACGGTTCTGGCGCCGTTTCGTCCCGCCGATCGTCTCGGCGATCGTGGTCACCTCGATTGGTTTCTCGCTGCTCAGCGTCGGCGCGACATCATTCGGCGGCGGCTCCGGCGCCAAGGATTTCGGCAGCTGGCAGAATCTGACCCTCGGTCTGGTCTCCCTGGTTGCCTGCCTGGCGTTCCAGCTGCTGATGAAGGGCACCGCCAAGCAGCTGTCGGTGCTCTTCGGCCTCGTGGTGGGCTACGTGGTGGCCTTGTTCATGGGCAAGGTCGATTTCTCGGGGTTCCAGAACCTGGCAGTGCTCAGCGCACCGCATGTCATGCCGTTCAAGGTGCAGTTCGACGCGGGCGCGATCATCTCCTTCGCCCTGCTGTACGTGGTGTCCTCGGTCGAAGTGCTTGGCGACACCGCCGCCTTGGCGAAGGTCGGTCTCAACCGTGCGCCTTCCGAGCGTGAAACCGCCGGCGCAATCGCCGGTGACGGCCTGATTTCCAGCGTCTCCGGCCTGTTCGGCTGCCTGCCGTTGACATCGTTTGCACAGAATATCGGGCTTGTGGCAATGACCAAGGTCGTTAACCGCAAGGTGATTCTCTCCGGCGGTCTGATCCTGGTGCTCGCTAGCTTCGTCCCCAGCATCGCTGCGGTGTTCAACTCGCTGCCGCAAGCGGTGCTTGGCGGCTGCACCATCATGATGTTCGGCACGATTGTGCTCTCCGGCTTCCAGATGATCGCTGAAGCGGGCTTTACACAGCGCAATATCGCCATCGCGGCGCTCAGCTTGACTATCGGCATCGGCTTCACACAGGTGCAGGGCATCTTCTCCCAGTTTCCGTCCCTGTTCCAGTCGATTTTCGCGAGCAACTGCATCGCGCTGGCCTTCGTGGTCGCGGTCATCCTCAATGCGGTACTGCCGGGCGAGGAGCATTTCCTCGCGTCGAACGGCGAAGTCAACGAAAAGCGCTGAATCTCATAGACGTTCATAGACGTTCCAAAGCGGCGACACCGGAAGAAACTATCTCTCCCGGTGTCGCCGTTTTCGTTAGCGTATTTCCCGTCTGTAATACCGAATCACCTGGATTTGTGAGACAATGATGGTACCTGGGTACACCCGGCGGCGAAGGGAAGCCTTATGGACCGTTACACGAGCACGATGACCGAGCTCATCGGTCTGATGCGCATCATCGGCAATGACACCCAGCAGTGCGAGGTCAAGGAATGCAAGCGCAAAATGTCCTCGACCATCACCGAGACGCTGTCCGCGTTCTCCAACGGTTCCGGCGGCTGGATCATTCTCGGCTTGTCGGAAAAGAACGGGTTCACGCCGGTCGAGGGGTTCAACGCGCGCGCCATGCAGGAGGCACTCAGCCAGGCGTGCGAGCGGCTCACCCCGGTGGTGCGCCCGGTAATCGCCACCTGCCCGTTCGAGGGAACCAACCTGGTGTTCGCGCGGGTGGACGAGATGCAGCCGCGACTCAAACCGTGTTTCATCACCGCGCTCGGCCCGCATGACGGGTCGTTCATCCGCACGGGCGACGGGGACCGGCATATGACCGCCTATGAGGTCGACCGGCTTATCGAGGAGCACAACCAGCCCACGTATGATCTCGATCTGGTTTCGGGGGCGACGATCGATGATTTCGATCCCGGCCTGGTCCAAGCGGTGACCGGCAATGCGCGCGAACGGCACCCGCATGTGTTCGCCGGACGCAGCGACGAACAGGTGCTGTGCGATTTGCAGGCGTTACGCCACGACGACAGTGACGACTCCCAAGTTGGCGGCGTGCTGCGCCCCACGCTCGCCGGTTTGCTTGCGCTCGGCAGGTACCCGCAGAAATACTATCCGCGGCTCGGCGTGTCGGTCGCGGTGTTTCCCGGCACCAACGCCGATGACGTGTTTCGCGGCGACGAATCGTTGATTGCGACACAGCATGTGATCGGTTCCATTCCGGTGATGATTGAGGACACCACGGAATCGCTGATGCGCTGGATCGGCGCGCGCAAACCCGAATACCCGCCGGACGCCCTGCGCGAGGCGATTGCGAACGCGCTCATCCACCGTGACTACTCCCCCGACGCGCAAGGCACGCCCGTGCATGTCAACGTGTTCACCGACCGCATCACCATCACGAATCCCGGCGGATTGTACGGCACCGTCACGCAGGAGGTGCTTTCCAAACGTCCCCAGGACGACGGGCCTACGATGACATCCACACGTAACCAGTTCCTGTTCACGCTGCTCGAACTCACGCCGTCACCACGCGGCGGCATGGTCGTGGCCTCCGAAGGCGACGGATTCCGGCAGATCTTCTCCCAGTTGCGTGAGGCGGGTATCGAACCTGCGGCGGCACGCAACGAGCATGGCATGTTCACGATGACGTTCACGAAACGCAAACTCCACACCGTCGACTCGCCATCCGAGGTTTCCCGGGCGATACTGGATCTGTTGGAACGCCATTCGGCGATGAGCGCGAAGGAGATCATCCGCGAACTGCATCTGACGCCGCTTGCCGTGGCTTCCGGACTGCGCGAGCTCGTGCGCGCCGGGGAGGTCGCGCAGGCGCATCCGGCGGCCGAGGACGGGACCAAACGCTACCGGCTGCGCGGGCGGTGAGTCGGCATTGCCGAATTGACGAATCGACCGCAACGGGCTGGGAAAGACAGCGTTGTAAGCACGTTTGACGTCGGCTGCAACCGTGTGCAAAGCATCAAGGCTTGCGGACGAATCGCTCCCACTGACGTACGCGCGCCTGCATGCCCTCGAGGTCGAGCACGCCGCATGCGAAGCCCTTGCGCACCAGTTGCGGCGGCAGGAAGCGGTCGTACTTGTTGAAATCCGGGATCTCATCGGGGTACATGAGCGTCAGCGGATCGGTAAGTTCGCGGGCGGCCTGCGTAACCGCCGCGTAGAACGCCTGCGCGTCGGAATCCATGGTGAAGGTCATGTAGTAGGGCGAGCACGCCTCCAAGCCCTTGAGCCCAAGCCCCGGCGCGCACCGCAGAAGCAGCAGGCGTTTGAGTGCAAGGAACGCGTACGTGCCGAGCCAGGGGAATAATGCCCACATGTTGCCGCCCAGGTGGCGCAGCGGCTGGTCGGCGAGCCCTATAACCGTCGCATCGACGCGTGCCTGCTGCAGCCGGGCCGCGGCGTTGCGCATGAGATACGGGTAGGTGGTTTCCGGCGGTTCCAGAAGCACCTGCCGCATGCGTTCGAGGATCACCGTGTCGATGTCCCCAGGCACGTCGCCGAAATAGGCGGGCACTTTGCCTTTGATCATGGTGCAGTACACGATATGCCGTTTGCGGTCCACCTCGTCGACCACCCACACGTGGCCGGCGATGGCGATTTTCTCGCCGGCGGGAGGCGGAGCAACGAGCGTGCCGATCTCCTGCGATTCGCTGCGTACGCTGTACTCCTCGTTCTCCTGGAATACCGCGTAGAACTTGAAGTTGCTGGTGATGCGCTCCCCTGCCACGCCGACAATCAGGCCGCCGCGTTCAGTGGTCTCGATATGGTCGATCCCAATCAGGTGGCGCAGGAGGATCCGGTAATCGTCCTGCGTGACGCGTTTGAACACGGCGAGCGAAAGCACTTGGGACGCCAGTTGCGCAGGCGTCATCTCACCTCCTGACGCGAGCGTGCTCATGGTCTGGTGGTACAGGAGACTGTAGGGCAGGCCATCAAGCCGGGGCGGCTCCACCCAACGGCGTTCCACATACAGCTGGATGAGCGCGATGCCTTGGATGAGTTTCCACGGGATGATATCCGGCGCCATTTCACGTGATTGTGGCGGGTCCTCACGCATGACGAACCACATTTCCTGCGGCTGGTCGCGTCTGCCGGTGCGTCCCATGCGTTGGAGGAACGAGGAGACGGTGAATGGCGCGTCGATTTGGAACGCGCGTTCGAGCCGGCCGATGTCGATGCCCAGTTCGAGGGTCGCCGTCGTGACGGTGGTCATGCAGCTGTTCTCGTCCTTCATCTCCTCTTCGGCACTCTGCCTGATGGGCGCCGAAAGGTTGCCGTGGTGGATGAGGAAGCGGTCCGCCTCATGCCGTACCTCGCAGTACTGGCGCAAGGTGGTGGTCACGGCTTCGGCTTCCTCGCGGGAATTGCAGAATACGAGGCATTTGCGGCCACGCGTGTGTTCGAAGATGTAGCCGATGCCAGGGTCAGCGGCCTGCGGGGCGGTGTCCGAGGCGGGTTCGGATTGGGCGAGCGGGCCGGTAAGTGGCTTGTCTTGCCGTTCAAACGGGGATTCAAACGGGGATTCCATCGAGGATTTGAGTTGGGTTTCACCGGTAAGCGTTGCTTCCGTCTGTTCCAACAATGGTCGGGTTTCGCCGTCAACCGCGTGCGGGTTGCGTGCAAATGCCGGCATGCGTAGTCCCCGCTGCGAAGCTTGCGGGCCGCTATTGAAGAAATGCTCCATGGACAGCCGCCAGGTCTGGCCACTAGCGCCGATATTCGGAACAACCGTGCCCTTGCCGGTTCCGGCGCTCAGGAATTCCGCTGCCTGCTTCGGATCCCCGATGGTGGCGGACAGTCCGATGCGGCGCGGGTTGACGCCCGCCATGCGGGACAATCGTTCAATCAGGCACAGGGTCTGCCCACCGCGATCGCCGCGCATCAACGCGTGCAGTTCGTCAATCACGATGAAACGCAGATCGCCGAACAGCGCGGGAATGGCCGCATGCCGGTGCAAGAGCATCGCCTCAAGCGATTCGGGCGTAATCTGCAAAATCCCCGAGGGGTGTTTCATGAGCTTGCGCTTGTGGGATTGCGAGACGTCACCGTGCCAATGCCATACAGGGATATCACCTTGCGCGCACACTTCGTTGAGCCGGTCGAATTGGTCGTTAATCAGGGCTTTGAGCGGAGCAATATACAACGCACCGACCGATGCCGGCGGGTCTTCAGCCATGAGGGTGAGAATCGGGTAGAACGCAGCCTCTGTTTTACCGGATGCGGTCGAGGCGCTGAGCAGCACGTTCTGGTCGGTGCCGAAAATCGCCTCACCCGCCGCGACCTGCACGCCGCGCAGGCTCTGCCATCCGTGCTCGTAAATCGTGTCCTGGATGAACGGCGCGTACCGGTTGAACACGTCCATGCGCGGCTCTCCTTTGCTCATTGTTTCATCGTCTTATTGCCTTACCGACGACAACCTGCTGTATATCTGTTCTCCATATCAGTTGCACACCAGCCTTGCCAAGGTGTGAGAAGCTCAGATCGTGAACTGGGCGTACTGTCCGCCCGCCTGCGGGCTCATTCCGTCGGACGGGTCGCCCTGCGCGTAGGAGAATTCGTCGGATGCCAGCAAATCGGCGGGTTTCTTGTCGGGATGCTGGTAGAGGATATCCAACAGCTCAATGAAATCACGAATTACCTCGCGCGGCGTAATATGCGAATCCGCTCCAACCCGCTCATATTCCACGCGTACGAACATCGCGAGGTCGTCATCGCCCAATACCGGCTCATACCCGTAGAGCCGGGCGTGGATATCGGCGAGTTTGCCAGCGAGCACGAGCATCTCCTCAGGTCCCAGCGGGTCAAGGTGAATAACCGGGGCCAACAGGTCGCGTGACCCTTCCTTGGAAAACCGCCCGTCGGCGAGCCGGCTGCGTAGCGCCTCATAACTGTAGATGCCGCGATGCCGGTCCTCCACGCACTGCGGGGTGCCGCACATGATAATGCCCAAGTGATGCGCCTTGCCCTGCATGGTGTCGTTGTACATGGTGAGCATCTTCTCGTAGTTGTTCTGCCGACTGATGGCGTTCGGGATTTTGTAGATGTTGACCAGTTCATCAATCATGACAATCAGCCCGCGATAACCGGCCTTGACGAGGAAATCGGCAAACAACTTGAGATAGTCGTACCAGTTGTCGTCGCCGATGATGACGCCGACGCCCAGCTCGCCGCGCGCCTCGGTCTTGGTCGCGTATTCGCCGCGGAACCATTTGAGCACGCGCCCCACGGTCTCATCATCGCCTTGCTGGCTGGCATGGTAGTACATGGTCAGCAGGCGCGCGAAATCGAAGCCGTGGACCATGTCCTGCATGGATGCGATGGTCTCGGCGATGGTTTGGTCAACGCGGGCTGCGAATTCAGGGTCGTCAGGGCCGGGCATAGCACCGGTTTCGCCGGCGGGCGCCGTGGCGGTGTCAGTTTGTACGGTGGCGATCCACCGGTCGAGGATGAGCGGGAGCGCCCCGCCTTCCGGCCGTGTTTTGGTGGACATGTTGCGCATGAGTTCACGGTAGGTGGCCAGGCCTTGCCCTTTGGTGCCTTGTAGGCGGCGTTCCGGGGAGAGGTCGGCGTCGACCACGACGAAGCCGCGGTCCATGACGTGGGTGCGGACGGCTTGTAGGAGGAAGCTTTTGCCGCTGCCGTATCGGCCTTCGATGAAGCGGAATGCTGCTCCCCCGCCTTCGATGATGTCGACGTCGTGGAGGATGGCTTCGATTTCGCGGCGGCGGCCGACGGTGATGTAGGGCAGGCCGATGCGGGGTACGACGCCGCCTTTGAGGGAGTTGATGATGACTCCGGCGATGCGTTTGGGAACTTGTCGGCGTGACGTAGTCTGCCCTGCTTCCGCACTGCCAGGGGTGTTGGCTGCCGATTCGGTATGGTCCATGTGCGCGTCCTTCACGTTGGTATGGTGGCGTGCGGCTAGCGTGCCAGCCATTGCCGCAGGTCGTCTTCGTAGTCTTCGATGATAACGGGCCGGTCGCCGTCGAATTCGATGACGGTGTCGCCGATCTCGTCCATCATGCGTTCGTTGATCCGGTCTACCAGCATACTCAGGCTTTCGTGCCGGTGGCGCAGCTCGTCCTCGTATGGTTCGCCGTTGAGCAGTGAGCGAACAAGGAAGCGTTCGGGGTCCGTGGTGTCGTCTTTCGGTACCGGCTTGTGCACGGGTGCGGGAGCCGGTGTGGGAGCCGGGGACATTGCCGGTTCGTCTGCTGGAGTCACGGCGGGAGCCGGTGTCGGTATGGACTCGGGAACGGGCACGGGCACAGGCGTTTTCTCGGTTGCTGGATGTTCCGCCTGTTCAGCCTGCTGCATTGCGGATGCCTGTTTTTCTGGCGGTTTCATGCGGTTTTCCGGTGTCGGTTCGGTCGGTGTGTCTTGGTCGTCGACGATGAGCGCGTCCCGGGTGAGGTCGGCGTCGTGGCGGATGCTGGCGAGCGCCTGCATGTCGATGGTGATATGTGGTCGGGCGGCTTCTTCGCATTCGTGTTCGATGGTCTCGATTGTCCGGGCGATGACCGGTGTCAGGCTTGCGGCGAGGCTGCCTGGCGCAGGCGCCTTCATGGGGTGGCCGAAGTGGTGGTGCAGGCGCATTTGTCGGTCGATTTCGCGGGTGATGTCGCCGAATGTGCGATTTATGGAGCCGTTCAGGTTGTAGGCGTGCAGGTGCCAGCCGTCCTCCGGGGTCCACTGGTAGTAGCGGATGGGGTCGATGGTGACGGTTTGCGGTTCATGTCTGGTCAGGCGCATGAGCCCGTAGTCGGGTTGCGGCTGGTAGCGTTGCGTGTCAAGGTAGATCGCATCCCAAAACAGGGATGTGCTTTCTTGCGGCAGTGTGCCGAAGCAGGTGTTGGCGAGGCTGGAGGCGCGGGTTTTCAAGTGTTCGTCGATGGCGATGCAGATGCGGCGCAGGGAGTAGCGCACGATGTCGGCGTGGCGTTTGACGAATGCCGAGGTGTCCAAGTGGTATCCGGACAGGTGCATTGCCGCATTGAGGTAGTCTTCGTCGCTGGCGGACTCGGGGTGCATCACGGTGTCGATCATCTCGTCGTAGGCGATGACTGGGAAGGTGTCCTCGCTGATGTATTCGGTGAGGTTGCGGTCGATGAGGTAGTCGCGAATCCACATGTCGATGGTTTCCGCGTAGCGTCGGTCCTGCCAGGCGTAGCTGTGGGCGATGCGGGCGAGTTGGCGGAAGCCTTGGTCGGCGTCGGGTTCGATGCCGCAGATGATTTCGTAGGCGCGGACTTTGGAGAACGCCATGCACGTGTCGTACCAGTCGCGTTCGCGTGGCGTGGGGCCGGCGTCGCCGTCGATTCTGGACCGGTCAGGGTGGTCTGCCTGGTCGGTGCGGTCAAGGAACCGGGTGCGCCAGGCGAAATATCCGCGCAGCTGGTGGTTGTCCATATCCCGGTAAGTGGGGTGCTGCCAGCGGAAGATGCCGTGCCAGTCGTAGTCGTCGCGGTAGTCGGCCACGGATGCGCCTTGCAGGTAGAAGTCGAGGGCGCGGCCGAGCGTCACGTCGCGGAAAGTGTAGTGGGCGCGGATGGCTCTCATGCGGCGTAGGCGGGCGGGTAGGATGCTTTGCCGGGAGTTGCTTTGCCGCGTGGTAGTAGGGCGGGCCGGGCGCAGAAGGCGCACTGGGCGAGACGGGCGCGCGGCGAGGTCTGATTCCTCGGGCATGATGATGGGCTGGTCGCGGTACGGCCGTGGTATGGCTCGCCTCGCGGGCTGGTTCGGATGCGCGGGCTGGGTTGCTTCGGATGCGATGGAGTCGTTGCGCCCGTAGACCGTTCCGGTATCTGCGGAATCGGGATACGGTTCGTAGCCGCCGGGCTGGATGCACGGACGGCGGTGAGCGCCGGCAGGCTGGCTACCGGCATCCTCGACATGCCCGAAAACGCCGGATGCAACGGTCATGTCCGATGCGGGAGCGCCCGATGCGGCGGGTTTTATGGGGATGGGCGTGTCAGTGTATACCGTGTCATGCATTCGCACCCGCGTCGAGGCGGCATCATCCGTCAAGGCGGATTGCTGCGATGGGTCTTCAAGCGTCGCTATAGGGTTCATTTTCGTTTCGGGCGCAGAGAATCGGGTCGCTTGCACGTCGACATCTTCTGCGGGCAGGGATGCCATCGCGTAGGATGACGTCAGATAGTCGACCATGGTTGGCAGATCAACCGTCCCATCAAGTTTGATGAACATCCACGTGTCATGGTCGGCCTTGACGGTCGGCCCAAACCCCGGAAGGGTGAGCAACGACGCGATATGCGCAGGCTCGCAGCGCACGACGAGATCATGCCCGCCGATCAGCATGGCGTATCTCCTGCCGGTCGCCGGGTGGTCGAAAACCAGGCTTCCCGGTACACGCCCGCCCGGGCGGGGTTGAGTATGCAGCCGCTGTAGCGCAAACCGCGCAATCTCCTGCACGAAATCCCGTGTTCCGCCCGTTAATGCCATACCGCCGAGTCTAGTGTGGACGCCTCACCGTGTGAGACGGGTGTTGTCGCAGCCGCATCGCAGCCGATACGATACCGGCATGAAAATCGCGCTGGCACAAATGGGCATGACCCGCAGCATCGAAGACAATCTCAAGACAAGCCTTGCGATGATTGCCGATGCCGCCGACAGCCATGCCGATGGAGACTCGAGGCTCAAGGCTCAAGGCTGTATGCCGGCGGCTGAGGTTTGCGGTTCGGCGGATGCTGACGTCAGGCCTCGTGTTGCAGCAGCCGACTGCGCAGATTACGGATATCGCGTTCGATTTCACGGATTGTGGCGGTGAAGGCGGCGTCATCCTTGCCAGTCGGGTCTTCGAGCCCCCAGTCTTCACGCGAGCCGGCGGGTAGCACCGGACAGGCGACACCGCAACCCATGGTGACCACGACATCGATCGGCGGCAGCTGGTCGAGTGTCTTAGGATGCTGTCCGCCCGCCGGCATGTCGATGCCGTACAGGCTGCGCATGAGCCGCACGGCGTCCGGGTTGATTTCGGATTTGATGGTGGTGCCGGCGGAATATGATTCGAACGCGTCTGCGGCGAACGCCCTGCCCAACGCTTCGGCAATCTGGCTGCGGCAAGAGTTGTGGGTGCAGATGAATGCGACTTTGGGCAATGTCATCGGTTCCTTGGCTTTCTGGCTTCTTGACAGAGGATGATTAATGATTAGTAATTAGCAATCGTGCGTGGTCTGTTGTGGTGGTGTCGGTGCTGTTTGATTGTGGTGCGCGGTGTTGCCGCCGGTTACCTGTCGGCCGGTCGCGGGCAGGACCGCAGCTCAGAAGGTCAGGCGCATCTCATGCCAGGGCACTCCCCCGTGTGTGGATGTGGACATCCCTTCGTCTTGGAAACCGAAGTCCGCATAGAACTGCACGAGCCGGTCTTTGCAGGTGAGGACCACTCCGCGACGGCCTTGCTCTCGTGCGGTTTCAATCGCGTGGCACAACACGCGTCCCGCATAGCCGTGACGTCGGTAATCCGGGTGAGTGTCCACGCCGAAGATCATCTGCCACGCGCCTTGCGGGTCGTGCATGCCGGCATCGTCGTACATCTCGTCGAGCAGATGCGGCTCGTCGGTGACCATGCCGTTGACGAAGCTCACGGGCAGTGTGCCACCGTCAGGGCCGTGTTGGGCTTCCAACAGCCAGAAATGGTCGGGGAACACGGCGAGCCGGCGGCTGATTGACGCGCGACTGGCCGCTTCCGCCGGCGGGAAGCATGCCTGTTCAAGCCGGTCAAGAGCGTCAAGATCCTGCACGGTTGCCGTGCGGATCGGCAGCAGGGCAAACGATGGTGTCGGTGTGCTCATGCGGCCAATAGTATCGCGTCTTGGGACCATGGTCGTCTCATGCTCACTTTCGTCTTGTGGCGAGCCGCGAGACAGCCAGGCCCGCCGCGATGAACGCGAGCGCGAACAATGCCATGAGACCGGTTGCGGCAGCCCACCTGCCGATGTCGGGCGTACCGGTCATCGCACTGCCTTGCCCGCCGAACGCTTCATACACGCCGTCCACGTACCACCAGCCGGGCAGTAGGCGTGCAAACGCTTGCAACGATGAGGGCATGAGCCATTGCGGCAGCCACGCGCCGGACAGGAACGCGGAGGCGAGCGTCACGGTGTTGACGATGCCGTTCATCGCGGCGGTGGAAACCCGGCATTGGCCGATGAGGAACCCCAGTGCACTGACCGTCAAGGAGAATACGAACGTGCCGATAAGCGAGAACAACAATGGCCGCCACCCGATGCCGGCAAGGCCGCCCTGGCAGACTGCGGAGCAGGCGATGGCGACACCGATGCAGCACAGCCATACCACGGCTGATGCGCCGCAGCAGACGAGCAACACCTGTGCCCAGATGGCATGGCCGGGTTCGGCTGACACGCCGACCCTGCACATGGTGGTCGGCTTGTTGAACGCGGTGATGATGACGATCACGATGAACGCGATGTTGAGCATCAGCGGATACAGCATGGTGGCTAGTGTCGTGGCGAAGACCCGGCCGCTCGGAGTGAGACTTCCCGCGGCTGACGAGCCATGCGCGTGGCTTGGGGCAGCCGCAGCCACTTGGACGGACTGGCCGCTTTCCGTGCGCGCCTTGGCCACGGTGGCGGCTGCTTGGGCGAGCGATGCGTCTTGGTCGGCAAGCATGGATGATTTCAGTGATCCGAGGAACCCGTTGATTTGGATGGTGAGCATCCGCGCCGCTGTAGAACCGGTGGAATCAGTGCTGTTTCCTGAGCCCGCCAGGCTCAGCGTGGGCAGAGCGCCCTGCGTTCGTGCCGCCTTGGTGAACGATGCCGTATAGCCTTGCGGGACGATGACGATCACATCAACATAGTCCGTGGCGATGGCATCTTGGATGGCCTGCGTAGTGTCCTCGATGTCAACGATGTCTGCCGAGAACGAGAGATACGAACGCAGTGCGGCGCCTGTGGCGTGACCGCCGGCGCTGTCACGGTCGATGATCGCCAAGGATGCTGTAGGCGGCTCATAGGCGCTGGTCTGGTCGTCGCCGTCGGAGGCGAGTCCGATGCCGATACCGAGCATGGCGGCCATGACCCCGGTCGCCAGCAGGTAGATCAGTAGTTGGAACATGTTTGCGCGCAGAACCAGCCATGCTGCTTTACAGGTGGTCATAGCTCACCTTCTTCAGTTCGAATGCGGCCGCCCCCAGCGCGATCGCCGACATGGCGGCGAGCACTCCTACAGTGCGGGCGAATGGGGCGAGACTGTCGTAATACAGCAGGTCGTAGAACAGGTTGGTCACCTGTTTGGCGGGGTTGAGGTATTGCAAACCCGGCACGGCGCGTTGCACACTGTCCGCGAAGGCCATGTTGCCGTACAGTCCGGTGAAAATCGACAGGACCAGGGAGAAGGCGACACTGATACCGCTTTTCGCACCGAGCGAGATGACCGGGATTGCACCGAGCGCCAGACCAAGACAATTGGCCATGCCGGAGCCGATTGCAATGGCGAGGATTGCGAGCCCTTCCCTGCCGGGGAAAGACACGCCCAAGACCACGCGCATATACGCGTAGACGATGAGCATGCACAGGAAGGTCGCCAGCCATGAGGACAGCATGACCGCGCCGATGCGCGCGAGACGCGACAACGGGGATACGCTGACCCTCGCTCCCAAAGGCGAGAGATTGGCTTGCAGGGCGCTGAGCATGTTGCAGGTCATGGTCATGGCCATAAGGATGCTCATCGCGAGGATTGCGACATGGTAGCGCACCATGCCGTCGGCATGCCTGATGCCGGATGCCTGTCGGGTGATCTCTTCAAGGTTTGCTCCCGCCAGAGCGGCGATCCACGCGCTGTCCGTCAGTTTCGACGGGTCATTGGCGGCCGCCTGCTCGATTGCCTGTGTGACAATGCGCGAACGTTCGTTGTACTGTTCGACCAGCGTGCCGAGGGTGATCAGTGACCATGCCTGCCCATCGGAGCCACCGGACTTGGTCTGGGCGATATCCGTGGCGGCTCTCTGCGAGAGCGTGAGTCTCAAATCACCGGAATCCTGCATTGACAGGTAGGCGAGCACCTTGCCTTGACGCAGGAGCGTTGTGGCTTCGGCCACGTTTGCGGCGTCGATCCGCTTGAACAGTGCGATAGCACTGTTCTTGCCGGTGACGGTCGATGAGCCCGAAGATGTTGACGATTCACTTGCTGACGCCGAGAACGCGTTGACGAACGTGTTCGCGCCACGGCTGGTGTTCCAAGCCGTGTCTGAGACCACGGCCACGGGTGCCGGCTCGAGGGTGACGTCGCCGGATGCGATGGTGCCGAATACGCCTTGGATGAGCGTGGCAAGGATGACAGGGAACGCAATCATCCAGAACAGGACGGCGGGTGTGCGCAGTGAGCTTTTCAGCTCCATGATGAAGGTATGCCACATGACGACCCCCTAGTCGCGCAACGCTGTGCCAGTCAGCTCAAGGAACACATCGTTGAGTGTCGGCGGCTGTGAGGTGACGCGCCCGGGACGGATGTTCCCACGCCGCAGCACGTCAAGCACGTCGACCAGATTGTGTTCGCCATGCTTGCAACGGATGTCCAGCGTATCGTCACTCGCTTTCACTTCGAGGACGAACGGAAGGTTACGGATCCCTGCTGGCACGCTCCCGCCCAGACCGGCGGCCTCGATGGTGATACGCTCGCCGGTGGCGATCTGGGCTTTGAGCTCGTCCGCAGTACCGAGCGCCAAATGCCGGCCGTGGTCCATAATCAGGATGCGGTCGCAGATCAGTTCGACCTCCTCCATGTAGTGGCTGGTGTAAACGACGGTCGCGCCCTCGCGGTTGAGGCGTTTGATGCCTTCGAGAATCGCGTTGCGGCTTTGCGGGTCTACGGCCACGGTCGGCTCGTCGAAGAAGATGAGTTCCGGCCGGTGGGCAATCCCACAGGCTATGTTGAGCCGGCGAAGCAGACCTCCAGAGAGTTTCTTCGGCCGGTAGCGCCTGAATTCCGTGAGCCCGACGAACCCGATTGCCTCGTCAACCAGCTGCTTGCGACGCTTGCGGTCCTTGACATACAGGGAGCAGAAGTAATCGATGTTTTCCTCGACGCTAAGCTCAGCGAATACGGCGACCTCCTGGGGCACAATGCCAATCCGGCGGCGAAGCTCATATGCGGACGGGGTCATCTGCTCGCCCAGCACACGGATGTCGCCCGCCTCGAAATCCAGCAATCCCAGAACGCAGCTGATCGCCGTGGTCTTGCCAGAGCCGTTCGGTCCGAGCAGCCCGAAAATCTCGCCTCGGCGCACCTGAAGGTCGAAACCGTCAAGCGCGAGCATGTCCCCGTAGCGTTTGACCAAGTGCCTGACGTTCAAGGCGGTGTCGTTCGTATCGTTCATGATTCCATTGTGTCATGCCGACACGCCGAACACGGGGAAATTAGGCGAGGGTTCGCGAGCCTGTCAGTTGCCGTCCATATCAAGGATGACGATGGTGGCAGCCGACCCGTACGCGCCGGACGAAAGGAAGCAGCATGGCACGGATCTGCGACGAAATCGACGACGAGAACGGCAACGGGAACGCATTCCCCATGGAATTGCTCACCCAGGGCGCCGACCATGCGGCCGTCGGACTGCTCGGCTGCCTGCTGGTACGCGACTGGCCCGACGGCACCCATAGCGCTGTCCGCATCGTGGAAACGGAGGCCTACGACCAGAACGACCCGGCAAGCCACACGTATCACGGGCGCAGCGAACGCAACCGCGCGATGTTCGGGCCGGCAGGCCACGCCTACGTGTATTTCACGTACGGCATGCACTACTGCGTGAACGTGACCGCCGGCGCGGACGGCTTCGGATGCGGCGTGCTCATCCGCGCGGGCGAACCGGTCGAAGGCATCGAGCATATGCAGCAGCTGCGCGGCGGACGCAGCGGCGTCGAACTGACCAACGGGCCGGCGGAGCTCTGTCAGGCGCTCGCCATTGATACATCCTTGTACGGCCATAATCTGCGCATGCCGCCGCTGCGGCTGGTGCGGGCATCGCTTCGGGAAGGCGAGCGGATTGGCTGCACGCCCCGCATCGGTATCAGCAAGGCGGCCCACCGGCCAAGACGCCTGATCATCATGGGCAACCCGTATGTGTCGAGCAGCCCGTTGAACAAGAAAGCCGTGCCGTTGGACGCTGCCCAGCCGATGCAAACGGTTGCAGGCGACAGCACCGCCGCACAAGCTCCGCGGGAATCGGCCATACCACCATCCTCCGCGCCGCAACACGACGGTGATGTCCACAATTCGGAACCACATATGGACACCGAGATACGCATTCGACGCGTGTATGAGGAGCCCTCAGCGGACGACGGGTTGCGCGTGCTGGTCGACCGGCTGTGGCCGCGCGGCAGGTCCAAGCAAAGCGCGCGCGTGGACGTGTGGCTCAAGGACATCGCCCCGTCCAAGAATCTGCGCACCTGGTTCGGGCACATCCCCGAAC
This sequence comes from Bifidobacterium thermacidophilum subsp. thermacidophilum DSM 15837, assembly GCF_000426425.1. Taxonomy (NCBI): domain Bacteria; kingdom Bacillati; phylum Actinomycetota; class Actinomycetes; order Bifidobacteriales; family Bifidobacteriaceae; genus Bifidobacterium; species Bifidobacterium thermacidophilum. The sequence continues at coordinate 201,990 of NZ_AUFI01000010.1, forward strand.
GGTTCGACGAGTTCGCGGCACGCTACCGCGCCGAGCTCGACACCAACCCCGAAGCGGTCAGCCGTCTGCGCGGGCTCATCTCCGACCACCCCCGCGTCACGCTCCTGTATGGCGCCAAAGACAACGAGCACAACAACGCGGTCGTCCTGCGCGATTACCTTCGCGATCAGCCGATATCACCGTCGCCGTTACCGAAGGACGGGGATTAGCCCACCTGCATATTCGGGTATCGCGAGTGCATGAACGTATCGTTGAACACGCGGTCCACCCAATGGCAGTACGGGTTGTCGAAGTAGACGCCGTGCGCGCGCTGCCCATAGCGGATAATCGCAGGCACCATGAGCGACAGGTCGACCAACATGATCACGGCGAGCGCCACCGCGATACTGCACCGTGCACGCCCGGGGATGCGGTGGACGAGCCTGAGGACCGGCGGGAACAGCCAGCACATGCAGGCCATGCACAGCAATCCCCATACCAGCATGTAGGGGACGGTCGTACGGCCGCCGATGTTGAGGAATTTGCCGGAATAGTCCCATGAGCGCGTGCCCAGCAGATACTGCTGGATCAGGCTCAAGGTGAATTCCACGGCCCCGCCGAGCAGCGACCCGTAGACGATGTACTGCCATGGCCGGTCGGCACGTCGCAGGGCGAGGAACATGATGACCGCGCCCAGCCCGTACACCCAGTTGACAGTCGTGATGATCGACCCGCTGCGGTTCTCGAACACGCCGTGTGTCAGGCCGATGAGCGCTTCCTCGTATACCGTGCCGACCGTGCCGGCGATGGCGAACAGGTAGACCATGTCGTAGGCGTCCCAACGTGGCATGGCCCTCGGTTTGCTCAGCCAGTCGACGCAGGCATGGGTTCTTCGGCTTACCGTCTGGGCGATATCCTTCATGGCCGCTCCTTTCGACCTCACCACTGTAGTCCGACATCGCATGGCGGTCGACGCAGGACACTCCGGCAGGGCGGAGGCGTTCAGTCCCGGCGTATCGCCCGATGCCACAGCCCCGGACGCCGGGGAGGTTGCGCTTCTTGGGCAGGCGTGCGGCGACGTGGCTTGATTGGTTTGAGTGGACAGCCTGCGCATAGCGGGGAATCCGGGTCCGGGTCGCAGCCGCCGGTGGCGCAGCCGTGCGAGCCGCGCCATGTGACCAAATCGATCGCACCTTCAGCCTCCAGGCTTTCGGCGACCTGCCGCACGAAATCCACCGGCATACCGAGCACGCGCGCGCATGCGGCGATATCAAGCCCTTGCCGAAGCATCGCAGCGACTCGGCCACGAACCCCTGTAGGCGTGTGGCGAACCACATCCGTAGCATTGGCGGCAGTATCCATGACGGCACCCATTCACATCACCAGCCTGAGCAGTTGGAATGCGACCACCGCAAGCACGTACGCTACCACCAGCCCCAGCGCGATACTGCCGGCGGCGACACGCCCGCCGAACTGGCGTTTCAACTCGGCCACCGTCGCCAGACATGGCGTGTAGGCGAGCACGAACAACAGGAACGCGATCGCCGCGGCGCGCCCATGTCCGCCTGAGGATTCATCGAAGGATTCGCGCAGTTTGCTGCCGAGCGCACCCTGCCCCTGCTGCTGTTCGGATTGGTCGTCCGTGCCGGAGATGCTGTAGGACTGGGACATCGAGCCAACCACTACCTCCTTGGCGACGAACCCGGTGAGCAAGGCAGCCGAGGCATGCCAGTCGTCGAATCCGGCGGGCGCGAACACCGGCGCCACTGCGTCGGCGACCACACCGTAGGCCGAATCATGCACATCCTCGACGTTTCCGAAGCTCCCCGCACCCGCCGTAGCCGGAACGGAGGCGAGCAGCCACAGCACAATGATCACGCTGATGATGATCGAGCTCGCCCCGCGCAGGAAGCCCCACAGCCGGATGAGCACGGACCGGACCAGTGCCACGGCTTTCGGCCACTGGTAGGGCGGCAGCACCATGGCAAACGGTTCAGGCTTCAAATCGCGGAATACAGTGTGCCGCAGCAGCACGCCAATCGCCAGAATCAGCACAATCGAGATGACATACATGAGGAAGACGACCAAGCCCGCCGTGGAGCGGAAGAACGCGTACGCGAGCACGAGATACACGGATAGTCGCGCAGAACATGAGGCGAACGGTATCAGCATGCCGACCATAACGCGCTGCCGTGAATCAGTGAGCGTACGGGTGGCCGCAAGTCCCGGCAGATTGCAGCCGAAACCGACGACAATCGGCAGGAACGCACGCCCGTCAAGCCCCAGGGCGCGCATCAGACGGTCCATGACGAACGCGGCACGCGCCAGATACCCGCAATCCTCCAACAGGGACAGCATGATGAACATGATGCCCATCGGCGGAATGAACGTAGCCACGGTGATGACGCCATCGAGCAGACCGTCCACAATCAGCCCGTGCACCCAGCCGCTCGTGGCACCCGGACCGAACGGCGACATAACCGCGTCAATCCCGTCGGTCAGCCACCCGCGCACGGTCACGTCAAACCAGTCTTGCATCGGGCCGGCGAGCGTGGTGGTCGCCTGGAACACCAGATACATGACCGCAAGGAACACCGGCACACCCAGCCACGGGTTGAGCAGGACGCGGTCGATACGGTCGGACACCGTCTCCCGCCCGGCATGGTCCAGACCGAGCCGGTGGATGATGCCGGCAGCCCAGTCGAAGCGGCGGTCGGCGCCCTCACGAACCATGGTTGCAAGCTCTTCGTCATTGCCGGCGTGCATCAGCTGCAAACCGCGCGGCAGCGGGGTCCCCTCGAAACTGTCGGAAACCGTACGCATAAGCGAATCGGTTCCCTCGCCGGTACGCGGATCAATCGCGATCACCGGCACGCCGTCAAGCGCCTGTGACAACGTTTGCGGATCGATTTCGTCGCCTTGACGGCGGGCCAGATCGTTCATGGACAACGCCACCACAACAGGACGGCCGAGTTCAAGCACGCCCGCCAGGAAATACAGAGAACGCACCAGATTCGTGGCATCCAGTACGGCCACCAGCGCATCCGGCGCCGGCATGCCGTCGATCCCCGCGGCGGCTTGCGCGGCGACCCGCTCATCCGGCGACTGCGGCAGCAGCGAGAACGTGCCAGGCGTGTCGATGACATCCCAGATGCCCGCGGAAGATTCGGGAATGCCTGGTTTGCCGGTCATGTCAAGCCGCCCGCGCTCAACAAGCACCGTGGTGCCCGGCGCGTTCATCACACGCGCGCCAGCACCCAGCAGCGCGTTGAACAGTGTGGATTTACCGACGTTGGGGTTGCCGACAAAGACCACGCGTCGTGCGGTTTCGCCAGTCAACGTATGCCCGCCGCCGGAGCCGTGGTGGCAGTCCGCATCTGCGTCGGCACTAGGCGCGCGGCCGAATCGGATGGCGTCGAACAGCCGTTCGAGCCGCCCGCGGGTAGGCGCCGTCGGCATCGACACCATGTCGTCGTGTCCGCAGCGCTGTCCGTCATGCTGTCCGCCGTGCTGAGCATGCCCGCAATGCCCGCAATGCCCGCCATGCCCGGTATCCCCGGTAGAAGCAGGTTTGGATTCGCCGTCGCCATGCCCGCAATACGCGGCGCATCCGGCGGTATTCGTCGATTCTTCAGGCTTGATATCCGCGCTCATGATTGTTCTCCATGCGTGTTGGGTTCCGCTGCCCGGACGGTGATGGATTGGGCGGTGGACGCATCAATGGCGATTCTGCCCGTGCCGATGGCGATGACGCGTCCACCGAAATTCGACCGCTGGGTGACACGCACCAAGCCGCCCGCCCTGATGCCGAGTTCCAGCATGCGCAGCATATGCCGTTCATCCATGCGTACGCCGGTGACCCGCATATCCTGCCCTACCGGGCATTCCTCCAACGTCCACTCGCGGACGTGGGCGGTACCGTGTTCCGGCCGACCCGCAGCCGTCCGATCCGGTTGTGGCAACGTTTCCGGACGCATGCCGGGTGCAGGATTCGCGCTTGGTTCTCGTTTCATCACGTACCGACAATAACCGGCATGCCACGGATTGCACAAGACTTTTATGGGAAAAGCGTATTTTTCGCCTACCCAGCGTTCATCGATATCCGCCGGCGTCCGCCGAACGCTCCCGTCCGCGTCCACCCCCGAAGCGTAGAGTATGAGCGTCTTGCTCGCTGGATGAGGTGATTGACATACCCCATGGGATCGGCGACGAAGATCCTTACCATCCACACCGCCTGCATGCGATGCGTGTCACGCGGGCAACACCCGAATCAGTCGGAAAGCCCACCATCCACGGCCCCGCGGGACAACCGAGCCATCAAGCAGGCGACAACAACAGCAAGAAGCATCATGACCGACAGCATACGACACCAACCATCCGCCGCCACCGAGAGCCCGGCAGCCGACTCCCCCGTCCCCTGGCGCACGCGCGCGGCCATCGCGTCCATCGGCATGCTCTCCTTCGTCGGAATCCTCACCGAAACCTCGATGACCGTGGACTTCCCGGTGCTCATCCGCAGCATGCATGTACCACTGACCACCGTACAATGGCTCACCACCGGGTATCTGCTGCTGGTGACTATCGTCATGGGCAGCACCGCATACTTGCTCAAACGCTTCAATCCCCGCGCACTGTTCTTCTTCGCGCTCGCCACGAGCATCATCGGCTCGCTCATCTGCCTGGTTGCCCCCGGATTCGCCCTGCTGCTGTTCGGGCGCATGCTCCAGGCAATCGCCACAGGCATCGCCACACCCCTGATGTTCCAGACGATTTTCACCCAAGTACCCGTACGCAAGCTCGGCGTGTACACCGGATTCGCCGCCGTAATCATCTCCTTGGCGCCGGCGCTCGGACCCTCGTATGGCGGCATTATGACCAGCGTATGGTCTTGGCGAGCGATTTTCGTAGGCGTCCTCCCCCTGCTCGTATGCATCGGCATCGCCGGCTCGTTCAGCGTCCACGGTACGGCGCCGGGTGTTGCCGGCCAACGCTTTGACGTCATCGGGCTCACGGTCTTGTCCTGCGTGTTCTTGGGATTGCTTGTCGCATTCAACGAGGCCGGACGGGGCGGCTGGCTGTCCCCGCGGTTCTGGATCGGTCTGCTCGTCGTCCTGGCGTTGATCGCCGTCATGGTGTGGCATGCCCGTCATGGCGCGCGCAGGCTGTTCGATTATTCGATTCTGGACAACCGAATGGTGAGACTGCGTCTGTTCTCGTATTTCGGCATGCAGTTCATCAATATCGGCATTTCGATTGTGTTCCCGCTTTACGTGCAGGATGTGCTCGGCGATTCCGCGATGACAGCGGGTCTTATGCTGCTGCCGGGTTCGCTGATCGGTTCGATTGCCGCGCCCTTCGCCGGACAGGCCTACGACCGTTCCGGTTTGCGCCGGCCGATCACCGTCAGCATCACGCTCATGGTACTGGCGTTGGGATTGCTCACGGGGTTCGCCGAATCGCTGACCGTTGTGCTGACCGGCATCTTCTATACGCTGCTCAGAATCGGTTTCAATATCGGATTCGGCATCACGATGTCCGACGCAAGTAAATATGTCGCGCCTAGGCAAAAATCCGACCAGAACTCCCTGTTCTCGATGATGCAGCAGTTCGCCGGGTCACTTGGTACCGCGGTCATGAGTGCGGTGATCGCCGCGCAGACCCTGCGTATGCCTGTAAGTTCTGCGACCGTGAGCGGCAGCCGTATCGATTTCATCATTCTGCTGGTGTTGGCGCTGGCTGTTGGTGCTTGTGTCGCCATCTCCTTCCGCGTGCAGCGGGAAGCGTAAGCAAGCGGATACAACAGCGACCGGGCCAAAACCGCTGCCCCGTCGGCTCCTGCCTGCATGCACCGGACTGATACAACGGAATACCGCACGCACGCACCGCCATCTGCGGTATCTGTAGTACCTGCTCAAAGCTATCTCATCTATTTGTGTGCGTCATCGCCTGATATCGCAAGTAGCATCGTTGATATTTCGCGGCCGATACTCGCGATATCGACTTTCATGAACACAGATAGAGCAGATGCGCTCCGGGAGGTACTACAGAAAGGCGAGATGCTCGCCGGAAGTACCGCAGATAAACGAAGTACCGTGCTACCAAGCCCCTGTGCGACACAGCAGTTACACCACAGCGAGACCATCCGCCCCCGCAGACTCCACCCGTCAAATGATCTCGCCGCCATGCGACACCCCGACTGTGTGAGCCAATCCTCACACGAAGACGGTCGACGCGATGGAATCAGCCAAATCCAACCATCGGACCGGCCGGTGTGTGAGCCAATCCTCACACACCGGCCCTCGACGTCCCGCAAATCCCTAATCCAGTCTCGCCTAGCCGTCACTCTGTCAGCCAATCCTCACACACTGAACATACCGACGGAGTCGATGGACGCCCCACGCGCCCATCACCTACCAACCACCGCGGCCCCGTTACTCACCTACGCGTGCACCTGCCACAGCTGGGTGACCGCCTCGCGCAGGAACGGCATGTCGTGGCTGACGACGATGACCGCCCCACGGTACGCGGCGAGCGCCCGGGCGAGCGCCTGCCTGGAGTGCAGGTCGAGGTGGTTGGTCGGTTCGTCCATGATAATCAGATGCGGGTGACGCGTGACGCCGAGGCACAGGAGCAGTTTTCGCAGTTCACCCGGCGAGGGTTCGCTGGTGGCGGCGAGGATGCGGTCGGGGTCGGCGTTGAGCTGGGCCATGGCTGAGAGCACGTCGCCACGGTCGGCAGAAGTGAGTTGCGCAAGCTGGTCGAGCGCGGCGTGCGCGTCGTCGCTTGAGGTGTTCTGCGCGATGACGAGCCGCGGCACGTCGAATGGCTGTGTGTCGAGTCGTGCGAGCAGCGCGTTGAGGATGGTTGTTTTGCCGGCGCCGTTCGGCCCGATGATGCCGATATGGTCGTTCGGGCCGACGCTGAGCATCGGAATTTGCACGCCGTCCGGGGTGTGCCAGGCGTGTGCGGTCACGGGGATATCCGACGCTGATTCTGTTATACCCGCCGATTGCTTGATATCAGTCGGTTTCCTTGACCTTGCAGATTCCGCCGCATTGCCGCTCTTACCGCTTACACCAATAACACGGTCGCTAGATTGCGCCAAAACCTGCACTGCCGCTTCCCCGAACGGAATAACACCCGCGTCTAGGCGGACGAGTTCCATCGCATGGCTGGGTTCGATGCTGGCGAATGCGGTCAGGTCCCCGTCGTAGCGTTTCGCGGCGACCGTGATGGAGTCCGCCGTCTGCCGTGCGGCCTCAACCCGGGCGTCGAGGCGCGCCTGCGCTGAGCCGGCGGAGCCGTCGACACTGGTCATTTTGGCGAGTTTGGCGGCGTTGCGTGCATCATGGTCTTTGCGGTCGATGCTGCGGTTCGCCCGCCATGATGTCGCTGCGAGCGCCGCCTCATGCCTGCGGGATGCGCTTTCGCGTTGCAATCGCGCGGCTTCCTTGTGCGCCTGTTCGAGCGCCCGCTGTTCGCCCGCCTGCTGGGTTTGCGCGTCGGCGAATGCGGCCGTGTAGTTGCCGGGACGCACGATGACCTGAGTCACGTTGTTGTGTCCGATATGACGGCGTTCGAAGCAGGCGCACCGCATGGCGACCTGGTCGATGAGTTCAATGTCGTGACTGACGACGATACCGACGCGTCCACGTCGTGGTGCTGGAAGCGCGGCAGGCACGGATGCAGGCGAGTCGGCACCACCGCCCTGCCCAGTGAAATCAAGCATGGCCCGCGCGATGGTATCGCGTGTCGGCGCGTCGACGTGGTTGGTCGGCTCGTCGAGGATCAGTACGTCAGGCTGCAGGGCGAGCGCACACGCGATTTGCAACCGTTTGCGTTCGCCGCCCGAGAGCGTGTCGTACCGGTATGGCCGGTCGTCCGCGATGCCGAGCGTGTCGCGGATTGCTATGGTTTCCGGGCTCCAGTCGCCGGCAAAATCATCCAGATTGGCCGGCACGACGGCGACATCCTGCGGGCAGAAGGCGATAACCGCGCCGGACGGGCTGACTTGCCCGCGTTCCGGTGTGAGCGCGCCGCGTGCGATGTGCATGAGTGTGGATTTGCCGATGCCGTTGTCGCCAAGCACGGCGGTCCAGCCGGGCGCAAACGTGACGGTAACGTCTTCGAAAATCGGTTCCGGCGCCCCGAGGTACGTGTAGGTGATATGTGACAGATTCAATCCTGTGATAGACATGCTGTGGTCGATACTGGCAGAAACGGTGGACGGGGCATCGGCGCTGGCGTGCAACTCTGCGGTCACAGCGCGGCGAGATTACGATTGGGATGGCCTACCAATTGTCGCTATCGGCCCACAGTGCGATGCAGCAGTCGCACTTCGGCAAGATAACCGACGATATGTCCTCACTACGGAAGTTATCTGCCCGCTGTGCGACACCACGCTCACACCGCAAGCCAGATACCTGCAGTGAAAGTCCCCGGGAGTGACATTACCAAGTCACCGTGCGACACCAGAGCCGTATATCAACATAACACGCAAGCGTACAGGAAATTAACTGGCGGACCCTCCTGATTCTTGATGATGGCCCCAACCGCATCACTCTCTCTTGAATTCCTCCGTTGACGCCATTTTCTGCGAATGCGTACGCAGGAAGTCACTGAAATCCTTCTCTCCTGTTTCCCCAGTGACTAGCTGTTGTATGTATATATATACCTCGTTCTCTCGTGTCTCAACAGCATCTTGCGTTGTTGTCTCAATATGTTCAGATTTCAATATTGAGAAGCACGAGACCATCGTCGTTCGTTTATTGCCATCTGCAAAAATGTGCCCTTTGGCCATGTGGTAGGCAAAATGAGCCATTTGCTCAAAAATAGCGCTGAACCGATCAGCGGGTTTAGTTCCAAAATGATCACCGAAAGACGAGAGAATAACCGACTCTATTCTGCCTTCAATTTGGGTACGCACGGCATCGGGAATCCGTGCCCCTAAGCTGAATCCGCGCTCTTTTACTACTTCCCGGTGGATATCCATGAGTGATGAGACCAACATGGAAATTGCCTCATCACTCATGGAAATCGGAGCATACCCCCGAGAACCGGCAGTCACGTGTTCTCCAACAATCGTAACGTGTTCTTATATTTTGTGGTGACATGCTTAATTGCCCCAACCAGTGTGAACTCAGGATCAAAGCCCTTGATATCCGCAGAATGCAGAATCAAATCATCGTCAATCCGGACATCCATATCTTTCCGATATGCCTTTGACCATGCACCTCCCGGCTGATGCGACAGACGAACGAGATCATATCCCGAAAGCCAACCGTAATCACGCCACAATGTCTCAAGAACGGACTGCTCACGATCTGTAAGACTTGGCGGTTCGCCCAGATATTGTCGAACAGGCTGCCTGCCGTACCTCTCGTATTCGTGGTACACGTTTGGACATACCGGCCCGTACTCCCAAGCTTCGATAGCGTCACTGAACAGCGCCAACCCATCGCGCTTCAACGATTCGACTTGGGCATAGAAACACAGCTTGTTCAGTACCAGATTGGACAGCTCAGCATCATTGCCATGATGCGAAATCAGCCATGCGGCGACATCTTTCGACTGCATGTTCACCACCCTCTCCACTATCGGATCCTAGAATATAGTTCATCAAATCATAGCATGGCATAAGTATGAAAACCCGTATCCTCGCTAAGCGATAACCCAATGTTCACGCGCAGGCAAAGACAATGGCTTTGTCTTCGCGGATGGATGCAGTCCATGCGGCACCCCGACTATACAACGTGCCGTTACAGCTACGCAATGCCAATAACAAGCCGATACTGAGCCGCTGTGGGACTTTCCAAATATGCGCATGCAATACGCGAACACACGTGATGGGAAAAACCAGCCTGGACTAAGCATATGGTGATTACGCAGACCCATACCACAGTGCATTTGAGCACTGTTAGTAACGGGTGTATTGTCGTTTCCAGAACGTAGACACGCTTTCGGTTCGGCCGGGGCGTTTCGGGGCGGACTGTCGGCATCACGGCAGTCCGCTTTTTCTCTTAATGCCTTCTACTCGCCCGCCTCACGTCAAGTTACCCCCGAGTCACATACCATCTGCAAAGTGGCACAACTACCAGCCGGAAACAGAACGCGACGGCGCTCAAGCGACCACAGACGACCAGCCCCTAAACCTTGCCCTGGGCATGAAGCCGATCATATTCTTCACCAGCCTCGAACTGATTGAAATCAGTCCCATGCTCGAGCGCGTATTTGAATCTCGCGTTTACCCACGCCGCTTTTGCATCATCCCACGGGACAATACCGTCGCGTTTGTTTAGCGCAGATTCCTCCTCGGCACTGATCCTGACGAGACTGTTGGCAGCGAAGCAGAACTTATCTGAATCCATGCGGATGATTGTAGACACAGCGAAATACGAAAACAACTTAGTCAGGGAGCAAGAAAGGTATAATCAGATTCCAAATTATCAATAATGCAGCAATGAATATATATCAATACATGTCGGTCCTATAATTTCAGATTGATACATAGAGAGAAAAGTATGAGAGTCGAATACCACATTACCAACCAAAAAGATTATGACGACTGCAAAGGTATCTATTTCCCCGAAGGGGTAGATGTCGGCATATAGGAACCAAAGTTATTGCTTTAGACTTCTCGTTCAGGTGTTGAAGACGGGCATGTGCAGGTCTGTCCATTCGATTGAGGTGCCGGGTTCCGGGGCGTCTCCGCCGGGGGTTTCGTCTGTTTCGGCGTGGGCGGGTGGTGTCGTGTCATCCGGTATGGCGAAGCGGTAGGGGTCCGGCTTGGCGCTCTTCATGTAGCATGCCCATTCGCACGCGAGGACGCGGTGTCGTCCGGGAAGGCCGCGGTGATTGACGAGCATGCGTTTGATCGGCGCGTTGATTCCGCCCTCGAGGCGGTTGGTGGTGCACGGA